>NZ_JAOVQN010000010.1:0-166597 GCF_025673445.1 Ruegeria marisflavi
GTCCATTCAGACCTCCCTTTTGGGAGTTTGAATCAGAACCTAGACCAGATGGGAATCCTGAATCTCAACAGACCCTAGGGCGCGCGCCGAGCCGCTTGCAAGCGTTCAGAGCTTGGGCGCGATGCTGGGCGGGGTGATCTGGCGGCGTTTCAGCACCGCCTCGCGCCAGGTGATGAAGCTGACCGAGGCCAGGATCAGCGTACCACCCGCGATCACCCAGGGGTCGATCCCCTCGCCAAAGACCAGCGCGCCCAGCAGCGTGGCCCAGATCAGTTGCAGGAAGGTCACCGGCTGGGTCACCGCCACCGGCGCGGCCTTGAGCGCGAGGGTCATGAAGTAATGCCCGGCGGTGGCGAAACAGGCGATGGTGAACAGCACGGCGACCTGATGCCAGGTGGGGGTCTGCCAGACCGCCACGGCAAAGGGGATCATCGCCACGGTGACCCAGACCGACAGATGCGCGACCACCACGGCCGGGCTGAGATCATCGACCGCCACCTTGGCCAGCAGGTAGGAACCGCCCAGCGTCAGCGTGGTGCCGAGCATCGCCAGATGCCCGGGCGAGACCTCGCGAAAGCCGGGGCGCAGGATGATCGCAGCGCCGATCAGCGCCACGAAGATGGCGGTGATCCGGCGCGCGGCCAGTTTCTCGCCCAGGAACAGCGCGGCGCCGAGGCTGACATAGACCGGCGTGAGGTAGTTCATCGCCGTGACCTCGGCCAGCGGGATCTGGGTCATGGCAAAGAACCACAGCATCACGCCCACCGAATGGATGGCGCCGCGCACACCGAAGATGGTCCAGTGGCGGCGGGTCAACCGGGCGGACAAGATCTGACGCAGCGCCGGCAGCAGAAAGACGATGCCGAAGAGATAGCGCAGGAAAGCCGACTGGATCGGGTGCATCCCCTGCCCCATCGACTTGACCAGCGCGGTCATCACCACAAAGCAGAGCCCCGCCGCAAGCATCCAGAGGATACCGGCAACAGGGCGGGCGTCAGGGGGCAGGTCCGGCGTCATGCCTGAGGTTGAACACCCAATTTCTGGCCGGGGCAACCCTTCACATGACAACAAGTTCCGGCGTGAGTCACGCCAGCAGGAGTTTGGCGGCGATGGTCCACATGGTCAGCGTCACCAGCGTGTCGAGCACCTGCCACGCGCGAGGGCGGGCAAAGAGCGGCGCCAGCAGTCGCGCGCCATAGCCCAGCGCAAAGAAGAAGGTGAGGCTGGCCAGCGCCGCGCCGATGCCGAAACTGAGCCGGTCGGGGTATTGCGCTGAGATCGAGCCGATCAGCACCACGGTGTCGAGATAGACATGCGGGTTGAGCCAGGTGAAGGCCAGCACCGTCAGCAGCACCGGGCGCAGCGGCAGGCTTGCGCCGTTTGCAGGGCCCGCGTCCAGCGCTTCGACCTTGGTAAAGGCGGCATGCAGGCTGCGCGCGCCGTACCAGATCAGGAAGGTCGCGCCGCCATAGCGCATCAGCGGCTCGAACCAGTCCGCCGCCTGTGTCAGGCTGCCGAAGCCCGCCACTCCGGCGGTGATCAGCAGCGCATCGGAGAGGGCGCAGGTCAGGCAGACGACGAACACGTGCTCGCGCCGGATGCCCTGGCGCAGGACAAAGGCGTTCTGCGCCCCGATGGCAAGGATCAGCCCGAGGCTGAGCGCGTATCCGGCGAAGAAGGCAGGCGACATGGGCGGCGATCCTTGATTGTGTCGGGGTTTGACTAGACGGCGCACGCAGTTTAAGCCAGTTAAAGATACTGACGGTGATTTAGATTTCCTAATGCAGTTCGATCCCCAGCATCTGGCGGCCCTGGCCGCCATCCTGCGGCTTGGCAGTTTCGAGGGCGCCGCTAGCGCGCTGTCGGTGACGCCTTCGGCGGTCTCGCAGCGGATCCGCGCGCTGGAAGAGCGGGTGGGCCTGCCGCTGATCCATCGCGGCACGCCGTGCACCGGCACCGCCGCCGGGCTGCGGCTGGCGCGACATGCCGAGGATGTGGGTCTATTGGAGGCGCAGGTGAGCCGCGATCTGGCGCTGGACCAAGGGGATGGGCCGGTGCGGGTGCGGATCGCGGTCAATGCCGACAGCCTGGCCACCTGGTTTCTGGCAGCGATGACCGGGGTCAAAGATGTGCTGTTCGACCTGGTGATCGACGATCAGGATCATTCCGCCGACTGGCTCAGGCGTGGCGAGGTGGCGGCCGCCATCACCGCCAATGACAAGCCGGTGCCGGGCTGCGACGCGCATCCGCTGGGCGCGCTGCGCTATATCGCGACGGCCAGCCCCGCCTTTATGCAACGCTGGTTCGTGGGCGGGGTCACGGCCGAGGCGCTGGAGCGCGCGCCCTGCCTGACCTTCAACGCCAAGGACCGGCTGCAACAGCGCTGGATCGAGGCGCAGACCGGCGCGCGGCTGAACCCGCCCTGCCACTACCTGCCGTCCTCGCAGGGGTTTGTCGATGCCGCATTGGCCGGGATGGGATGGGGGATGAACCCGCGCGCCCTGGTGCGCGGGCAGCTCGACCGGGGGGATCTGGTGCCGCTGATCCCTCACCGGCCGCTGGACGTGCCGCTGACTTGGCAGGTGAGCCGGGTGCTGACCCCGGCGTTGGCGCCTCTGACGCGCGCAGTGCGGCGGGCGGCGGTGCTGGGCTTGAACCCGGACTGAGACTGCCGGATAAGGTTGCGACAGTCTTGGAGGATGCGCCATGTTTGCCCGCGACGCTCTCAGTTATTCCGCCCTGCCCTTGCCCGACCGGGTCGAGATGAGTGACGACCAGATGCTGGTCGCGGCCGAGGCGTTTCACGACACCATGCGCCGCCGCCATACGGTGCGTGACTACGCGGACCGACCGGTGCCGCGTACGGTAATCGAGGCTTGCATCCGCACGGCGGGCACCGCGCCCTCGGGCGCCAATCACCAGCCCTGGCATTTTGTGGCGGTGGCCGATCCGGCGCTGAAGGCGCGGATCCGGGAGGAGGCCGAGGAGGAAGAGCGGCGGTTTTATGCGGGGGGCGCGGGCGACGAGTGGATCAAGGCGCTGGAGCCCATCGGCACCAATGCGGTGAAGGAACATCTGACGGTTGCGCCCTGGCTGATCGTGGTCTTTGCCCAGCGCTGGGGCCAGTTCGACGACGGCACCCGCTACAAGAACTATTACGTGCCCGAGAGCGTCAACATCGCCACCGGCTTCCTGCTGGCGGCGCTGCATCACGCGGGGCTGTGCGCGCTGACCCATACGCCGAACCCGATGCGGTTCCTGAATGACGCGCTGGGGCGACCGGCCTCCGAGAAACCCACGATGATCATCGCGGTGGGGCATCCGGCGAAGGATGCGACCGTGCCCGAGGTGGCCAAGATCAAGAAACCGCTGAGCGAGATCGCGAGTTTCGCGGAATAGCGCTTACATCGGCCAGAACAGCAGGATGGCCGGGATGGTGACCGCGACGATCAAGAGTTCCAACGGCAGGCCCATGCGCCAGTAATCGCCGAAATGATAGCCGCCGGGACCAAGGATCAGCGTGTTGTTCTTGTGCCCGATCGGGGTCAGGAACGCCGCCGAGGCCGCCACCGCCACCGCCATCAGGAACGGATCGGGCGAAACGCCCAGCGCATTGGCCATCTGGATGCCGACGGGGGCAGCCACAATAGTCGTCGCGGTGTTGTTGAGCACATCCGACAGCGTCATCGTCACTACCATCAGCACGGTCAGGATGGCCCAGGCGGGCCAGCCTTGGGTCAATGTCACCAACCCACCCGCGATCAGTTGCGTCCCGCCCGAGGCCTCGAGCGCGGCCCCCAGCGGGATCATCGAGCCCAGAAGCACCACCACCGGCCATTCGATATGGTCATACAGCTCGGCAATGGGCAGGATACCGGTCAGCACATAGGCCACCACCACCAGCCCCAAGGCCACCGGCAGGTAGAGAAGCCCGACCGAGGCCGCCAGCACCGCCGCACCAAAGAGGCCGATGGCCAGCCAGGTCTTGTCATTGGCCGTTACGCTCAGGCCCCGCGTGGCCAGCGGCAGGCAGCCCAGCCACTCGGTCACATCCGGGCCCCGGTCGCGCGGGCAGAGCAAGAGAAGGATATCGCCGGGCTGCACCTCGGTCCGGCGAATGTGCTGGGTGATCCGGGTGCCCTGGCGCGAGATGCCCATCAGCACGGTGTTCTGCCGCCAGCTGAGCCCCAGCCCCTGCGCGGTGCGCCCCGCGATGCGGGCGCCGTCAGTCACCACCACCTCGATCACGTCGAGCCCCTCGCCTGCCGCCGTCAGCGCCTGCTGGCGTTCCTTGTCCGAGAAATCAAGGCTGAGGGCGGCGCGGAATTCATCGAGCGCCTCGGGCGTGGCCTCGATCACCAGCGTATCGCCGGCGGCCAGGATGGTGTTGGCGGCACGGCCATAGCGGCGCTGGCCGTCGCGGATCAGACCCAGAAGCGCCACGTCGGCCTTTTCCGCCTCGGCGTCCAGTTCAGCCAGGCGTTTGCCGATATGGGGCGACCCTTCGGGCACTGTCAGTTCGGCAATGTATTCGGCCAGCGCCTCGGCCGCCTCGGCAGCGCCGCCGCCGCGTGTAGGAATCAGCCGCCAGCCGATCAGCGCCACAAAGATCAGCCCCGCCAGCGCCGCCGCCCCGCCGACCGGAGCAAAATCGAACATGTGGTATGGCTCACCCAGCGCCTCGGCCCGGATCGAGGCGATGATGATATTGGGCGGCGTGCCGATCAGCGTAACCATACCGCCAAGGATGGTGGCGAAGGACAAGGGCATCAGCGTCAGCGCCGCTGCCCGCCCCGCCTTGCGCGCGGTCTGGATATCGACCGGCATCAGGAGCGCCAGCGCCGCCACGTTGTTCATGAAGGCCGAGAGCACCGCGCCGATGCCGCCCATCAGCGCGATATGGGCGCCAAGGCCGCGCGAGGCATCGACCAGCGTGCGGGTGATCAGGAACACCGCGCCGGATCGCACCAGCCCGGCCGAGACCACCAGCACCAGCGCCACCACGATGGTGGCGGGATGGCCGAAGCCAGAGAATGCGTCCTTGACCGGGACCAGCCCCAGCACCACCCCCAGCATCAGTGCCGAAAACGCCACCAGATCGTAGCGGAACCGCCCCCAGAGCAGCAGCGCAAACACCGCCGCGAAGAGAGAGAAGAGCAGGATCTGGTCAAGCGTCATGGGCGAAATCTCCGGCAGTCAGAGCAGCTTACCCCGCGCCGGAGGGAAGGGCCACAGGCTCAGCGCGTTTCGCTTTCGGTGTCGCGGCGGCGGGCCAGCGCGACCGCAGTTACCAGTGCCAGCGCCATCAGGGCCAGCGCAAACGGGTAATCGAGCAGCTTTTGCGGCTGGCCGTTCAGCAGGGCCAGCGTCTGCGACAGCGAGATTTCCAGCCGGGGACCGAGGAAAAAGGCGATGATGAAGACCACGACCGAGATGCCGAAGGCGGACATCACATAGGCCAGAAGCGCAAAGACCAGCATCACCCCGATGCCAAACAGCCCGCCCGAGGCCAGCGCCACTCCGACGAAACACATCAGCAGCGCCGAGGCAAAGATGAAGGGTTCCGGCGCGGAGACCACCCGCACCCAGAACCGCAAGCCAAGCTGCCCGACCCAGAGGTTGATCAGGTTGGCGATGATCATCGCGCCGAACAGGCCATAGACCAGCTGCCCCTGCTGCGAGAACAGGAAGGGGCCGGGCTGGATGCCGTGGATCATGAAGGCGCTGATGATCAGCGCGGCGCTGACGCTGCCGGGTATGCCGAGCGTCAGCATCGGGATCATGTTCGCACCCATGACCGAGGAATTGGCCGATTCCGACGCGGCGATGCCGTGCAGGCTGCCCTTGCCAAAGCTCTCGGGCTCTTTCGACGCCTGCCGGGCCGAGGCATAGGACATGAAGGCCGCCGCCGTCGAGCCGATGCCCGGAAGCGCGCCCAGAATGGTGCCGATCACCGCGCCGCGCAGCATGGTGAAGCGGCAGCCCCAGTATTCGGCCCAGCTGACGCTGCGGTCGGAGCGCGGCTGGTTGCGCGGCAGGGTGATTGCCGGGCGCACGGTGCCGCGCGTTTCGCTTAGGCGTTTCAGCAGTTCCGAAATCGCCAGCATGCCGATCGCGACCGAGGCCAGCGGCAGGCCGTCGTAAAGCTCGTAATTGCCAAAGATCAGCCGGGGCGAGCCATGTTCGGGATCGGTGCCCACCATCGCCGCCATCAGGCCCAGCGCGATGGCCACCACGCCCTTGACCAGCGACTGGCCCATCAGCCCAGCGATGACGGCAAAGGCGAGCAGCATCAGGCCCAGAACCTCGACCGGGCCCATGCGCAGCGCCAGGATCGCCATCGGCGCCGAGACGGTGATCAGCACGATATCGCTGAACGTGTCGCCGGTGATCGAGGAGAACAGCGCCATCTTGGTCGCCTTGAGCGGTTTGCCCCGTTTCGCCAGCGGATAGCCGTCAAGCGCGGTTGCCGCCGCGTCGGGCGTGCCGGGGGTATTGAGCAGCACCGCAGGGATCGCACCGCCCACCAGCCCGCCCTTGTTCACCCCCACCAGAAAGGCGATGCCGGTCAGCGGGTCCATGCCAAAGGTGAACGGAATGGCGATGGCCGTCGCCATCACCGGCCCGATCCCCGGCACCGCACCGACAAACTGCCCCAGCGCCACGCCGAACAGGATGAAGAGCAGGTTGATCGGGGCAAGGGCATCGCCAAACCCGGCGAGGATGACGCTCAGTTCCGGCATCTTTGGCCTTTCGTCATGAGGGCGGGGTTACGGCAGCGGGCGGTCGAGCAGCACCACAACCGTGAACCAGATCGCGGCGGGCATTCCGGCGGCCCCCAGCACCAGCCAGAGCGGCCGCCGTTCATGCGCAAGCCACATCAGCACCAGCGCCATGGGGGGGGCAACCAGGACAAAACCCAGCCACGACATCGCCGCCAGCCCCAGCACCAGAACCCCGGCAAAAAGCATGGCGCGCGCCCAGTAGAACCGCCTCGGGCGCACATCGCCCGGCGGGCGGATCAGCAGCGCCAGGCCACACAGGCCCAGCACCATCGCCAGGATACGGGGCAAAGTCCGGGGCTTGAGCCAGCCATAATCGGCCGCCTGCGCCTGCCAGGGGATGATGGTGGCGAAAAACGCCACCGCCAGCAGGATCAGGAACAGGCCCAGCAGCCGGTCGCTTGTCTTGGCTTGCATGCTCGGCCCGTCACTTGCCGAACAGTGCACCCACGTTCACCAGCCCGTCACGCAGCATCTTTTCGGTGCCTTCGGGGCCCATGTTCTCGATCGGCGATTTCAGCGAGTTCATCACCACGGTCTTAACCTCTTCGCTGTCGAGTGCTGCAGCCAGCGCCTCGGTGATCGCCATGCGGGCATCCTCGGGCGTGCCCTTGGCGGCGGCAAAGAAGAACACCGGATCGACATAGATGTCATAGCCCTGTTCCGGCAGGGTCGGCGTGTCAGGGGCATAGTTGTGGCGGGTGTTGTTCATGCTGGCGATCATCTTGATCTCGCCGCTTTCCAGGAAGGGCAGATGCTCGCCCGCCTCGAACCCGGCGATGGCCTGACCACCCAGCACCAGTTTCAGGTTCTCGGCCCCGCCCTTGGTCGAGAGGAACTGGAACTCGGCGCCCGATTTCGCCATCACCTGGCGCATCGCCAGTTCCTGCGGTTTGGCATCAAAGGCCAGCGGCGCGGCCCCGTTGGCCTTGGCATATTCGATCAGCCCGGCGACATCGTCGAACGACGCATCGGCACGGGCAAAGAGGCCCAGCTGCGCCCGCGCCGCGGTGCCGAGATAATCGAAACTGTCCAGATCGAAACCCAACTCTCCGGGCTTGTTCACCAGGTTCACCAGGATCGGCATGTTGACGCCCAGCCCGACCACCGAGCCATCGGCGGGGCGGTTGGCGATCCCGGCGAACATGGCGACGCCGCCGCCGCCCGGCTTGTTCTCGGCAATCACGTTCCAGCCGGTCTGTTCCTTCATCACCTTGGCCACGACCCGGCCGATAGTGTCGGTCGAGCCACCGGCACCGAACCCGATCTGAAGCGTCAGGTTGCCCTTGGGCGCCCATTCGGCCTGGGCGATACCGGCCACCAATAGACCGGCCGCAGCCGCAAATGCGGCGAGTGTCTTGCGAAATGTCATGGTTCTGTTCCTCCCTGAACATGGCCTGCGTCCACGGGAGCGCCCGCGTCGCATCGTCGTAGGCTCTGCCCTAAGTAAAACATGAATTACTTAACAAGCCAACAAATTTTCGTGAGTCCGGCGGGGCGCCAAACGGGGATTGAAGCCCCCCCGGCCCTTCGTCTATAGAAGCGCGGTCAAGCCAAATACGTCGGGAGTTCCACATGGCCGGCCATTCCAAATGGGCAAACATCCAGCACCGCAAGGGCCGGCAGGACGCCGCGCGGTCAAAGCTGTTCTCGAAGTTCTCGAAAGAGATCACCGTTGCAGCCAAGATGGGCGACCCGGACCCGGACAAGAACCCGCGCCTGCGCCTGGCGATCAAGGAAGCCAAGTCCCAGTCGATGCCCAAGGACAATATCGAACGCGCTATCAAGAAGGCGATCGGCGGCGATGGCGATGCCTATGAGGAAATCCGCTATGAGGGCTATGGCCCCAACGGCGTGGCGGTGATCGTCGAGGCGATGACCGACAACCGCAACCGCACCGCGTCGAACGTGCGCTCGACCTTTACCAAGCATGGCGGCAACCTGGGCGAGACCGGCTCGGTGGGCTTCATGTTCGAACGCAAGGGCGAGGTGGTCTATCCGGCCGAGGTTGGCGATGCCGACACCGTGATGATGGCGGCGATCGAGGCCGGCGCCGAAGACGTGGAAAGCTCGGAAGAAGGCCACGTGATCTGGTGCGCCGATACCGACCTGAACGAGGTATCGACGGCGCTGGAAGCGGAGTTGGGCGAATCGGATTCGACCAAGCTGGTGTGGAAACCCACCACCACGACCGAGCTGGATCTGGATGCGATGCAAAAGCTGATGAAGCTGGTGGATGCGCTGGAAGACGACGACGACGTGCAGCGCGTGACCACCAATTTCGAAGCCTCCGACGAGGTGATGGCGGCGCTATAAACCCGCCCAAGGCGGGGGGCGCTGCCCCCGCCGCCCGTTCCGGGCGACTCCCCCGGAGTATTTCCGACCAGAAAGAAGCAGCAGGGCCTGCTCTCTTCATTTCGCCCCAAATACTCCGGAGCGCGAGGCAGAGCCTCGCTTGGCCCCTTCCGGCCATGCACGCGCTTGCCCGGCAGGGCACTGCGCGTTAGACGAAGCGCCATGAAACGCTTTCTGATCCTGCAATTGCGCCCCGAAACCGATGCTGCTGACGCCGAGTTCGCCTCGATCCTCGACAAATGCGGGATCGGGCCGGAGCGGGCGCATCGCATCCGGCTGGATTGTGAAGACCTGCCCGAGGGGTTGGATGTGACCGATTACGCGGGCGTCATCGTCGGCGGCGGCCCCGGCTGTGTCAGCGACGATCCCGCCACCAAGCCCGCGGCCGAAGCGCGGATCGAGGCGGCGATCCTGGGGCTGATGCCGCAGATCACCGGTGCTGATCATCCCTTCATGGGCTGCTGCTATGGGCTGGGCGTGCTGGCGGCGCATCTGGGCGGCGCGGTCAGCAAGGCGCGCTATGACGAGCCGGTCGGCCCCTCGACCTGCACGCTGACAGCAAGCGGCGCGACCGATCCGCTGACCGCTGGCCTGCCCCCGGTTTTCGAGGCCTATGTGGGTCACAAGGAGGCGGTGCAGGCGCTGCCGCCGGGCTGTACCCATCTGGTCGCCTCGGCCCCCTGCCCATATCAGATGATCCGCTGGGGCGAGAATGTCTATGCCACCCAGTTTCACCCGGAAGCGGATGCGCATGATTTCGAACAACGCATCCAGATCTACAAGGATCATGGTTATTTCCCGCCCGAGGATGCCGAACGGCTGATCACGCTCTGCCATTCGGCCGAGGTCACTGCCCCGGGCGAGATCCTGCGCCGCTTTGCCCGGCGCTATGGCTGACCCAACGGCGCCGTTGCCTGTTGCCCCGCCCCCGTCCTAGGCTGACACTAGGACAGGGGAGGATGGATATGGGCGCGAATACCGCCGATGCGATCATCGTGGGCAGCGGGTTGGCCGGGCTGGTCGCCGCCGCCGAACTGGGCGACCGGGGCAAGCGGGTGATCCTGCTGGATCAGGAACCCGAGAGTTTCCTGGGCGGTCAGGCCTTCTGGTCGCTGGGCGGGCTGTTCATGGTCGACACCCCCGAACAGCGCCGCATGGGCATCCGCGACAGCGCCGATCTGGCCCTGCGCGACTGGATGGGCAGCGCCCGGTTCGACCGCGCCGAGGACGCCTGGCCGCGCAAATGGGCTGAGGCCTATGTGGAATTCGCCGCCGGCGAGATGCGCCCCTGGCTGCATGCGATGGGCCTGCGCTGGTTCCCGGTGGTGGGCTGGGCCGAGCGCGGCGGGTCCTATGCCAATGGGCATGGTAACTCTGTGCCGCGCTTTCACATCACCTGGGGCACCGGGCCGGGCGTTCTGGCGCAGTTCCAGCGCCGGGTGCGGGACCACGTGGCGGCAGGCCGGATCGAGATGCGGTTTCGCCATCAGGTCAGCCATATCATCATGCAGCACGGTGCCGCGACCGGGGTCTCGGGCGAGGTTCTGGCAGATGACAGCGCCCAACGCGGGCAAAAGACCAACCGCGACGAGGTGGGCGAGTTCGAGGTCTATGCCCCCTCGATCCTGGTCACCTCGGGCGGGATCGGCGGCAATTTCGACCTGGTGCGCAAGGCCTGGCCGCGCGACCGGCTGGGAGAGCCGCCGCGCGACATGGTGGCGGGCGTGCCGTTCCATGTCGATGGCCGGATGATCGCGATTTCGGAACGGGCGGGCGGCCATGTGATCAACGGCGACCGGATGTGGCATTACACCGAGGGCGTGCGCAACTGGGATCCGATCTGGCCCGACCACGGCATCCGCATCCTGCCCGGCCCCTCGTCGATGTGGTTCGATGCGCGCGGCAACCGGCTGGCGCCGCCCTGCCTGCCGGGGTTCGACACGCTGACCACACTGCGCGAGATCCTCAAGACCGGATACGAATACAGCTGGTTCGTGCTGACCCAGAAGGTGATCAAGAAGGAATTCGCGCTCTCGGGCTCGGAACAGAACCCCGATTTCACCTCGGCCAAATGGTCCGAGGTGATCCGCCAGCGCATCCTGTCGGGCAAATCCGCAACTGCGCCGGTGGAGGCTTTCAAGCAGCATGGCGAGGATTTTGTTGTCGCCCACAGCCTGAGCGAATTGGTGCGCGGCATGAACCAGCTGGGCGAGGTGCCGATCGACGAGGCCCATCTGCGCGCCCAGATCGAGGCGCGCGATGCGCAGATGGACAACCCATTCACCAAGGATGCGCAGATCATGGCGATCCATGCCGCGCGCAACTATCGCGGCGACCGGCTGATCCGCACCGCCAAGCCGCACAAGTTCCTCGACCCCGCCAATGGTCCGCTGATCGCGGTGCGCCTGCATGTGCTGACCCGCAAGACGCTGGGTGGGCTGCATACCAATCTGGATGGCCAAATGCTGGGCGCCGATGGGCAGGTGGTGCCGGGCCTTTTTGCGGCGGGCGAGGTCTCGGGGTTCGGCGGCGGTGGATACCACGGCTATAACGCGCTCGAAGGCACCTTCCTGGGCGGCTGCATCTTCTCGGGCCGCAATGCCGGGCGGTCGCGGGCCATGGCCTGAGGATCAGGCAGAAGCCCGCATTTGGTCCGCCCCGAAAAGTCCTACTCCATCAAACCCAGCTGGCGGACAATTGTGACACTGTCGTAATAGTCGCGCCCTTCGACCACCTTGCCATCCCGAACACGCATGACCGAGCAATAGCGCACCTCGGCCCGCCGACCGGTCGGCTGGAAATCACCAAGGCTGGACCGCAGAACCCCGGTATGCGTCCCGGTGTTGCGGAACTCGACCGTCGCCCATTCGCCACATTGGCTGACGATCACATTCTCCACCTTGCACAGCCCGTCGGGAAAGGCCTCGCGCCAGCGATTGTAGTCAGCCTTGTACGCTTGTTTCCCCGGCAGTTTTTCACCGCGCGCTATGTCTTCGAAATCGCAATCCTCGGCGATCACGGCAGCACCGCGCTCGGGGTCGCGCAGGTCCCAGGATTCGTGAAACTGGCGCACAACCTTTTCGGTTGGATGCATGGCTTTGCCTCCCTTGCCATATGGGGGCAAGGGTACCCGTCCGACCTGGCTTGTGTCGAGGGTGCTCTCCTTCGAGCAGACCACCCTGCCCTCATCCTCTTGCTAAAAATATCCCGGGGTGAATGCGGCGCAGCCGCAGAGGGGCAGCGCCCCTGCTACCAGCTTCCCGAAGCGCCGCCGCCCGAGGAGGAGCCGCCGCCGAACGACGACCGCCCCGAACCACCGCCATTGCTGTCGCTGATCCTGGGGATCGTACGGGTCTCGCTGTTGTGATAGGCGCAATGTCGGCAATCGTAATCCACCCGCTTGCGCCCCTCGCGCGATTTGGTGGCGGCGGTCAGCACGGTCGAGGTGGTCGAGAGCGTGCGATAGTTGCATTGCGGACAGGCGCCAAAGGAAGAGAACCAGCTTTTATAGCGGTGAATGTCGATATGGCCGCATCCCGGGCAATGCCAGACGTCATAGTCGACGGATTTGAGGAATTCCTCCAACCGCTGGCCGCCGTCGAGATGTTCGTCATCGGCCTCTTCCCCGGCGCGGACCAACACCGTGCGGCATTGCGGACAGGGGCGCGGGCGGGTGCGCAGATAGCGGCGCAGCCACAGCGCCAGCCCGCCCAGCGGCACCAGCACCAGCGCCAGCACCCATTCGCCGATCCGGTCGACCGCGCGCGCGATCCAGGACCAGCCGCGCTGTGCGGTACCCATGTCCCAGGCGCCGGGATAGCTGCCGGTCAGCTCGCGCACGGTCTCGTCCACCCCAGCCTCGATCCCCTTCTGGTATTCGTCGCGCCGGAAATACGGCAGGAACCCTGTGTCGATCACCCGTTGCATCCGGGCGTTCCAGCTCATGTCGTAGCCCGCGCCGATCTCGATCCGCATGCGCCGGTCATAACGCGCGACCAACACCAGCACCCCGTCGTTGCGGCTGGCGTTGCCGATCCCCCAGGCATTGAACAGCCCGGTGGCAAAGGGCTCGATCTCGCCTTGGTGGCCATATTGCCCCATGTTGTCGATGATCAGCACCGTCATCTCGATGCCCGCGTAATCGTAGAGGTCGATCAGGACCTGGCGGATGCGGCTTTCCGCATCCTCATCCAGCAGGTCGGCATAATCGTTGACATAGACATCGGCATAGCCGGGATAGGTCGCGCCGTCCGCGCCGGTGACGGTGCGCGCGGATTTTTCGATTTCGGATTTAACCGTTTCCGCGGCCTCGCCAGGCGGATTGGGCGGCACGACCGAGACCGGGCGCGTCAGCAGGCCGATGCCATAGCCGATCGCCCAGCCAAGAAACAGCACCACCCCGGCGATGGTCAGCGCCATGCGGATGTCCTGTTTCGTCATACCTGCCCTCCTGGCTTTGCCGCAGCATAGGCACAAGCCGGGCGGGCGGCCAAGGGGTTACGGCAGCCGTGTCAGGCGCAAAACCTCGGCCCCGTCCGCATCGGTCAGCATCAGGGTGTCACCGTCGACGATAAACCCCGCCACCCGCGGAAAGGCCGCCAGCAGCGCCCGGTCCAGCGCTTCCGCGGGCTCGGGGCAGGCCATCAGGGTGCCGGCCATATTGGCCGGCAAGGTCAGCTTGTTGCCCGAGATTTCGGCCTTGCCCCGGAAACTGTTGCAGGCGCCGCGCAGCCCCAGGCCGCCATCGTCGGCAAAGGCAAGCTCAGGCCGTTTTTCCGCCTCGACCGGCGCGCCTTCGAGGTGGGACAGGCGCCAGGAGCTGTTCTCCAGCGGGTTGGGGGCCGCCTGCGCGACCCGGACCAGCATCAGATCCACGCTGTCGCCCGCCTCGCGGGTCAGCACCGGGTAATGCGTGTCGGTGGTGAAAAGCAGCTTTTCCCCCACCAGGATGCGGGCCGAGACCGAATAGCTCATCGCCGGGTCGATCAGCGCATCGTCATAGGCCAGCTCAAAGGCCTGCGGCACGCCGGTCATCGCATAGCGGCGGGCCGACAGGACCGTGGCCGCCACATCCATTCGCGAGACGTCAAGCAATTGCACATCCAACACCGCTCCGGGCGGCAACGCGATCCGCTCGCGATAGCCTGCGGTTCCGGTCACCGTTCCCGCCATTGCGCTGCCTCCGATCAGGGCGCCCAGGCAGAGCGCCGCCCATCCAAAAAACCGTTTCATGCCATCAAGACCTTTCGATATAGATGCTGACCCAATCCAAGAGATCGGGCCCGCGCGTGTACATTCAAGTCGGGCGCGCGGAAACGCAGCGTTCCGCGCGCAATCAAAGCGGCCAGATAAACGGGATCAGAGCCGAGACCAACAGGCCCATGCTCAGGTTCAGCGGGACGCCCACCTTTAAGAAATCGGTAAAGCGATAGCCGCCCGGCCCGTAGACCAGCATGTTGGTCTGATACCCGATAGGGGTGGCGAAAGAGGCCGAGGCCGCGATCATGACCGCCACCACCAGCGGGCGCGGATCGAGCCCGGTGGCCTGCGCCAGACCGATGGCAATCGGGGTGACAACCACGGCCACCGCATTGTTCGACACCAGTTCCGTCAGAACAGAGGTGAGCAGGTAGATCGCCCAGATCACCAGGAAGGGCGGCAGGCCGCCCAGCCCCGGCGCGATGGCCTCGACGATCAGCCGCACCGCGCCCGAGCTTTCCAGCGCCGCGCCGATGGCCAGCATGGAAAAGATCAGCGCCAGCAGCCGTCCGTCGACAAAGGAGAACGCCTCGTCCGCGTCGATGCAGCGGGTGGCCAGCACCAGCGCCACGGCGACGATCGACAGCATCAGGATCGGCGCAACCCCCAGGCCCGCCAGCGCCACGATCCCCACCAGCGAGGCTACCGCGATGGGCGCGTGGCCGCGCCGATAGGCGCGCGCCGAGGGATGCGAGACATCGACCATCTCCATATCCGCGGCCAGCCGTTGGATATCGGCGGGCGCACCTTCGAGCAGCAGCGTATCGCCCACCTTGACAATCAGCTGGTCCAACTGGCGGCCGATGTTCTGGTTGCGGCGGTGCACCGCCAACACATAGACACCGTAACGCCGGCGCAGGCGCATCTCGCCCAGCGACCGGCCCACCATACGGCAGCCAGGGGTGATTAGCACCTCGACCGTCGTTGTCTCGACCGCTGAGACCTGGTCGACGCGCTTCAGTTCCTTGTTGCGTTGCAGGCTCAGAAGCTCGGTCATCTGGGTGCGCAGCACCACCCGGTCGCCCACCTGCAACTCGACCCCCTTGAGGTTGCGGCGGAGCGACAGGTCGCCCCGGATCACGTCAATGAGCCGCACGCCGGGCCGCTTGAACAGCTGCACCCCGGTCACCTCGCGCCCGATCAGGTTGCTATCGGGCGGGATCACCGCCTCGGTGAAGAATTTCATCTTGGACTTGTCCGACAACAGCATTGCCATGCTGTCCCGTTCAGGCAGCAGACGCGGGGCGATGAAACGCAAATAGATCATGCCCCAGGCCACCACCGCGATGCCCAGCGGCGTGACCTCGAAAATCGAGAACGCCTCCAGCCCCTGCGACCGCGCCACACCGTCGACCAGCAGGTTGGTCGAGGTCCCGATCAGCGTCAGCGTGCCGCCCATGATCGCACCATAGCTGAGCGGGATCAGCAGCTTGGAGGCGGCGACATCAAGCGTGCGGGCGATCTGCACGAAAACCGGGATCATCACCACCACCACCGGCGTGTTCGAGACAAAGGCCGAGGCAACCACGACAAAGGCCATCAACAGACCGATGGCAAAGCGGGCATTGGTCTGGGCCTGCCGCTGTGCGATCGAGGTGAAGGCGTCAAGCGCGCCGGTGCGCACCAGAGCCCCCATGATGATGAACATGGCCGCGATGGTCCAGGGCGCCGGGTTCGACAGCACCGGCAACGCCGCATCATAGGGCAGAACCCCGGTCACCAGCATCACCGAGACGCCCAGAATGGCCACCACCTCGGTCGGGAACACCTCGCGCAGGAAGAGGATGAACATCAGCCCCACAATCCCGAGGGTCAGGATGGCGCTGCCGGTTTCGCTCAATGTCAGGAATTGCATATCGAACTGTTATGATCCATTCGCGCCCGGCATCAGTGCCGACATTAAGTTTCCCGTATCGTCCCCGTCTGGGCAAGCCCATCCTTGGGCCGGGGCTGCACCAGGAACACACCCAGCAGGATCAGGCCCATGGCTGCCCAGATATAAGGCGAATAGCTCTCTCCCAGCAGCGCCATGGCCCAGAGCACCCCGGTCGCGGTGACGACATAGCTGACCTGAACCGCAAAGACCGCCCCCGCCTGCCCCACCAGCCAGACATAGCCCGCATATGCAAAGACATGGATCAACGACGAGGCGATCAATGCCCATTCGGGCGCGCGCCAGGGCGCCAGCGGCGAGATGAACTGGCCCGAGGCCAGCGCCAGCGGCAGGGCAATCGCGGCGCCCATCAGCGAGGCGCCGAACAGCACCTGGATCGCGTCAAGCCCGGCCGTGCCCCAGCGCGAGACATAATTGCCCTCGACCGCGTAGCAGAGCGGCGCCACCAGCGCCAGCGGCAGCCAGGCCAGCATCGACCGGTCGGGCAGGCTCGCCTCGGGCAGCACCAGCAGCAGGACCCCCGCCAGCCCGGCGGCCAGGCCGCCGAAACGGCGCGAACTGAAGGGCTCCAATCCCAAGCCCAGAGCAATCGGGAAAGCCATCATCGGGATAAGCGACATCAGGATCGACATCAGCCCCGACGGCAGATGCGTGATGGCCCGGTAAGAGGCCGCGTTGGGCACCAGCGTGCCCACCAGCGCGATGATCAGGCAAACCGCCAGGGTCCGCCCAGTCACCGGCAGGCCGCGCCCGCGCAGCAGGGAAACCCCGGCCATGACGCCCGCACCAATCACCAGTTGCCAGAAGATCAGACCCAGCGGCTGATACCCGGTGCTGACCGCGATCTTGGTCAGCGGCTGGGTCAGGCCCCAGCCGGTCCCGAACAGCAGCAAGAGGCCGATATGAAAGGCCAGGGTGCGGCGGGTCATGGACCGGATTGTTCCAGCCGGCCACCCACGCGCACCATCGCGATCCGGGTCGTGGCGCCGGTGCGGTCATCGGTCTCGACATAGACGCCCGACACCGTCGCGGCGCCCAGTGCCGGAGTGAAACGGGTCTTGGCCATGCCGGTGATGAACCGGCGCATCGGCTCGGCCTTGTCCATGCCGATAACCGAATCGTAATCGCCGCACATGCCCGCGTCGCTCAGGTATCCGGTGCCGCCCGGCATTACCATCGCATCCGCCGTGGGTACATGGGTATGGGTCCCCACCACCAGGCTGGCGCGCCCGTCGCAGAAATGGCCCATCGCCATCTTCTCCGAAGTCGCCTCGCAATGCATGTCGACGATCACCGCATTGGCCATGCCGCCGCGCGGATGCGACTTCAGCACCGGTTCGATGGCCGAAAACGGATCGTCATAGGGACGCTTCATGAAGACCTGGCCCAGCACCTGCGCCACCAGCACCTTGCGCCCGCCCGGCGCGTTGAACAGGCGATGCCCCCGCCCCGGCGCGCCCTTGGCATAGTTGATCGGGCGCACGATGCGGCTTTCGCCCTCGATGTATTGCAGCATGTCCTTCTGGTCGAAAGCATGATCGCCAAGGGTCAGGCAATCTGCCCCGGCATCGAGCAGCAGCTTGGCATGCTCACCCGACAGGCCCATGCCGTTCGAGGCGTTCTCGCCATTCACCACCACAAAATCAAGCTTCCACTCTGCCCGCAGCCGCGGCAGGTGCTCAACCACCGCCGCGCGCCCGGCACGGCCCATCACATCGCCAAGAAAGAGTATCTTCATGTCCCCGGTCCTAGGCGGCGGCGCGCCTTCGGGCAAGCGGGAAATGCAGGGGGCGCTGCCCCCGGCGCCTTCGGCGCCTCCCCCGGAGTATTTTCAACCAGAAAGAAGCAGGCGCGTGATCGGGCTTCTTTCTGGTCAAAAATACTCAATGCGCGCTGGCCGAACCCGGGCGAAAGGTCAAAAGCTCAGCACCCGGCTTTCGGTGACCACCATATCAAGCGGCTGGTCCGTGGCTTCCAGCGGCAGCGCCTCAGCCTCTTGCGCGTCGAAGGCGAAGCCGATGGCAAGCGTGGCCCGTTTGGCGCGCAGCCCCTGCAAGGTGCGGTCGTAGAACCCGCCGCCATAGCCCAGCCGCCCGCCGCGCGCGTCAAAGGCCACCAGCGGCACGATCAGAATCTCGGGTTCCATCCAGTCGTCGATTTCCGGCACCATGGCCCCAAACGGCCCCTCGCGCAGCGGGCCGTCCGGGTCCCAGCGCGAAAACCGCAAGGCCAGCCCCGCCCCCTGAATGACAGGAACGCCCACGGGACCGTGGGCGGCGGCCTCGGCCATGGCGGGCAGCGGGTCGATCTCGGTCCGGATCGGCATATAGCCCGACAGCGGCACGCCGCGATAGCCAGCCAGGACTTCCGACAGCCGCCCCGCAGCACCCGGGGGACGCGCGTCGAAGGCCAGTTTACGGCGGGCAAAAGCCGCCTTGCGGGCAGCGGCCTTGATCTCGGTCAGGTCGTCCATGCGGGAGCCTTTACAACAGGAAGACGGAAGCCAGCCCCAGGAACGCGAAGAACCCCACCACGTCGGTAACGGTGGTGACGAAAGTGCCCGAGGCCAGCGCCGGATCGACTCCGGCCTTTTCAAGAAGCACCGGAATGCCTGTGCCCGCCAGCCCGGCCACGACCAGATTGACCACCATTGCGGCAGCGATGACGATGCCCAGCATCGGCAGGCCGAACCAGACATAGCCGACCAGCCCCATCACCACGGCAAATACCAGCCCGTTGGCCAGGCCCACCACCACCTCGCGCCGGATCACCCGGCCCAGGTTCGACCCCGTAAGGTCGCGGGTGGCGAGCGCCCGCACCGCCACCGTCAGGCTCTGGGTACCGGCATTGCCCCCCATGGAGGCCACGATCGGCATCAGCACGGCCAGCGCCACGACGCTGGCGATCGTGTCCTCGAAGATCGAGATCACCAGCGAGGCCAGGATCGCGGTCGCCAGGTTGACCGCCAGCCAGGGCAGGCGCTGGCGCGTCGTCTCGACCGCCGTGTCGGACAGGCTGCTTTCCTCGCCGACACCGGCGAGGCGGAGGATGTCCTCTTCGTGGCCCTCGTCCAGTACGATCATCGCATCGTCGATGGTGATCATGCCGACCAGCCGGCCCTCGGCATCGACCACGGGCGCCGAGATCAGGTGGTACTGGTTGAAGGCATAGGCGACATCTTCCTCGTCCTGGTCGACGGGAATGATCTGAAACGTCTCTTCGGCGAGGTCGGCAAGCGGGACCTCGCGTCGGGCCGACATGATCCGGCCCAGGGTCACGTTGCCGATGGGATGCAGGCGCGGGTCGACCAGCACCACGTGATAGAACTGGTCCGGCAACTCGTCCGAGTTGCGCATGAAGTCGATGACCTCGCCCACCGTCCAGTGTTCGGGGGCCATCACCACCTCGCGCTGCATCAGGCGGCCTGCGGAACCTTCGGGATAGGTCAGCGACTGTTCGACCGCGACCCGGTCGGCATCGTCCAGCGCGTCGAGGATCGCCACCTGCTCGGTCTCTTCGAGATCCTCGATCAGGTCGACCACATCGTCGCTGTCCAGTTCGCGCACCGCCTCGGCCAGGACCTCGGGCGTCAGCTGGCGGATCACGTCCTCGCGGATGCCCTCGTCAAGTTCGGACAGGATCTCGCCATCGAACTCGCGGTCGTAGAGACGGATCAGGTCCGCCCGGTCCTGGGCGTCGATCTGTTCCAGAAGGTCGGCGATGTCGGCCGCGTGCAACGGCTCCATCAACTCGATCAGACGCTCTCGATTGCCTGCCTCGACCGCCTCGAGAATCTCGGCCACAAGCTCGAGATCGAGCTCATAGGCGTCCTCGTCGCGGGGCTTTTCCAGATCGGGTGTGTCGGAACCTGTGCTCATGGTTAGCCCCTATGCGAATTGGCCGCGAATTTGAAGAAGCAGCTATCAGAAAACAATGACAATGGCGCAATTTACCGCCGGGCCGGGAATGTTTTAGGGTAGCGTCCGTTTTGTGATGCGCAAAGGAGGTCCGGACGATGACCGGCAAGACGATCCTCAGGGGGCAGGTCCTGTCCTTTGCCCGCTCTCCGTTCGAAGGCGCGCCCGCGGATGCGGTACAGGTCGATGAGGCCGTGCTGATCGACGGGTCGCATATCGCGGCTGTCGGTACGCTGGCGGCGATGCGCGCGGCGGCACCGGATGCCGCCGAGACGAACCATGGCGCGCATGTCATCCTGGCCGGTTTTGTCGATGCCCATGTGCATTATCCCCAGACGGCGATGATCGCCAGTTGGGGCAAGCGGCTGATCGACTGGCTCAACACCTATACCTTTCCCGAGGAGCGCAAGTTCGCCGATCCGGCCTATGCGTCCGAGATCGCGGCGCGCTATCTGGACCTGACGGCGGCGCATGGCACCACCACCATGTGCAGTTTCTGCACCATCCATCCCGAGAGCGTGGAGGCCTTCTTTTCCGAGGCGCAGGCGCGCGGGCAGCGGGTGGTGGCGGGCAAGACCTGCATGGACCGCAACGCCCCCGAATTCCTGCGCGACACGGCGCAAAGCGCCTATGACCAGTCTAGGGCGCTGTTGCAGAAGTGGCATGGGGTGGACCGGATCTCTTACGCGATCACGCCCCGGTTCTCGCCCACTTCCACACCGGAACAGCTGGATGCGATGGGCGCGCTCTGGGCCGAGCATCCCGATTGCCTGATGCAGACCCATCTGAGCGAACAGACCGACGAGATCGAATGGGTCAAGGGGCTCTACCCCGAGGCGCGGGACTATCTGGACACTTACGAGCAGCACGGGCTCTTGGGTGGGCGTGGGCTTTATGGCCATGCGATCCACTTGGAAAAGCGCGAGCGCGACCGGCTGCGCGAACATGGTGCCGGGCTTATCCATTGCCCGACCTCGAACACCTTCATCGGCTCGGGCCTCTTCGACATGGCCGGGCTGATGGCTGAGGGGCAGCGGATCGGGCTGGCCACCGATACCGGTGGCGGGTCGAGCTTCTCCATGCTGCGCACCATGGCGGCGGCCTATGAGATCGGCCAGCTGCGCGGCGTGCCGCTCCATGCTGCGCAACTGATCTGGCTGGCCACGCAGGGCTCGGCACGGGCGCTGCGGATGGATCACCAGATCGGCAATATCGCCCCGGGGATGGAGGCCGACTTGGTGGTGCTCGACCTCGCCTCGACCCCCGCCATCGCCCAGCGCAGCGCCGTGGCGGACGACCTGTGGGAAGCGCTGTTCCCGACCATCATGATGGGCGACGACCGCGCCATTGCCGAGGTCTGGATCGGCGGTAGGCGGGTCTGATCGCCCTGCGGGCGGGCCTCCAGCGGGAGTATTTTTTTGCGAAATGAAGGGGATCAGTCCATCAGCGCGCGGGCAAGGCGGTTTTGCCGTTCGATCATGCGCGGCAGGTCTATGGTGATGATCTGGCCGTCGCGCACGATCTGGCGGCCTTCGACAAACAGGTGCTTGACCCGGGTAGGTCCGGCCAGCAGCAGCGCCGCCGGATCCCAGCTGCCCGCGCTATCAATGCCCGAGACATCCCAGACCGCGATATCGGCACGTTTGCCCAGCTCGAGCCGGCCGCAATCGGGGCGGCCCAGCACATCGGCGCCGCCGCGGGTGGCGATCTCCAGCGCCTCGCGGGCCGACATGGCATTGGCGCCCCGCGCAACGCGCTGCAACAGCATTGCCTGCCGCGCCTCACCCATCAGGTTGCCGCTGTCGTTGCTGGCCGAGCCGTCGACCCCCAACCCCACCGGCACGCCCGCGTCGCGCATCGCACGCACCGGGGCGATGCCACTGCCCAGACGGCAGTTGGAACAGGGGCAATGGGCGACGCCGGTGCGTGAGCGGGCGAAGAGGTCGATCTCGGCCCCGTCCAGCTTGACGCAATGGGCGTGCCAGACATCCGGGCCGATCCAGCCCAGATCCTCGGCATATTGACCGGGGCGGCAACCGAACTGCGCCAGGCTATAGGCGATATCCTCGTCATTCTCGGCCAGATGGGTGTGCAGCATCACGCCCTTGTCGCGCGCCAGCAGCGCCGCGTCGCGCATCAGCTCGCGGCTGACCGAGAAGGGCGAACAGGGGGCAAGGCCCACGCGGCACATGCTGCCCTCGCCCGCGTCATGAAAGGCATCGACCACCCGGATCATGTCGTCCAGGATCGCGGCTTCACCCTCGACCAGCGTATCGGGCGGCAGGCCACCGGCGCTTTCGCCGATGCTCATGGCGCCCCTTGTGGGGTGAAAGCGCAGGCCAAGCTCGGTCGCGGCGGCGATGGTATCGTCAAGCCGCGCGCCGTTGGGGTAGAGATACAGGTGATCGGAACTGAGCGTGCAGCCCGACAGCGCCAGTTCCGCCAGCCCGATCTGGGCCGAAACGAACATCTCCTCGGGCCCGAAACGGGACCAAATCGGATAGAGCGTCTTGAGCCAGCCAAAGAGCAGCGCGTCCTGCCCGCCCGGCACCGCGCGCGTGAGGCTCTGATAGAGGTGGTGATGGGTATTCACGAGGCCCGGCGTGACCACGCAGCCGCGCGCGTCGTGCACCGCGCCGGTGGTGGCCAGGCCTTGGCCGATGGCCGCTATGGTTCCGTCCCGCATCAGGATATCGGCGCCGGTGAGTTCGCGGCGACCGGCATCCATGGTCAGGATGCAATCGGCCTTGCGGATGAGGATTTCGGACATGTCGACACACTTCTCTTGTTCTCACCCGTCTCATGGAAGTGTGTGATGCGCCGATGGAAAACGGGGTCAAGAACCGGCGCTTGCAAAGCCTACCCCAGCGGTCGGCGGACCGCAAGACATCAGGCCCGGCTGAGGATCTCCAGCGCCGCCGCGTGCATCTGCGGATTGGCCGCGGCGAGCGCCCTGCCCCCTTCATGAGCCGGTCCCCCCTGCCAATCCGTGACAACGCCCCCGGCGGCCCGGATCAGGGCAATCGGGGCCTGGATGTCGACCGCCTTCAGCCCTGCCTCTATGACCAGATCCACCAGCCCGGCGGCCAGCAGCGCATAAGCGTAGCAATCCATGCCGTATCGGGTGAGTTTGACCCGTCTCGACACCGCCCGGAAAGCGGCCTCTTCATCGCTGCTGCCCAGTTCAGGGAATGTGGTGAACAGCACCGCGTCCTCCAGCGCGGCACCACGCCGCGTGCCCAAATCGCGCCGCCCCATCGGCCCGACCATATGCGCCCCCTGCGGCGTGCCGATGAACCGTTCGCCGATGTAAGGCTGATCGATCACCCCAAGGAACGGACCATTCTGGTCCGAAAGGGCAATCAGCACCCCCCATGTGGGCGTACCGGAGATGAACCCCCGGGTCCCGTCGATGGGATCGAGCACCCAGGTCCGACCGGATCGGCCCGGAACATTGGCGAATTCTTCACCGTGAATCGCGTCCTGCGGCCGCAGATCCGCCAGGATGGCGCGCATCGCCAGCTCGGCGTCGCGGTCGGCCGCTGTTACCGGATCGAACCCGGCGGCAAGCTTGTTTTCCGCGTCAAGGTCCGCCCGCCGGAAATAGGGAAGAATGGCCTGCCGCGCTGCATCGGCAAGCTTTTCGGCGATCACGACATCTGTCAGGTCTGTGTCTGTCATGACGGTGCTTTGCCATCGACGACACGGTAAAGCAACAGGTGTCGGATTGTCAGGCGACGTCGCTGAGGACGCGGGCCAGTTCGAACAGACGGCGGCGCTGGTTCTCGGGGATTGCGTAGTAGGAACGGACCAGATCCAGCGCTTCCTTGTCGCCCATCAAATCGGCAGGCACGCTGGGCTTTTCCGAACTGCCTTTTTGTGTGTTGTCCAACCCTTCGAAGAAGAAGCTGACCGGCACATCCAGCGCATCGGCGATATCCCAGAGGCGAGAGGCGCTGATCCGATTGGCTCCGGTCTCGTATTTCTGGATCTGCTGGAACTTGATGCCGACCTGTTCGGCCAGTTGCTGCTGGGTCATACCAATCAGCCAGCGCCGGTGACGGACGCGCTTGCCCACATGGACGTCAACAGGATGGGTCATTGAAATTCTCCTCTGATACACTGACAACCGCCCGGGGAAACAACCGGAGGGGCAGACTTGCCCAATTGTCCGGCATTGCAGACTAAGGTTTTCCTAATAACGTCTGGCAACTCGAACCTCACCACTTTGGAATATGACGAAATTGTGGGTTGAATTCAAGCTGGTTGAATCTTCCAACTCGGAAGTCCACTTTTGGTTGCGTTTCTTTTTGACGTATACAACCTGTGTGGAGTAACGCCCGGCACCGCTCAGAAGACCGCCGCGACTCAGTGACCTCCCAAAGACCTGCCAGTTTGACAGCCGCGCCGCGCTTGACCTTTATGGCCTAAGAATCAAGAGGTAACAGCAATGCGTTCATTTACTGTTCTCAAGGATGCCACCCGGGCCGTTCTGGTCGACAGGCCAGTTCCGGCGCCGGGACCCGGTGAAATCCGGGTCGATATTCGCGCGTGCGGACTGAACTTTGCCGACCTGCTGATGCAGAAAGGCACGTACCAGGATACTCCGGCCGCTCCCTTCACTTTGGGCCTCGAAGTAGCCGGAATCGTCAATTCCGTGGGGCCGCGGGTGGACGGTTTTGCCGTCGGCGACCGAATCGCTGTCTACTCGGGACAGGGCGGATTGGCCGAACAGGGTGTGTTCTCTGCCGGCCGCGCCGTGAAACTGCCCGATGCGATGAGTTTCGAGCACGCCGCCGCCTTCCTGATCGCCTATGGCACCGGCCACATGGCGCTGGATCACCGGGCGCGCCTGCAACCGGGTGAGACGCTGCTGGTCACCGGGGCCGCGGGCGGGGTCGGGCTGACGGCAGTCGAGATCGGCAAGCTGATGGGCGCGCGGGTGATCGCCCATGCACGCGGAGCTGACAAGCTCGAGATCGCGCGCCATGCCGGCGCCGATATCCTGATCGACGCGAGCGAGGATCTGCGCGCCCGCCTGTTAGAGCTTGGCGGGGTCGATGTCGTCTACGACGCGATTGGCGGCGAGGTGTTCAAGGCCGCCTTTCGCGCCACCAACCCCGAAGGCCGCCTGCTGCCGATCGGTTTCGCCGGTGGCGACGTGCCGCAAATTCCGGCCAATCACCTGCTGGTCAAGAACCTGACGGTGATCGGTTTCTATATCGGCGGCTATCTGAATTTCCGGCCCGAGGTCATGCGGCGAAGTTTCGAGACCCTGTTCCAGTGGTACCAGGACGGCAAGTTGAAACCGCATGTCAGCCATGTTCTGCCGCTGGATCGTGTCGAAGAGGGAATGGAGCTGCTGCGCAGCCGCGCCTCGACCGGCAAGGTGGTGATCACCCCCTGAGACGCAGGGCGGCGGCCAGCCCCGTTGGCGCTCGGATCAATCGCGCAACAATTGCGGTCCCGGAAGGATTTCGCACCTGGAAGACGCAGGACTATGCGATGCCGCTTCTTTCTGGTCACAAATACTCCCGCCGGAGGCGACCGGCGTCCACCGGTACCCGTCAGCCGACGGCGCGGAGATGACCGCTGCCGAGGGTCTTGAAGTTCTGCCGCACAAGCGCGGCCAGTTCCTCAACGATCTGACCCTTGCCATCGGCGCCGCCGTAAAGGTTGATCTTGTGTACCGGAAGGTCGGGCAGCGCGCCCGGTTCGATCTGCACCAGATGCTTGGCCTCGGTCCCGTCCAGCATGGCGTGCACCGCCAGATCGGCCGAGACGGTCGCCTCGATGGTGCGGTCGTTCTCGGTCTCGACCGCCAGATCCCAAGGGATGCCTGCGGCATCGAGCGCGGCGATGACCTTGGGCCGGAACAGGCAGCGCCGACCGAGCGCCAGCCGCAATGGCCGCTGCCGCCAGGCCGAACCACCGGCGGCCCCGACCCAGCGCAGCGGCAGTTCCGCGATGGTTTCGCAATGATCGCCGCCGCCAGCCTCGGTCGTCAGGATCAGGTCGCATTCGCCCCGGTCATACAGTTCCTTCAACCGCGACGAATAGGAGGACAGAAGCTGCACCTTCACCCGTGGAAAGCTGGCGTTGAACTGTTGCAGCACGCGCGGAACCGCCGGATAGACGATGTCATGCGGCACGCCCAGAACCACCTCGCCCTCGAATCCCTGATCGGTCAGGCGGGCGATCACCTCGTCGTTCAGCGCCACCATGCGCCGCGCATAGGCAAGCAGTTGTTCGCCCGCCGCGGTCAAGGCAATGCCGCGCCCGGACCGGTCCAGCAGTTCCAGACCCAGTAACTCCTCCAGCCGCTTGAGCTGCATCGAGACCGCCGACTGCGTCAAATGCAGGAAACCCGCCGCGCGGGTCACGCCGCCGCTGTCCGCCACGGTGACAAAACTGCGCAGGGTGGTGATATCGAGATTTCTAATCATCACAAGCCTTGATGTGTTGGTTCAAAACTATTCATTTCCATGATGTTTATAACGCACCATATACATCAAGGCAATTGATGAAACGCACGACAATCATCACAACAACGAAAGGAACAGCCCATGACCGCATTTACCTCTGCACAGCGCTGCCGCCCTGCCCTCGTCTCCCGCCCGGGCGTTGTGACCCGGCTGGCAGCCCTCTGGCGGCAGCGCCGCGCCCTGGCCCGGCTGGACGACCGGGCGCTGGACGACATCGGAGTGAACCGTGCGCAAGCAGAGGCCGAAGCGCGCCGGTCGGTCTGGGATGCGCCCGATTTCTGGCGCCGCTGAGCCTGGCCGAAACAGACGATTTTTCCCCTGAATCGGCCCGTCCCCGCGGCGGGCCGCCTTTTTATGCATCCGGAATATAAATTTAGCCGGGAAAACAGCCTGGAAATCCGTCGATTTCCTGAGGAACGTCTTGAATTGAGGGGCAAGCTCTCCGATATTTGATCTGACCGCCGTCGGGGGAACCTGACGGCCGGAGAATGTTATTGAGGGAGACCCACATGGCTCAATTCGACACGGTCCGGTCCGCAGCCGGTTCGCGCGCCGTCCAGATCGACGAGGGCTTGCGCGCCCATATGAACAAAGTCTACGGCACGATGTCCGTGGGTATGCTGATCACCTTTGCCGCGGCCTGGGCGATTTCGGGCCTGGCGGTGACGACCGATCCCAGCGCCGCCGCCGCACAGCTGAGCGCCGACAAGTTCCTAACCCAGTTCGGCTATTCGATCTACGCTTCGCCGCTGAAATGGGTGATCATGTTCGCCCCGCTGGCCTTTGTGTTTGGCTTCAGCGCCGCGATCAACCGCCTGTCGGCCGCCGCCGCGCAGCTGGTGTTCTATGCCTTTGCCTTTGTGATGGGCCTGTCGATCAGCTCGATCTTTCTGGTGTTTACCGGCGAGTCGATCATCCAGGTGTTCCTGATCACCGCCATTGCCTTTGCCGGTCTGTCGCTCTTTGGCTACACGACCAAGAAAGACCTGAGCGCGATGGGCACCTTCCTGGTGATGGGCTTGATCGGCCTGATCGTAGCCTCGGTGGTCAACATCTTCCTGGCGTCTTCGGCCATGGCCTTTGCGATTTCGGCGATCGGCGTTCTGATCTTTGCGGGCCTGACCGCCTATGACACCCAGAACATCAAGAATACCTACCTGCAAATGGCCCATTCGGGCGATCAGGAGTGGTTGGGCAAGGCCGCCATCATGGGCGCGCTGAGCCTGTATCTGGACTTCATCAACCTGTTCATGTTCCTGCTGCAATTCCTGGGCAACCGCGAATAAGCCAAGAGCAGACACAAAGAACGAAGGGCGGGGAAATCCCCGCCCTTTTTTTTCATTTGCCACCGCCAAGCGTCTTAGCTGCAATTAAGCGGCACGGCCAATCCGCTGGCGCGCTTGGCGGTTCCGGCCTGATAGACTTGGCCACCGGCAAGGCACCCGGTCAGGCGCGGCACCGACTGGGCAAACCCTGCCCCGGCACCCTCGGGCAACCGGTCGATACCGTCCTCCGCAGTACGTAGGACCGCGAACAGAACACCGTTCACCTCGACCGTGCTAAGAAATACGTCGATATCTCCGGCTCCGGCCTCGACCGCGGTGTTCGGGTTCCGGCCGCCGTTGGCAATGGCCACCTTGGCCAGGCTTTCCATATCACCCTTGTCGCTTTGCAGGCGCGGCGTCGGTTTGCTGGCAAGTTCCGCAGGCAGACTCAGCCGGCGGGAGACATAGTCGGCCGAGCCTTTCTCGGCGGTAACAGACTTTGGTTCACCATCAATGCCGGTAAAGCCGACCCCTTCGCGATGGAACCAGCTAGCGCAGGCGGACAGGGACAACAGGGCAGCGGCGGGCAGCAGAAGTTTTTTCATGATAAGCTTGAACTTGCAGAGGTTTTGTGGCGGACACCCCAACCTTGCCCTGCAAAGGCCGCTATGGCAAGCAGGACCTTTTCACCCAACCACAAAGCATATCAAACGACAAAGGGCCGCACCCTGTGGCACAGCCCCTCTTCGAAGTCTGCAATGCAAGATTACTTGATCTTGCCTTCCTTGTACTCGACATGCTTGCGGACGACCGGATCGTACTTACGCACGGTCATCTTTTCGGTCATCGTACGCGCGTTCTTCTTGGTCACGTAGAAGTGGCCCGTGCCCGCGGTCGAGTTCAGACGGATCTTGATTGTCGTCGGCTTCGCCATGGTTATCTCCTGCGTCCGAAAAGGCAGGGGCCTTTCGGTTGAAATCTCTCTTGAGGCTGCGCTTTTACCCGGCTGGCGGGCCGAGTCAACCGGATTCCTTGCGGTAATCTGGAATTTCCGGACAAAGCCAGAGGTGCGTTGCTGAACCGCCATTTTGAGAACTCACAGTTTCGTGATATGGTTCAGTTCTACGATCCAGAAAGGCCAAGCCGGATGATACCGGCGCGAGGCAATATGCTGGCAAGACCCCCCGAGCAGGCACTTTAGTTAGGCCAGACATTTTGGGGGATATCATGACCGAATGGAAGATCGAGGGCGAGGAACTCGCCAATTGCAACTGCAACTTTGGTTGCCCGTGCCAGTTTAGCGTTCTGCCGACCACCGGCAATTGCGAGGCGGTCGTCGTCTACGACATTGAAAAAGGACATTACGGAAACACTAAGCTGGATGGCCTGCGTGCCGCCGGCGTCTATCACTGGCCAGGCCCGATTCACGAAGGCAATGGCCAGATGCAGCTGATTATAGACGAACGCGCCGATGCCGATCAGCGCGCCGCGCTCGAAGCGATCATGAAAGGCGAAGACACCGAAGAGATGGCCACGATGTGGTATGTCTACAGCGCGATGGCCCCGAAAAAGTTCGAAACGCTCTACGTCCCCATTGAACTGGACTGGAACCGCGAAGAGCGCACCGGCCACGCCAAGGTCAAGGGCGTTTTCGACGTCGAAGTCGGGCCGATCCCGAACATCGTTTCCGGGCTGCCGCACCGTGCGGCGATTCACCTGCCAAACGGCTTCGAGTATCGCAGCGCCGAAGCCGCCTCCGGTTCTGCCAGGACCACCGGCGGAGAAATCAGCCTGACGTTCGATGCCACTCATGCCCATCTTGCGCGCCTGAACATATCGGGCCACGGCATCGTGGACGCCTAGTCAGGCACCGGCAATGACAGACCAGAACCGAAGCTCGCCCGCGCGCTCGGTCGAACGATTGCTGCGGCATGATGCCTTGATCGTTCTCGGCGGCGTCGCCTTTGTGGTCATCATAGCGGCCTGGTACACGATCGCAGGTATCGGCATGCAGATGAGCGCGGTCGAGATGACCCGGATGGCCCGTCCGATCGGCGAGCCGATGCGGATGGGTCCCGGCATCGAATGGACGCCGGGCCGCGCGGTGCTGGTGTTCCTGATGTGGTGGGTCATGATGATCGCCATGATGACACCAAGCGCCACGCCAGCGCTGCTGCTTTATGCGCGCATCAAGGGTATGGGTCCCGATCGCGCCATAGCGGGCCGTCTGACCGGATTGTTCCTGGCGGGCTACCTTCTGGTCTGGGCCGGGTTCAGCGTGGCAGCCACGCTTGCGCAATGGGGGCTGGGCCAGTTGGACCTGACAAGCGATCCAATGATGACCCTGTCGGCGGGCTGGTTGTCCGGCGCATTGCTGCTCGGGGCGGGATTCTACCAATTTTCAAATCTAAAACGGACCTGCCTGAAACATTGCTCCAGCCCGGCGGAGTTCCTGGTGGCACATAACCGGCCAGGCGCCAAGGGTGCTCTCACTCTTGGCGCTCACCACGGTATCTACTGCATCGGTTGCTGCTGGGCCCTGATGGCCCTGCTCTTTGTCGGCGGCGTCATGAATCTCTACTGGATTATCGGCATCGCTCTTTATGTGGCAGCCGAAAAGATCCTGCCCGACAATCGCTGGCTCGCCCCGGCCCTCGGCGTGGTCCTGATCATCGCCGGCGGTCTCGTTCTGACCGGACTGTCGATACCGACCGGTTGAACGGAATATGGACCCCCGGACCCGGTCCAAGACAAAGGGTCCGCAACCCGACAGGTCAAAGGAGAATACCATGGCGCTGTTCATTACCTATGCAAGCTATTCCCAATCCGGCATCCAGGGGCTGATGAAAAAGCCCGAAGACCGCAGCGGCCCCATACAGGCCCTGTTGGACAAGGTGGGCGGCCGGGTCGTGGCGCTGTACATGACGACCGGGACCAATGACGTCGTGATGATCAGCGAGGCGCCCGATGGGGCCGATACCGTGGCCGTCGGCATGGCTGTGGCGGCCTCGGGTTCGGTGTCCAAGGTCGAGACGGTACGGGCATGGACCGGGGCGGAATTTGTCGCCATCGCCAAGAAGGCCGGGACCCTGACGGGCGCCTACACGCCGCCAGGCTAAACAGACAACGCGCGCGGAGGGCCTGTAAGCCGGATTCTGTTCCGGGGTTTCCCCCTTCGATGACCATTCCTCTGGGGCGCCTGTTACCAGGCGCCTCAAGCTGCCAACCCGACCCCTCTCGGCTGAAGCGGCCTAGCGGAGGTATCGGCCGAAACCGACGCGTCCCGCGCGGGGGTCCTATTTGGCATTGCTCCCGGTGGGGCTTGCCGTGCCGCCCCTGTTGCCAGGGGCGCGGTGGGCTCTTACTCCACCGTTTCACCCTTGCCGCGACCTGCGCGGCGGACTGTTCTCTGTGGCGCTTTCCGTCGGGTTTCCCCGCCCGGGCGTTACCCGGCACCGCTGCTTCATGGAGTCCGGACTTTCCTCGCGGGGGTTGCCCCCCACGCGGCCATCCGGCCCTCCGCGCGGCTTCGCAGTTAGGCGTTGGCGCGGCAGAGGTCAAGGGGGCGAGACAAGCAGGGGCGCTGCCCCTCTTGGCCTGCGGCCAATTCACCCCGGAGTATTTTTAGCGAAATGAAGTCACATGGCGCCCGGTCTTCGTTGCGCCGCGGATATTCCCGAGCGCGGGGCGGCGACGCGCAGGAATCACGCCCGAGGGGCGGCGGGCGCGAGCGATGCAAGATCCTCGGGCGCAAGCGGGCCGTGCGCCCAGGGTCTGTGGCGCAGGCGGACGGCGGCCAAAAGAGTGTCGTCATCGACCGGCGCGGTGAATCCGGCGGCACAGGCGCGGGCACGTAACGCTTGCGGCGAGGGGTACTCAAACAAGCGTTCACAAAGGGTTGGCGCGGCCAGACCGGCACGGGCCAGCCGTGCCCAGTCGAATCGCGGACCGGGGTCGCATTTGCGCCCGGGTGCCATGTCGGAATGGCCGATCACGCCAGCGGGGGGAATGGCCCAGCGGCGCAGAACCTCTGCCAGCAGGATTTCCAGCGTGGCCATCAGCGGGGCCGAAAACGGGTGATCGCCGCGGTTGTCGAGTTCGATACCGATGGAGCGGGAGTTGATGTCATCAAGGCCCTGCCACTCCCCCGCCCCGGCATGCCAGGCCCGTTGCGCCTCGTCGACCATCTGCCAGAGCCTGCCATCGGCGCCGATCAGGTAATGGGCCGAAACCTCGGCCGCCGGATCGCAGAGCCGGTCCAGCGCTGCTGCCGCGTCCTGCATGGCGGTATAGTGGAGCACCACCAGCGACGGAGACAACCCGTCGCGGCGGGGGCCGAAATTTGGCGAGGGATGCCAGACCGGGATCACGCGGCCTTAGTTCTGCACCGCGCGCCGAAACGGCGCCGGATCCCAGGCACAGGCATAGCCGTCGCCGTCAGGGTCCAGCCCCTTGCGGTCGCGTTGCGGGCCGCCATTGGCCAGGAACTCGGCCTGTGCCTGATCGGGCGAGGCGTAACCTGCACAGTTGCGCTGCGCCTTGGCGGCAAGGTTGAAACCCGACCGGCTGTACATCTGGGTGCCCTTCGGATGGCTCGTGCTGAGCGCGTATTGCACCACGTTGGGCGTGCCGTCGCTGGTGCGTTCAGGCAGCGCGGTGGGGGCGATCACCTGGTAACTGGCACGGTTCTGCGCGATCCGTTCGGCGTCGCTCTGGATCGTCTGGCGGCTGGCAACCGCCTGAAAATCCTGCTCGTCCGAGATGGACGGGCTGCTGATCAGATCCGGTGCCGGATTCGAGGGGCTGGCCTGAACCGGTGCGACACCGGAATTGGCATTGGCCGCTGCCAAGGCCGCGGCGGTTTCGCGGGCGATTTCCTCGGCGGTATCGGTCGGCTGCGGCGTATATGCGGTGGCGGTCGTGGCGATCGGGTCCTCGATCGGGTTCGGCTGAATCAAGCCGCCCGTCTGGGCGGGCGCCAGCCCCTCGGTCGAGACAGCAGAGGGCGGGATCAGCGGATCGCCATTGATCGTCTGGCCCTGAAGAACGGCCTCGCGCTGGGCCTGATACTCAGGCGTGTTGAATCCGACCCCCGAGCCCGAATCCGGAATTGCCGGATCACAGGCCGCAAGCACCCCGATCACGGGGACAAGATAGAATACGCGCATGTTTGCCGTCCTGCTCTTTTGCTTTGGCGACAGGTTTACCACCATTTCCCGGGCTTGGCCACAAAGCCAGCCGCTTGTTCCAGCGCGTAGGCGGTGTTCAGCAGATCGCCTTCCTCCCACGGACGGCCGATCAGTTGCAGGCCCAAGGGCAGCCCCTGCTTGTCAAGTCCGGCGGGCACCGACACACCGGGCAGACCGGCCAGGTTCACCGTCACGGTAAACACGTCGTTGAGATACATCTGCACCGGATCGGCATCGGTCATCTCGCCCAGGTCAAAGGCGGCCGAGGGGGTGGCGGGTGTCAAGATCGCGTCCACACCGGCGGCAAAGACGTCCTCGAAATCCTTCTTGATCAGGGTGCGTACCTTGCGGGCGCGGTTGTAATAGGCGTCGTAAAAACCCGCCGACAGCACATAGGTGCCGACCATGACCCGGCGCTGCACCTCGTGTCCGAACCCTTCGGCGCGGGTCTTTTCGTACATCTCGGTGATGCCGTCACCCTGTGCCAACTTGGCGCGGTGGCCATAGCGCACCCCGTCATACCGGGCCAGGTTCGACGACGCCTCGGCCGGCGCGATCACGTAATAGGTGGGCAGCGCGTATTTGGTATGCGGCAGCGAGATGTCACGGATCTCGGCCCCGGCGGCGCGCAGCATCTCGGTGCCTTGCTGCCACAGCGCCTCGATCTCTTCGGGCATGCCGTCCATGCGGTATTCGCGCGGGATGCCGATCACCTTGCCCCGGATATCGCCGGTCAGCATCGCCTCGAAATCGGGCACCGCCAGATCGGCGCTGGTCGAATCCTTGGGATCGTGGCCGCACATCGCCTCGAGCATGATGGCGGCGTCGCGCACATCCTTGGTCATCGGCCCGGCCTGATCCAGCGAGCTGGCAAAGGCGACGATGCCCCAGCGCGAGCAGCGGCCATAGGTCGGCTTGATGCCGGTGATGCCAACAAAGGCGGCAGGCTGGCGGATCGAGCCGCCGGTATCGGTGCCGGTCGCGGCCAGGCACAGATCGGCAGCCACGGCGGCGGCGGAGCCGCCCGAAGAGCCGCCCGGCGTCAGCGCCGCGTCGTCATTGCCGCGCCGCCAGGGGTTGACCGCATTGCCATAGCACGAGGTCTCGTTGCTGCTCCCCATGGCAAACTCGTCCATGTTGAGCTTGCCCAGCATGACGGCGCCTGCATCGGCCAGTTGCTGGCTGACGGTGGATTCGTATTCCGGCTTGAACCCTTCAAGGATACGGCTGGCCGCCTGAGACGGCACGCCTTTGGTACAGAACAGGTCCTTGATGCCGATGGGCAGGCCGCACATCTTGGGCGCATCGCCCGATTGCAGCCTTGCGTCGGCGGCTTTCGCACGCTCCAGCGCGATCTCGGGGGTCTTGTGGACAAAGGCGTTGAGCGCCCCTGCCCCTTCGATGGCAGCTAGGCAGGCTTCGGTCAGCGCGACCGAGGTGGTCTCGCCCTTGCGCAGCGCATCGCGCGCCTGGGCCAGCGTCAGCGTGTTCAGATCGCTCATGTCTTACTCCACCACCTTGGGAACCGCGAAAAACCCTTCGCGCGCGTCGGGCGCATTGGACAGGACCTTGGCCTGCCGGTTGCCGTCGGTCACCCCGTCAGCGCGGCGCTTCAGCCGCATCGGCGTAACCGAGACCATCGGCTCGACGCCCTCGACATCCACCTCGTTCAGCTGCTCGATGAAACCGAGGATGGTGTTGAATTCGGCGGCCAGCGCAGGCAGCGCTTCTTCGTCCACCTTGATCCGGGCCAGCTTGGCCACTTTGGCGGCGGTGCTTTGGTCAATCGACATCGGTTTCCCTCATCTGCGTCAGGCCCGCATTTACCGCCCCGTGGGCGCGGTCGCAAGGGCAACGGAAAGGCGATGGTCAGCCGCGCCGCCTGCGCAGATAGGCCAGCGCCGCCATTGCCGCAAAAATCAGCGCCAGAACCCCGGCAAAACCGCCATTGCCGGTCAGTTGCATCGCCGCACCAGTGATCGGCCCGCCCAGCATGCCACCCAGGCCAAAGGCGATGGCAAAGGCGGCATTGCCCGCCACCAGGTCGCTGCCGCTGAACCGGTCGCCCAGTTCCGACATCGCCATGGTATAGATGCCGCCCGCCGTGGCGCCAAAGACAAAGAGAACGCCCAGAAACAGCGGCAACCGGTCAGGCAGGCCGGGCAACAACAGCGCGCCCAGCGCGGTCAAGAGGGCACACAGCACCATCACCTGCCGACGCGAGGTCCGGTCCGACAGCCATCCGATCGGGATCTGCAACACCGTATTTCCCAGGAACGCCACCGACAGGGCCGAGGTCGCCACCGCCACCGTCAGCCCCGCCGCCAGGCCAAAGACCGGAAACAGCGACAGCATAGCCCCCTCCCAGAAGGCATAGACGCAGATCGCCGCCAGCAGGGTCGGCGCCCGGCGCAGGAACCCCAGCGGCGACACCGGTGCCTCGTCCGAGACATCGGGCACCTGCGCCCTGACCGCCAGCACCACGCCGACGGCCAGCAAACAGCAGGCCGCGCCAACGGCAAAGGGCGCAAACCCCTGGAACCCGATTAGCGCCAGCGTGAACGGCCCGGCACCAAACCCCACCGACAGCCCGGTGGCATAGATGCCCACCACCCGGCCCCGGGTCTCGGGGCGGGCGAGTTGATTGATCCAGGTCTCCGACACGATGAAGATGCCCACATCGGCCATGCCCAGCATCAGCCGAAGCACCAGAAAGGCGCCAAAGGAGCGGGTCAGCCCCAGCGACAGGATCAGCAGCGCAGACAGCAGCAGCGAGCCGATGGCCACTTGCCAACTGCCGAATCGCTCGATCAGGCGCGGGTAAAAAGGCGAGGCGATCATGATCCCCAGCGGCGTCATCGCCGCGTTGACCCCGATGGCGGCCTCGCTGGTGCCCTGATCCTCCAGCACCAGCGACAACAGCGGAAAGCTGAGGCCAACGGTCAAGGCAAAGATGGTGGTACAGGCAATCGCGCCCACGATCCCGGCGCGGCGCGCCCTGTCGGTCATAACCGCCGCCGTCATCGCTTCCTCCTTGCGCATCCGGGCAGATGACCGACCCGGGCGGCAAAGGTCAAGCGACCAAAACGAAACGGCCCGCGCAAGGGGTCGCACGGGCCGATCCGGGAAGCGGGCGGGATCAGAGATCCTTGGCCGCCTTGTGTTCGATCTTCTGCCAATTGGCTGCCGCCTTGGCGATGGTGCCGGCCTTGTCCTTCTCGAACATCTTGTAGATCTCCTCGTTGAGGAAGACATAGAGCTTGCCATCGACCACGGCGGCATAGTTCGGGTCGCCGTCGAACTTCTTGCCCACCGAGACGCCGAATGTGCAGAACCCGCCGTTCTGGATCGCGTAGTGGGCGGGGTTGGCCTCGAACGCCTTGAGGTTCTTCTCAGAGGCAAAGTAATAGGCCACCCCGTTATGGACGGCGGTATGCGCGGCTTTGCCTTCGCGGTTCTTGCCCTTGTCGAGCAGCGCGACCGGGTCCGAGCCATGCAGGCCCAGCGGCGCGCCAGCAGCAGTCAGGCCGGGCACCACATTGGTTTCATCGGCGGCCATCGCCGGACCAAAGGCAAGCAGGGCCGACAGGGCAGCGGCGGTGAAGGGGATCATTCGGTTCATCGGTTGGTTTCCTTTCGATTGAATGTCGGCGCCCGGCCTTGCGGCCTGTTGGGCGTATCAGGAAACTGCATCTATGGAGGCCCACCGTGAATGATCGCTCGTTCAATCACTTTGGTAGATCGTTCAAACATATGAACGAATGATACGCAAATGTGATAAGATCGGCATTGGTAATTCAAGGACTCAACATTCCAACGTAGATTATCACTACGGCATCAATATGCCAGACGCGACACCCCCTGCTCTGACAACAGTCTCACCAATTCGGCGTGATCCACCTGCTGCACCGGCACGCGGTCGCGGATCGCCAGATGCGCCGCTGTCCCGGTCGCCTGACCCATCGCCATGCATTGCGGCATCCCCCGGACCGAGGCAAAGGCCACCAGATCCGCCGACAGGATGCGGCCCGCGAACATCAGGTTCTCAACCGCTTTCGGCAACAGCGACCGGAACGGGATGGTGTAATAACCGCCACGCTCGACCATGGCGTCATGGGTCATCTGATCCGAGGTGCGCATCACATCGTCGATCGGGTTGTCACAGGCGACGACCCCGTCGGCAAACTTGGTGCCCGCCGCCAGATCGGCTCCGGTCACACGATAGATACCCTCCAGTTTGCGGGTCTCGCGCACGCCCACGGTGGGGCCCAGCTGCGACATGTGCGCGGCCTCGAACCCGGGCACATCCGTGCGCAGGAACTGGGCCAGTTGCAGGCAGCGCCGCCGCCCCTCCTGCGTGGCGCGGGTAACATCGGCGGGATCCGTTCCGTCCACCCCGCGAATGGCCACCGAGTTGCAGAACACCGTGCCTGGATGAAACCCCTTCATCAGGTAGAGCTGCGCCAGATGTGGATGCAACCGCCCCTCGGCGATGCCCCGGGCGGCATAGCGGCGGAAATAGGGATCGTTCTCGGCAAACACCCGGTCCCAGTCCGCGCCTTCCATGAAAAAGGACAGCGTCACCGCCATCATGTTGCCCTGACCGTCGCCCAGCGTGAACGGCACCCCCGCCTTGGACGAGATGTCGCCATCGCCGGAACAGTCGATCACGATCTGCGCCGCAATCCGCTGTGGTCCGCGCCGGTCGAAGAATTCGACGGCGGCGATGCGGTTGTCCTCCATCACCGGGGCAAAAGCCACCGCGCCCAGGAACACCCTCACACCCGCCTCTTCCAGCATCTCGAACATCATCGTGGTGGCGGCGTCGTGGTCGTACTGGATCTCGGGGCCGAAATTCTCCAGCGTGCAGGGCCGTTTTTCGGCCATCGGCGGGTCCATCGCCATCAACCGGCCCTCCAGTTCCTGCATCAGCCCACCGATACTCTCATCCTGCGGATAAGCCGCGCCCCAGGGCATGCCGGGGCAGAATGCCATGACCCCGCCCACCTTGGTCCCCGCTTCCAAGAGCACCACATCGAGCCCCAACCGCCCCGCCGCCACCGCCGCGCCAAAACCGGCGGTGCCGCCACCGATCACCAGTACATCCGCCGTTACTTCCTGCATCGCTGCCCCTCCGCCTGCTGTTTCCCGGTTGTCCGCCACAGAAACGCTGCACGTCTGTCCCGTTCGCGACCGGTCCGGCCCCGACCCTATCGCGATTTCCCGCAACCTCTCCGTGGATTTTCACCCGGCCGGTGCTAGGGTGATCTGAAACGCAGTTCACGGAGAGAAACACATGAAGATCATCTGGCTGGGACATGGCAGTTTCCGGATCGAAAGCGGCGAGGCCGTGCTGTTGATCGACCCCTGGCTCAGCGGCAACCCCGCCCTGCCCGAGGATCAGCACGACGCCGCCGTCGCCGGCGCCACCCATATCCTGCTGACCCATACGCATTTCGACCATGTCATCGATGTGCTGCCATTGGCAAAACGGCTCAGAATCCCGGTCGTGGGCCAGTACGACCTGATGGGATATTGGGGCGAGGCCGAGGGGATCGAAACCATAGGCTTCAACAAGGGTGGGACAGTCACCCTGAACGGCGTCCGGGTGTCGATGGTGCCCGCCTCGCACAGTTCGACCTTCTCCACCCCCGAGGGGCTGCGCACCGGCGGATCGGAAGTGGGCTACATGATCAGCGCCGAGAAGCACACGATCTACCACTCCGGCGATACCGCGATGATGGCCGACATGGACTGGATGGGCGAGTATTACAAACCCGATATCGGCATCCTCAGCGCGGGCGGCCATTTCACCATGGACATGAAAGGCGCCGCCTGGGCGTCCAAGCGCTTCTTCGACTTCAAGACGGTGATCCCGGGTCACTACAAGACCTTCCCGATCCTCGAACAATCGGCCAAGGCGCTGATCGACGGCCTGCCCGATGTAGACGTGATCGAGCCGGAGGTGATGCAACCCATCGAGGTCTGAGGCCGTGGCCGCCATCACCCCCTCGCCCGAGCTTGGCGCCATCGTGCGGCGATGGCTCCGCGCCTATGCGTCAGGGGACAAGGCGGCCGTGACCAACCTCTTCTCGGCCGATCCGGCGCTGGGATATATCGGCTCCTCCCATGGCGAGATCTGGCGCGGCGACACGCTGCGCCGGGGCATGGCGAGCTATATGGAGGACATCCCCAGCTTTGCCTGGGACCGGGACGAGTTTCGCGGCTTTGAATGCGGCGAACTGGGTTGGGTCGAATGGTTCGGCGAGCGGGTGTCGCTGGATACCGGCAAGGAGATCACCTTTCGCTCCACCTTCGTTCTGCATCTTGAACAGGGCGTCTGGCGGATCGTGCATGTGCACAACTCGAACCCGGTCTCGAACATGGAGGCGCTGGGATACGAATCGCGCGGGTTCGAGGATCTGCTCGAAGCAGCACTTGCCACCCCGGCCCAGTTCCAGCGCACCGGCATGGCCACGATCATGTTCACCGATATCGCCGACAGTTCGGTGCTGGCCGAAACCCTGGGCGACGCCCGCTGGTCGGTTGCCGTGCAGGCGCATCTGAAACAGGTCGAAAGCATCGTCACCGAGCATGGCGGCACGCTGATCAAGACCTTGGGCGACGGCACCATGTCGGCCTTTCCCTCGGCCTCGGCGGCACTGTCCGCGGCGGTAACATTGCAGAACATCATCACGAACACCACCGAGGAGCCGCATCTGCGCATCCGGATCGGCCTGCATACCGGCGATCTGGTCGAACAGGACGGCGACCTGTTCGGCACCGTCGTGAACAAGGCCGCGCGCGTTGCCGCGCTGGCGGCACCGGGCGACATCTGCCTGTCGGACGCAACCCGCATCATGGTCGGCGCCGCGCGGCACTTCCGGTTCTCCCCACCTGTCGAAGTCAGTCTCAAGGGGCTGGAAGGGCGGCATGTGACCTATCGTCTGGAGTGGCAGGAATGAGCGCACCGCTCCAACCCAGCCCCGAGATCGCCGCCATCGCGCGCCGCTGGCACGAAGCCTATGCCAACGGCGACAGCGCCACGATGGTCAATCTGCTGACGGATGACGCGCTGTTGTGCTACGTCGGCACCGCCCCTGACGAGATCGGCAAAGGCACCGAGTTCCGGCAGGCCTTTGGCCGGTTTGTCGATGCCCACCCGCGCATGCGCCTGCGCTTCATTTCGATCGACGGTTTCGCCTGTGGTCCGGTGGGTTGGTCGATCACGCTGCACGAGGCCAAGGCCCCCGACAGCACCGCCGCCGTGGTGCGCACTACCCTGATCTTTCACCTGCAACAGGGCCAATGGCGCATCGCGCATGTCCACAACTCGATCCCGCGAACCAATACCGAAGGTCTGGGGCGAGAGCTCGCGCGCTTTGATGAGCTTCTGGATGCAGCCCTGTCCGGAACCGAGGCACCAGCCCGCACCGGGCTCGCCACCATAATGTTCACCGATATCGCCGACAGCACCGCCATCGCCGCCGCCATCGGCGACGCCCTATGGTCGGCTGCGGTCAAGACCCATATCGGCACCGTAAAGTCGCTGATCGAAGGCTTGGGCGGGACATTGATCAAGTCGCTGGGCGACGGCACGATGTCCAGCTTTCCATCGGCCCGTGCCGCGCTTTCCGCCGCTGCAGCCGCCCAGCAGGCAGTGGCCCAGGCCGAAGCCGAGCCGAGGTTGCGGATCCGCATCGGCCTGCATACCGGCGACCTGATCGCCGGCGACACGGACGTTTTCGGCACCGTGGTCAACAAGGCCGCCCGCATTGCCGCCCTTGCCGGGCCGGGTGAAATCCGCGTCTCCGATGCCACCCGTCTGATGGTCGGCGACAGCGGCGGTTTCGTCTTTGCCGATCCCGCCACCGTGGCCCTGCGCGGGCTCACGGGCGAGCACCTGACCCATCTGCTGGAGTGGCGAGACTAACCGAACCGCTCTTCGAACCTGTCTTTCTCACCCTGAGGACTGCGGCGCGCGCTGCAAGGCTTCGATGGTGAAAACTGCATGAATGTTTCCTGCCCCTTGCATGTTTCTCGTCGGCCCGAACCCTGCACGCATGCAAGAGATTGCGGGAAAGCCGCCCGAGGCTTTAGAAAGGGAACAGTCATCCCCTATTTCCGCCGGCCGGAGGCTCTGCATGCCCGACCGCTACCAGAACTCGCCAGAACTCGCCGCCATTACCAGGCGGTTTCTCCAGTGCACGGCCCGGCGCGACGGATCTGCCAGCGGGCTTTTCTCGCACAGCAGCGCGCTTCTCTACCTCGGGTCCGCCGAGGGCGAGTTGTTCACCGGTGACGTGCTGCGCAGGTTCTTTTCCGAAACCCGCGAAGAGCTTGCCGTCTTCCGCTACGAAGATATCGACATCCATGCATTCGAGAGGGATGTCATGGGCTGGTCGGTCTGGAGCGCAACAATGGTCACGCCGGATACGGGCGCAAGAATCCAGTTCCGGGGCACCATCGTTTTCGGCCTCGAAGAGGCCCAGTGGAAAATCGTTCATTTACACAACTCGAACCCGGTCCCAAACGCCACCTCGCTGGGCTACGATCCAGGGAACTTCGACGAGATCGCAAAGGCCGCCGCGCGCGACCGGCCAAACCTCGGACACGCCGGGCTGGCCACGATCATGTTCACCGACATCGCCGACAGCACACTGATCACGGAAACCATCGGCGATACCGCGTGGAGCGATCTGGTTCAGAACCATGTTCGCGAGATCAAGACCATCGTGACCCGGCACGGGGGCGAGCTTGTCAAGACACTTGGGGACGGTACCATGTCGGCCTTTTACGGTGCCGGTCCCGCGCTGCTGGCGGCTCAGGAAATCCAGGAGCGGATGGCCGAGCGCGAAACGGAACCACACCTTCATGTGCGTATCGGCGTGCACAGCGGACAGGTCACCGAGGCCAGCGGCGATTTCTTCGGCTTGGTGGTGAACAAGGCCGCGCGGATCGCAGTCCTCGCACAACCCGGCGACATCCGGCTGTCGGACGCGACCCGCATCCTGGTTGCCGGCCGCGAATTTCGTTTTGCCGACCCGGTCACCACGTCGCTCAAGGGACTTGCGGGCGAACACGTCATCCACCGGCTGGAGTGGCGGGAATGAGCGGTGTTGTCGCCTCTCCCGAGCTGCTGGCCATGGCACGGCGCTGGATCGACGCGATCCCCAACAGGCGCCCAAATGACCTGCGCAACATGATGACCGAAAAGGACCACCTACTTTTCATCGGAACCGGACAGGACGAGATCTGGGTCGGCCCATCGGTACGTGAGGGGATCGGAGATTTCTTTGGGGACATTCCCGAGTTCCTCAAACATGAAGAGGTCTTTGCCGAGGCTTACGAGCACGACGGCACCGGCTGGGCCTGCCTGTGCCACGAACTGGTTTTTGTCACCGACCCCGACCGGGTGTTCCAGGTCCGCTCGACCCTGATCTTCACGCTCGAGGACGGCGCCTGGAAGATCGTGCATCGCCATGGATCGGTCCCGATCCCGAACATGGAGTTCACCGGTGCCGCACAGACGGCCATCGCCGATCTGGTCGCCGCCGCGAAACAGGGGTTCTCGCTGGATCAGCGCGAGGGCTTTGCGTCGGTCATGTTCACCGACATCGTCAATTCCTCGCGCCTGGCCTCGGCCATGGGCGACCGGCTGTGGTCGTCCGAGGTGGCCCGCCATTTCAACAGCTTGCGCGAGATCATCGAGGCGCGGGGCGGGCAGTTCGTCAAATCACTGGGCGATGGCACCATGTCGAGCTTCCCGTCACCAGAGCAGGGGTTGCGCGCGGCGCAGGCCATATTGCGCGCGACCGAGGCCTTCGACGGCCCCGCCATCGCCCTGAGGATCGGCATCCATACCGGCGAGGTGATCCAGACCCGCGAAGATTTCTTTGGCAGCGTGGTCAACAAGGCCGCCCGCATCGCCGCCGCCGCGGCACCGGGCGAAATCGTGATCTCCGGCGCCACCTGTGATTTGACCGGCAAGGTGGTGGACCTGGTCATTCACCCGCCGGCAGAGATCCCGCTCAAGGGCTTTGACGGCCTGCACCGGGTCCATCGGCTGGAGTGGAAGGTATGATCCAGCGCTCGCCCGAGATCGAAGCCATCGTGCGCCGCTGGACCACCCTGATCCGCAGCCACAAGGTGGCCGACCTGCCGCATTACCTGTCGCAATCCGACGCGCTGGTCTATATCGGAAGCGCCGATGGCGAGCTCTGGCGCGGACAGCTGGTGCGCGACGGTCTCGCTGATCATCTGTCCGAGGTCCCCGATTTCATCGAAGAGGATATTGAAATCGAAGCCTATGAGCATGGTGAAGCCGGCTGGGCCACCTATCAGAGCCATTACACCTTTCTCGGCACCGGCAGCCGTGGCACCCATCGGGTGACCTTTGTCTTTGTGCTGGAACGCGGCAGCTGGAAGATGGTGCAGCACCATATCTCTCAGGCCGACTCAAACCGCGACAAGCTGGGGATCGAGCACACCGCCTTTCAACGCCTGATCGCGGCCGCCCAGGCCGGATCGCACCGGTTCGGCACCGGCGGGCTCGCCACCATCATGTTCACCGATATCGTCGACAGTTCCGCCCAGGCCGAGGCCATGGGCGATACCGAATGGGTGCGCCTGCTCGATGCCCATTTCCGCCGGATCGAGACGATTGTCACGGGCCATGGCGGCACGCTGGTCAAATCGCTGGGCGATGGCACCATGTCCTCGTTCCAGTCCGCCACCGGCGCGGCCCGCGCGGCCCGGGCCATTCGGGCGGCAACTGGTTCACCCGACGCAACCCTCGCCCTGCGCATCGGCCTGCACACCGGCGAGGTGGTCGAAAACCGGGGCGACTTCTTTGGCACCGTGGTGAACAAGGCCGCGCGCATCGCCGCCGCCGCCGGTCCCGGCGAGATCCTGGTCTCGGACGCCCTGCACCAGATGGTCAGCAGTGACGCAGGTTGCCGTTTCTCGGCCCCGGTTCCCCTGCGTCTCAAGGGGTTCGAGGGCGAACACGCGGTTTACCGCCTGGAGGCGGACGGATGACCCCCGAGGCTGCCCGCCTCGCCAGCCCGGTTCAACCGGGACAATGCCGGGCCTCCTGACGTCACCTGTCCGAGGCCGGGTGATCTGCGCCCGTCACGCCTTCCCGCGCACAGCCAGCCCGTTCGCCCCGCGAATGCGCCGGGCAAGCTCCGTCACTCGGTCTCGCAGGTCAAGGATATCGAGTTTGGCCGGGTCTTCGCAAACCAGCCGCGCGGCGCCGACCTTGTCGGCGGCCTGATGAACCTTGCCGTCCTTGCGATGGAAGTAGAAGGCGTGGTCAAAGACACCACCCTCGGCGGGATGGTCATAGATCCGGGGATGCAGGGTTTGCAGCGCCGTCTGTAAGGCCGTGTGATCGACATAATTTTCGATCTCGCGCCCCTTGGTGATCCAGACCATGCCCCATTCGTCAGTCAACTCCCGCTTAATCCGCTCGGGCGTCCCTTTCAATCGCGCCCGAGGTCCCGCCCGGTCGCTGTCCATCACGATGGCCATGTTGCGGTTCATCCGGCGCAGGTCAATCAGGTCCTGCACCCCGTCCTCCTCCGCCCCCGCCGACAGATGCGACACCAGCCCACCGCCATAGAACAGGATCGAATAATGGATCCCCTCGCGCAGGTCCGGGTCCACCGCCGCGATCCAGTGGTTGAGGTAGATGCGGTCCGACGGCCCCTCGACCCAGATCACCATATTGGCCTGCAACAGGTCCGAGGCGCGCAGGCCCAGATCGTCGAGCAGATGCCACTTGTCCTGCCGAACCAGCGCCGGGCGCACGCGGGTCTGTCGCCCGTCATTCTCGACATGAAAGATCGCCGCGCCGGACGTGTCGATAAAGGCCGCCGAATGGGTGGCGATGAAATACTGGTTGTCGGTGTGGTCGCGCAGATATTCCACCAGCTTGCGCTGCAAGAGCGGATGCAAATGGATTTCCGGCTCTTCCATGCAGATGATCTGGTTCTGGTGGATGGTACAGAACGAGGCGATCAGAACCACCTCGTGAATGCCGGTACCCAGACTGTCGAGCGGCAGCACCTTGCCGTCCATCTCGACCAGCAATTGTGACCGATCATGCGGAATACGTATTCTTGCATCCGGCTTGCCGGTCACCTCTTGCACAAAGGCGTTGATCTGCTCGAACAGGACCCGCTTTTCATCCTCGTTGAACCCAGGTTCCTGAAGGCGCGCCAATTCGTAGATCACCCCGTCGCCGCGCCCGTTGAAGGCTTCGTCGGCCCGGCCGATCCCGCGCTTTGCCTCGATCTTCTGAGTGGAGGGGAAAGTGAGTGCCAAGCATTTACCAAGTGTGTCCAGGCTCTGCGGGATCCAATGATTTTTTAGGCCTCCACCAGAGGAGCCTTGAACGCTTTGCCATAAAGCGTTCCATTCTCTATCCGGAAAAAGCTTGGACAAGGCTTCAATGTCGGGCTGCGGATGGTACTCTCTGTCTCCTATTCGAAGGCCAGAACGAAACCAAACGCACTCGCCGACAGACAACTCGTCAAATATGGCGGAGACTTTTCCCTTAAATTCATGCACATGCATTTCCGCCTGCGGAAACCGCTCCCAAACCGCCTCCAGAAACCGCTCCTTCGACACCCCCACCGCCGCCACGAACTCGCCTTCCACACCCGATCCGCGATGGATCTCGGGCGAGTTCGGCTCCAGCCGCTGCGACTTGCCCTCGCAGAACGGCAGGCGGTCGTGGATGAAGTTCAGCACGATGGACTTGCCCGCGTTATTGGCGCCGACAAAGAAGTTGATCGCGGAAAACGGGCCGATGCGCTGCATCTCTGCCCCGATGCCGCGATAGAAGCGGATCGCCACCGCATCCAGAAACACCTGTACCATTTGCGCCCCCTGCCCTGTCCGGACCGGCAGTGAACCGGATAAACCGCAGGTTGAAAAGAGGGAAAGACCTCAGATCCCGGGTTTGGGTGGCGCCTTGGGCGTGAACTCACAGCGGTTGGGCTTGATGTCGATCAGCGGCGTGCCGTCGAGGCAATCGAGGCCGCGCACCACCAGGGTGGTGCCCTCCACCCGCTCCAGCCGTACCCGCGACAGGCCGATCGGGTTGGGCCGCTGCGGCGAGCGCAGGGCAAAGGTGCCAAAGAGCTTGCCGTCGCTTTTCGGGTTCTGGGTGACCAGATCACGGCGGCTCTTGTCCAGCCAGTAGAGCACGTCGAGCCAGGTATACTCCGCCACCCCGCGCAGCGCGGGCGCCCAGCGCGCATCCAGCTCGATCCGGCATTCCGGCCCGTCCTCGCGCCCCTGCCGGGGGCAGTCCTTGCGGTCGCTCCAGGGGGTGCGGATGCGGCCGATGAAATAGACGCCCGCGTCCGTGCCTTCGGGCAGGTCCACCACCTCTTCGCCTTCGCGAAACCTGAATTCCATCTCAACCCTCTTCCTTGTTCCGCCGTTCAGCAAAAAACCCGCGCAACAGTTCCGCCGCCGCCTCGCCGCCGATGCCATCATAGACCTCGGGCGCGTGATGCGCCTGCGGGTGTGAGAACACCCGCGCCCCATGCGCCACCCCGCCCGATTTCGGATCCGCCGCACCATAATACACCCGCCGGATGCGCGCCGCAGCCAGCGCCGCCGCGCACATGGCGCAGGGCTCCAGCGTCACATAGAGGTCATGCCCCACCAGCCGTTCCGACCCGGCGGCGGCACAGGCCGCGCGCAGCGCCACAATCTCGGCATGCGCGGTGGGATCGCAGGTCTCGCGCGTGCGGTTGCCGGCGGCGGCTACCACGCGCCCGTCCGGGGCCACGATCACCGCGCCCACCGGCACCTCGCCGCGCGCGCCCGCCGCGCGCGCCTCCGCCAGCGCCTGATCCATATGCGATCTGAAAACCATGCCCGACCCTGCCCCGATCATCCATCTTCCGCAAGCGCGGCAAATGGTCTATTGCGCGGGGATGAGCAACACCCCTCCCCCCGGCGAGCGCATCGCCAAGATCCTGTCGCGCGCGGGCGTCGCCTCGCGCCGCGAGGCCGAACGCATGATCGAGGCCGGCCGCGTCGCGGTCAACGGCAAGGTGATCGACAGCCCGGCGCTGAACGTGACTGAACGCGACCGCGTGACGGTCGACGGCGCGCCGCTGGCCGCCGCCGAACCGGCGCGGCTGTGGCTTTATCACAAGCCCAGCGGCCTGGTGACCACGGCGCGCGACGAAAAGGGGCGTAAGACCATTTTCGACGAGCTGCCCGAAGAGATGCCCCGGGTGATGAGCGTGGGCCGTCTCGACCTCAATTCCGAGGGGCTCTTGCTGCTGACCAACGATGGCGCCATCAAGCGGCAGCTGGAACTGCCCTCGACCGGCTGGCTGCGCCGGTACCGGGTGCGGATCAAGGGTACGCCCAAGGACGAGGATTTCGCACCGCTGCGCCAGGGCCTGGTGATCGAGGGCCAGCGGTTCCAGCCGATGATCGTGACGCTCGACCGCCAGCAGGGCGCCAACGCCTGGCTGACCGTCGGCCTGCGCGAGGGCAAGAACCGCGAGATCCGCCGCGCGATGGAGGATATCGGGCTGGTGGTGAACCGGCTGATCCGGATATCCTATGGTCCGTTCCAGCTGGGCACCCTTGCGCCCGGCAAGGTCGAGGAGGTGCGCCGCCGGGTGCTGCGCGACCAGTTGGGGCTGGATGCCGAGGACCAACCAACCGATGAACGCCCCGCCCGCCCCGAACGCAAGCGCAGGCCCGCGCCGGGTGCAGCCAAGGCCGCCGCCGCGCGGAACGAGGCCCGCAAACCGGGGTCGAAACCGCTTGGCAAACCGGTCGGCAAGCCGGGGACCAAACCGGTCGGCAAACCGGACGGTAAAACGTTCGGCAAACCGGGCGCCAAACCGGCCCCGTCCCGGCCCGTGACCGCTGGCAAATCCGCCGCGTCCAAGGGGCCGCGTCCGGCCAAAGGCGCAAAACCGGGCACCCGGCCCGGCACCCGCCCCACCGGCGGCAAACCGCGGCCCTGAGCCGATTGCCCCAACCTTCCCCCTAGCAAGCCCGCGCCGCATCGCCTAGATTCCCTTCAGAACAACCACCAGGGGATTGGCTGTGTCGCAGAACAGCATTCAGAAACTGGCCTATACCGCGCTTCTGGTGCTGCTGTTCGGCGTGGCCACCGGCTGGTGGGGGGGGCTCTGACCCGATGGCCCAGCGCTATGGCGGCAAATACAGCCCCGAGGCATCCAAGGCGGACCAGGCCGAAACGCCCAAACGCGGCCAGTTCGAAGGGGCCCGCGTGGACCCCGCAGGCGCGCGGGCGAACGCGATGTTCGTGCCCGCCATTCCGCTGGTCTTCACCTCGCTGAACGACGGCGCCATCGGGCTGACGCTTGGCCTGATCGCCGCCGGTCTCTGGACCGGCGCCGCCCTGCTCCTGCGCGAGGGGCTGAGGGCCGAGGCCGCCTATCACGCCCGCCGCGTGGCGCGCCGCCCCGCCTTCCCGCGCAAATTGGCGGCAACGCTGCTGACCGCGCTGGGAACCGGGGTTGCCGTCTACAAATCCGGCCTGATGGACGGCGACGCCTCGGTTCTGGCCGCCGGTCTCTTCGGCCTGGCCGCAGGTGCCCTGCATCTGGTGGCCTTTGGCCCCGACCCGATGCGCGACAAGGGGATGGAGGGGGTCGACACCTTCCAGCAGGACCGCGTCGCCCGCGTCGTGGGCGAGGCCGAGAGCCTGCTTGCCGACATGTCCGACGCCATCCGCCGCGCCGGCAACCGCCAGATCGAAGCCCGTGTCGAACGTTTCCAGACCACCGCGCGCGAGCTGTTCCGCACCGTCGAAGAGGACCCGCGCGACCTGACCGGCGCCCGCAAGTACCTGACCGTCTACCTTCAGGGGGCACGCGACGCGACCGTCAAGTTCGCCGATATCTATTCCCGCACCCGCGATCAGAAAAGCATGCTCGACTATCTCGCGCTGCTTGACGATCTGGAGCAGAACTTTGCTGCCCGCACCCGCAAGATGCTGCTGGACGACCGCAGCGACCTGACCATCGAAATCGACGTCCTGCGCGAAAGATTGCAGCGCGAAGGCGTCCGGCTGGATTGACCGGCCCCGAGAGCAAAGGAACCCAAGATGTCCGACAGCATCCAGAAGAAAGCCGCCCAAGCCGTCAGCCTGGTCGAGGAGGTCACTGCCGTCACCCTGCCCGAACCCACCCAGGAGGTGGTGCCTCTGGCCGAGGCCGACGCGCCCGTGGGCGCCGAGATCCGCAAGCGGATGAGCGAGATCGACATGGGTGACACCAATTCCATAGTCCGCTTCGGCTCGGGCGCGCAGGCCGAATTGCAGGAGATCAGCCAGGCCATGCTGGCCGATGTCCGCAACAAGGATGTGGGCCCCGCTGGCGACAGCCTGCGCAACATTGTCACCACCATTCGCGGCTTCTCGGTCAGCGAACTGGACGTGCGCCGCGAACGTAGCTGGTGGGAACGGCTGCTGGGCCGCGCCGCCCCCTTTGCCAAGTTCACCGCCCGGTACGAAGAGGTGCAGGGCCAGATCGACAAGATCACCGACAACCTCTTGCGGCATGAACACACGCTCTTGAAAGATATCAAGTCGCTCGACCTGCTCTATGAAAAGACGCTTCGCTTTTACGACGAACTGGCGCTTTACATCGCGGCGGGAGAGGAAAAGCTGGACGAGCTGGACAGCCACGACATCCCCGAACTGGCCGCCGCCGTTGACGCCGCGCCCGAGGGCGACCAGGTGATGAAGGCGCAGGAACTGCGCGACCTGCGCGCCGCCCGCGACGATCTGGAACGCCGGGTGCATGACCTGAAACTGACCCGCCAGGTGACGATGCAGTCGCTGCCCTCGATCCGGCTGGTGCAGGAAAACGACAAGTCGCTGGTGACCAAGATCAACTCGACCCTGGTCAACACCGTGCCGCTCTGGGAAACCCAGCTGGCGCAGGCTGTCACCATCCAGCGCAGCGCCGAGGCCGCCGCCGCCGTGCGCGACGCCAACGACCTCACGAACGAGCTTCTCACCTCGAATGCCGCCAACCTGCGCGAAAGCAACAAGCTGATCCGCAAGGAGATGGAGCGCGGCGTGTTCGACATCGATGCCGTGAAAAAGGCCAATGCCGACCTGATAGGCACCATTCAGGAAAGCCTTCAGATCGCCGACGAAGGCAAGGCCAAGCGCGCCGCGGCCGAGGAAGAGCTCAAGAAAATGGAGGCCGAGCTGCGCGACACGCTGGCCGCCGCCCGCGCCCGCGCCGATGGCACCGGCGACAATGCCGGCACCGCGGTTCCGGGCTGATCCCTTGCCACGATTCCCCCTGATACGCGCCCTGGGAGCGCTGCTTGCCCTTGTGGCTCTTGCCGCCTGCGACATGCCCCCGCGCACCTCGCCCGTGCCCCAGGCGCGGCCGGCGGGGCTGGCTCCCGTCGGGTCCGAGGTCGTGGCCGCCTCGGCCGCCAGCCAGGATCTTGCCCGCTATTACAGCGCGGTACAGAACGACCTGCTCACGCGGGGGCTCCTCCGCACCGATGGCGGCGGCCCCGATACGCCCTATGACGCCGAGGATCTGGAGCGGAATTTCGTTAATATCGCCTTTTTCAACGAGTATTCCGGCAATACCCCGGTGCCCACCGGCGGCCGCTCCAGCGGCCGGCTCAGCCGCTGGACCGCGCCCGTGCGCATAGGTGTCGAATTCGGCCCCACCGTGCCGCTCGACCGCCGCGACAAGGATCGCGCCAGTATTCAGTCCTACGCCACGCGGCTGGGTCGCCTGACCGGCCACCCGGTCTCGACCGCCGAGCGCAACGCCAACTTCCACGTCTTTGTCGCCGGGCTGGATGACGGCCCCTTTGTGCAGGACCGCCTGCGCCGCCTTGTGCCCGGCATCAGCGAGCAGCAGCTTGACCTCTTCGTCAACCTGCCGCGCGATTTCTACTGTTTCGTCTTTGCCGCCACCGCGCCCGATGCGCCCTATACCTATGTGCGCGCCGTGGCGCTGATCCGGGCCGAACACCCCGACCTGGTGCGGCTCAGCTGCGTCCACGAGGAAATCGCCCAAGGGTTGGGCCTGTCCAACGACAGCCCCGCCGCGCGGCCCTCGATCTTCAACGACGATGACGAATTCGCCCTGCTCACCAGCCAGGACGAGAAACTGCTTGCCATGCTCTATGACGATAGGCTCGTTCAGGGCATGAGCGCCGAAGAAGCCCGCCCGGTGATCCGCATCATCGCGACGGAAAAGTTGGGATTGTCGCTGTGATAGAAAACAGTGCCGATCAAGCAAAACCATACGTCAGGAAATCGCATTCCGCTCAAAAATCCTCGTTGCGGCACGGTGACTTATTGGCGCTCGGGGTAACAATCGGTGTATGCCTCGCAATAGTTTTCTTATTGTTGAACGATGTTTTGAATAGCGGCTTAGATAGAAATGAGTTCATAGCAATTACACCGGCGCTGCTTACGCTCTCCGTTGCCTTGGTCTCACTTGTCGTTTCATTCTACGCGCTCTCAGAGCAGAGATTGATGAGACAAGCTGGCACCGACCCGGTTGTGATTGCTCATTTGGGCCAACGCAAAGATCAACCGATGTTGATCAACTTGGAGATCAGCAACGTCGGAGCGGGTGCAGCTATCAACGTTACTATTAAGGCCATTCTTCCGCCCGAATGGCCATTTCTTGATCGGGTGCTACGAGACCCGCGCGACCTCACGCATCCAATCATGACAATACTACAGAACAGATCTGTTTCATTTGCTTTTGGGGTTGGACATCAACTGATCGGCGACAACCCTATTGAGCCGTTCAAAATACAACTGTCGTACGAAGACGTTGAAGGATCGAGTTACTTTTCTGAACACATTATCGATGTGAAGGAATTGACTTGGCAGGATGCTAACACGCCACCGATCACGAAGATTTCCAAGGAACTAGAGAAAATTCAGAAAGCGCTTTCCAAACTTACTCAGCATTCAGAACTACACGTGGTAGCTGAAACACAGGCTGAATTTGAAGCACGCAGAAAACGTGAAGACGAAGAAATGAGAACTCTCTTCAAGCGTAGCAAGGAGACCTGAACCATGGGTATTTTCGATTTTCTGTCCGGCCAATTCATCGACGTCATCCACTGGACCGATGACACCCGCGACACGATGGTCTGGCGGTTCGAGCGCGAGGGCCACGAGATCAAGTACGGGGCCAAGCTGACGGTGCGCGAGGGGCAGGCGGCGGTCTTCGTCCACGAGGGCCAGATCGCGGACGTGTTCACCCCCGGTCTCTACATGCTCGAGACCAACAACATGCCGATCATGACGACGTTGCAGCACTGGGACCACGGCTTCAAATCGCCGTTCAAGTCCGAGATCTACTTCGTCAACACCACCCGGTTCAACGACCTCAAATGGGGCACCAAGAACCCGATCATGCTGCGCGATCCGGAATTCGGGCCGACCCGCATCCGCGCCTTTGGCACCTATTCGATCCGGGTCACCGACCCCGCCCGCTTCATGACCGAAATCGTCGGCACCGATGGCGAATTCACCATGGACGAGATCAGCTTCCAGATCCGCAACATCATCGTGCAGGAGTTCTCGCGCGTGATCGCGGGTTCGGGCATTCCGGTGCTGGACATGGCCGCCAACACCCAGGACCTGGGCAAGCTCATCGCGGCGCAGGTGTCGAAACCGCTGGCCGATTACGGGCTGGAAATGCCCGAGTTCTATATCGAGAACATCAGCCTGCCGCCTGCGGTCGAGGCGGCGCTGGACAAGCGTACCTCGATGGGGCTGGCGGGCGATTTGGGCAAGTTCACCCAGTATTCGGCGGCCGAGGCGATGACCGCCGCCGCCGCCAACCCCGCCGGCGGCGGCATGGCCGCCGGTCTGGGCGCCGGGATGGGCATGGCCATGGCCCAGCAGATGGCCCAGCCCGGCCCCTGGGGCGCCGCCCCCGCCACCGCCGCGCCAGCCGCTCCGCCGCCGCCGCCCGTCGAACATGTCTGGCACATCGCGGTCGACGGGCAGACCTCGGGCCCGTTTTCCAAGGCCAAGATGGGCCGCATGGCGACCGAGGGCAGCCTGACCCGCGACACCTATGTCTGGACCGCCGGGCAGGACGGCTGGAAACGGGCCGAGGACGTGCGCGAACTGGCCCAGCTCTTCACCATCCTGCCGCCGCCCCCGCCGCCCCCCGGCATCTGACCCGCGCCGACGGAAACCGGGACCAGCGCCGTTACAGCCAGACGTAGCTTGTCCAAGGAGCCTCCGACATGTCCCCTCGCGCCGCCTATTCCCGCCTCCAGATCGCGCTGCACTGGCTCATCGCGGTCCTGATTGCCGCGACCTGGCTCACGCATGAGAACATGGGCCGGGCGCTGAAAGCCCGGATCGAGACCGGCGCCAGCGGGTTCGAAGGCAACACGCCGCATGTCTGGCTGGGCATCACGGTCTTTGTCCTCGTGCTGATCCGCATCGTGGTGCGCCGCGTAAAGGGCGCCCCTGGCCCGCTGCCCGGCGCCACCCCGCTGATGGAGAAAGCCGCCCTCTGGGGCCACCGGCTGCTTTATCTGCTGATGGTGCTCACCCCCGCCCTGGGCGCGGTGGCCTGGAACGCCCCGTCCCGAACCGTGGGCGAAATCCACGAAACGGTGGGAGGCGCGCTCATGCTGGTGGCGCTGGCGCATGCGCTGGTTGCGCTCTGGCATCAATATGTCAAAAAGGATGGCAGTTTGACCCGGATCACCCGACCACAGGGCTGAGGCATGACCGATATCCCCCCGCCCCCGCCCGGTGCCGCCCCGGCACCGGTGCAGGAGCACCGCTTTCCCTGCGCCCAATGCGGCGCTGACTACCGGTTCAATCCGGGCGCGGGCATGCTGGTCTGCGACCATTGCGGCCATAGCGAACCGATGCGCGCCGACCCGTGGAAGGGCGCCAGCCTGCGCGAGCTGGATTTCGACGCTGCCATGGCGCAGTCCCTGCCCGAGGCCGAGATCGAGGAAACCCGCGTCCTCACCTGCCCCAATTGCGCAGCCCAGGTCGAATTCGACCCCGACACCCACGCCGCCGAATGCCCGTTCTGCGCCACGCCCGTGGTGACCGACACCGGCATCCACCGCCATATCAAACCGCGCGGCGTGCTGCCCTTCGCGCTGGACGAGCGCAGCGCCCGCCAGGCGATGACCGACTGGCTGGGTCGGCTCTGGTTCGCGCCGAACGGATTGAAGGAATATGCCCGCAAGGGGCGCCGGATGCAGGGCATCTACGTGCCCTACTGGACCTTCGACGCCGATACCAAATCCAGCTACCGGGGCGAGCGCGGTACCGTCTATTACGAGACCCGCACCGTGGTGCGCGACGGCAAGACCGTGACCGAACAGGTGCCCAAGATCCGCTGGTCGCCAAAATCGGGCCGGGTTGCCCGATTCTTCGACGATGTGCTGGTGCTGGCCTCGCGCTCGCTGCCAAAATCCCATACCGACGCGCTGGAACCCTGGGACCTGGCCGCGCTCGAACCCTATCGGCCCGAATATCTGGCCGGGTTCCGGGCCGAGGGTTATACCGTCGAGCTGGCCGAGGCGCATGGAGAGGCGCGCGCCCATATGGCCCGCGTCATCGAACGCGACGTGCGTTTCGACATCGGCGGCGACCAGCAGCGCATCCATGCCATCGACACCACCGTGTCGGATGTGACATTCAAACACATTCTGCTGCCTGTCTGGCTCGCCGCCTACAAGTACCGTGGCACTACCTACCGGTTCGTGGTCAACGGCCGCACCGGACGGGTGCAGGGCGAACGCCCCTGGTCCGCGATCAAGATCACCATCGCCGTGGTGCTCGGCCTGCTGCTGGCGGCCGGTATCGGCTATCTGGCCGCAACCAACCAGTAGTTGAAACCGCGCGCAGGACGCTTACCTGATCCTCATGCGATATCCCGCGCGATCAAAGGACCCCGCCATGCGCCGCCTTGCCCGCTGCACCGCCACCCTCCTCGCCCTGACCCTGCTGGCCGGGTGCCTGCCAACGGGCGACGGCATTCCCGCCGGTGCCTCGCCCGACCGCTATGAACGCGCCAAGGCCAACCGCGACAGCTACATGTACCAGGGCATCTGACCCCGCTTCTTTCTGGTCCAAAACACTCCGGGGGAGGCGCGCAAAGCGCGACGGGGGCAGCGCCCCCTTTTTTCCCGTCCGGCAACACCACATGCAACCACCGTGGTCGAAACGACATCCAAAAATTGTCATTTTTGGTGATTCGCACCCATAGGTTGTGACTTCGGACACAGCCCGCTCTCTCCAAACGGCGCATTGTGAACAGGTCCGGCACCAAAGCCGGGCGTCTCGACACTCCGAGGCATCAAACAGCGCGGCCCCCCGCGCCCCCAGCATCCCAGGAGAAGAAAATGACCACATATCACGAATTCCCACAGGAAGAGATCGACCGTCTGGTTCAGACCGCTCAGAGCCACCACGACGCAATGGGCGTCCGGTCCATGGCCCCGGCTGACGCAATGCTGCACGCCTCGCCGCTGATCCTGGGCGAAACCTGCATCTCCGTCACCGTCGAGGACAACAAGGTCTGCGTCAAGATCCCCATCGTGAACCAGAAGGTCTGCTTCCCGATCCCGGTCTCGATCCCCAACGGCACCGCCGCCAAGGCCTGTATCAAGATCTGCACCACCTTCGGCATTCCGACCGGGGCCTGCGTGACGATCACGGCGCTTGGCATCCAGGTCATCCACCAATGTTTCGGCAAGTGCTGACACCAAGACCCCGAGACCCGGCCTCGCCGGGTCTCCCCCATGGCCCGCGCTACTGCGACTGCAACTTGCGCGCCTCGGTCCGGGCCAGCCCGACCAGTTCCCGCACGAACGGTTTTTCCAGGTCCTCGCGGCGCACCGCCGCATAAAGCCGCCGGGTGATTCCCGTCTCGGTCAAGGGCCGCGTCACATAATCGGAACTGTACTTCACCTCGCGCACCACCCAATCCGGCAGTACCGACACCCCCCGATTCGACGCCACCAACAGCAGGATCACCGCCGTCAGCTCGGCCTGACGCACCTGCGCCGGTTCCACCTTGGCCGGGATCAGAAGCTGGCTGAACACATCCAGCCGCGACCGTTCCACCGGATAGGTGATCAGCGTCTCGCCCCGGAAATCCTCGGCCTCGATCCACGGTTTCTCGGCCAATGGATGGGTCGAGGCCGCAACAAACACCGCGTTGTAATCGAAGAGTTCCACGAACTCGACGCCGGGGATGTCCTCGGGGTCCGAGGACACAACCAGATCCACCTCTTCCTTTTGCAGCGCGGGCAGCGCATCAAACGCCAGACCGGGCCGGATATCCACATCCACATCCGGCCAGCTTTTTCGAAACGCCTCCAGCACCGGGAACAGCCATTCGAAACAGGCATGACATTCGATGGCGATATGCATCCGCCCCGACTTCCCGTCGCGCAGCGAGGTGAACTCGGCCTGCATCGCCTCCACCTGCGGCAGGATCTGCTCGGCCAGCCTGAGCAGGCGCATTCCCGCCGCCGACAGTTTCATCGGCTTCGACCGCCGCACGAACAGCTCGACCCCGGCCTGATCCTCCAACCCCTTGATCTGATGGCTCAGGGCCGACTGGGTGATGTTCAGCTGATCGGCGGCGCGGGCCAGACCGCCGCAATCATGGATCGCCTTTATGGTCCGCAAATGCCGGAATTCGATATGCATCTTACAGTATCGCTCATGTTGTTCTTGAGTATTATGAAGTTGTTTCACAATGCTGCGGGTGCGACAAGAGGCGAAACACCGCCCCTTGCGCAGGATGACCGCACAAATGACCGCCCCCCAGATCTCCTTCGAATTCTTCCCGCCGAAAAACCTCGAAGCCTCGTTCCGGCTCTGGGATACGGTGCAGGTACTGGCGCCGCTGGCCCCCCGTTTCGTCTCGGTGACCTATGGCGCCGGCGGCACCACCCGCGAGCTGACCCGCGACGCGGTGGCCACGCTGCACAAATCCTCGGGCCTCAACGTGGCGGCCCACCTGACCTGCGTGCAGGCCAGCCGCGAGGAAACCCTCGCCATCGCCGACAGTTTTGCCTTGGCCGGTGTCACCGACATCGTCGCCCTGCGCGGCGACCCGCCCCAGGGCGCAGGCCACTTCACGCCGCATCCCGGCGGTTTTGCCAATTCGGTGGAGTTGATCCAGGCCCTGGCCGAAACCGGCAAATTCGCCATCAGGGTCGGCGCCTACCCGGACATCCACCCCGAAGCCGCCAGCGCCCAGGCCGACATTGACTGGTTAAAGGCCAAGCTGGACGCAGGGGCGGATGAGGCGCTGACCCAGTTCTTTTTCGAGGCGGAAACCTTCTTCCGTTTCCGCGACGCCTGCGCCAAGGCCGGCATCGACAAGCAGATCACCCCGGGCATCCTGCCGATCGAGAACTGGAAAGGCGCGCGCAACTTCGCCCGCCGCTGCGGCACCCATATTCCGGCCTGGGTCGAGGACGCCTTTGACAAGGCCACCCGCGACGGGCGCGAGGATCTGCTGGCCACCGCCATCTGCACCGAGCTCTGCTCGGAGTTGATCGACGGCGGCGTCGACAAGCTGCATTTCTACACGCTGAACCGCCCCGAACTGACCCGCGATGTCTGCCACGCGCTTGGCGTCACCCCCAGGGTGGCCCTCCAGAACGTTGCGTAACGGTTGAGCATCCCGCGGCCCCTGCTAGCGTTCCTTCGACCCTGAACCGGAGGAACGCGCCATGACTTTCGCCAAAGGCCCCGAAGAGCTGCTGGGACCGGCCGACATGGCCAATATCTCGGGGCTCGACTTCATGCAGGGCATCCTGGACGGACGCCTGCCCGCGCCCCCTATCTCTCGTACCATGGGTTATCACCTGCACGCGGTCGCCGAAGGCCGCGTCGCCTTTCGCGGCACACCGACCTTTGATGTCTGTAATCCACTTGGCGCCGTGCATGGCGGCTGGTACGGTACCCTTCTCGACAGCGCTATGGCCTGCGCGGTGCAGACGATGGTGCCCCAGGGCGCGGCCTATACGACGCTGGAATACAAGATCAACATCATCCGCTCGATCCCGACCGGAACCGAGGTCGAATGCGTAGGCATCGCCGATCACGTCGGTCGCTCCACCGGCGTCGCCCATGGCGAGATCAGGGGCGTCGCGGATGGCCGCCTTTATGCAACCGGCTCCACCACTTGCATCGTGCTGAACATCCCGCGCGGCTAAGCCCCCGAAGTATGTCAGACCAGAAAGAAGCAACACGCGTCCGGGCTTCTTTCTGGTGAAAAATACTCCCGCCGGAGGCTCCCTCCCTCGCCACTGGGCAAACGCTGAAAAACTGGCAATCCGCCCGCCACACGCGCCCACCCGAGGCGACGGAACGGCGCCGAGACATCGTCTTGCGCCGGCAGGCGCGCAATCTGGAAACAGCCCTACTCAGCCGAAACTGCTTGTCGGCGTATCGAGCGCGGGCAGACCGGCCGGCAAAGCTTCGGCGCTCACGCTCTCATGCAGGCGCTCGCTGCGGTCGCGGCCGACGCGGCGGGCCGAACGGAACAGGAATATCTTGCCCCAGCCGCGCCAGGTGCCAACCGAAGGTGCTACCGCGCTGGTTGGAAACCGCGCGCGCCAATCCGGCGGCAGCGGCAACTGATGACGTTCCGAGCGTTCCAGCATCCAGACCAGCGACAGGTTAGACAACGGCCGTGCCGCCTCGAACCCGCCCAGCTGACCGCCCACGTCACCGTGACATCCGGGAAACCAGACCTGTTCCACATGGCCATCATAATCCGGGTCATAATCCCACAGGATCGGCTCGAACACCTGCCGGGTCTCGTGCAGGGCCAGCGCGTGATAACCATGCCGGATGCTGCGGCCCAGCCGGTGGCTGTGAAACGCGTGCCGCTCCTCGGTCAGCCGCCACAGAAGCGGCAGCCGCAACCCCAGCGCCTTGACCGTATCCCAAACCCCCACCATCTCGATCGGCAGGTCCGAATGGCAGTAAAGCCGCCGGAAATCTGCCGCATGGGCGCCGTTCGGGTTGCATTCGTAATGGCGGTAAGCCTGCCGGATATTGCGCTCGGTCGCATGTTCCGCCCGCAGCAGCCCAACCAGGTCGATCACCCCCGCCAGGCTCCGCACCGCGAATGCGCCGCGTGAATAGCCGAACAGGAACACCCGGTCGCCGGGCCGATAGCGCGAGGCGAGATAGCCATAGGCGCGCCGGATCTGCCGGTTCAGCCCGCGCCCGACCATCACGTCGGTCGTGTTCTTCCAACTGGTCCACTGCACCCCCGCCTCGTAATAGACCGAGGCGCGCGGTCCCATCTCGCAGATCAGGCGGAACAGGCGCCCGGCATGGGTCTCGTTCCCCGGCTCCAGCGTCGACATGGTACCGTCCAGGATGATCACATGGGTCTGCGGCCCCCGTTCAAGGGTCTCGCCCGAATGCTCCGAGCTGAGCGGCCGGCCCAGCCAGCCAAGCAGACGTCTATTCAGCCATGACAGGTTCAGCATTCAGCAGTTCCCACAATCTCAGGGGCGTGAAAGGCATGTCCGCCTGCCGCACCCCCCGGTCCCAGAGCGCGTCCTGCACCGCGTTGGCGATCGCGGCCAGCGACCCCACGGTGCCCGCCTCGCCGCAGCCCTTCATCCCCATCGGGTTGGCTGTCGACGGCACCGGCACCGAGGTAAATCCAATCATGGGAACGTCGCCTGCGCGCGGCAAGGCATAGTCCATGAACGTTGCCGTGAGCAGCTGCCCCTCACTGTCATGCACCACATGCTCCATCAGCGCCTGGCCCAGCCCCTGCGCCACCCCGCCATGCACCTGCCCCTCGGCCAGCAAGGGGTTGATAAGATTTCCGAAATCGTCCCACACCCGGTACCGGTCCAGATGCACGGCGCCGGTTTCCGGGTCGATCACGATCTCGGCAACATGGGCGCCGTTGGGATAGGACCGCGCCGGCAGCGTCGCGCGCGCCTCATGGGTCAAGAGCTCGACACGCCCGTCGACCCGGGCCATCTCGGCTGCCTCCAGCAGGGTCGGCGTCAGGTTCGACCCCGGCGCGCGAAAGGTCTCGTTATCGAATGTCACGTCGCTCTCCTCGACCCCCATCTTGCCCGCCAGATAGGGCATGAATGCGGCGACCATGCGGTCAACCGTGGCCAGCGTCGCATGGGTCTGCACCGTGACCGAACGCGACCCGCCAGTGCCGCCACCCTGCGCGATCCGGTCGCTGTCGCCTTGAACGACCCGGATCCGATCCACCGGAATGCCGGTCTGGTCCGACAGGAACTGGGCATAAACCGTCTCATGCCCTTGTCCGTTCGACTGCGTGCCAACCAGCAGGTCCACGGTGCCATCCTCGTTGAACACGACTCGGGCCCCTTCCGAAGGATCGCCCAGAATGCTTTCGATATAGTAACACAGGCCCTGCCCCCGCAGCAGGCCGCGCGCGGCGTCCGACGCGCGCCGCGCCTCGAACCCGGCGGTACCCGCCTCGGCCAGCGACAGCAGCCGGTCGAACGCGCCCACGTCATAGGTCTCGCCCGTGGGCGTCTTGTAGGGAAACGCCTCGGGCCGGATGAAATTGCGCCTCCTCAACTCGGCCCCCGACACGCCCAGTTCGCGCGCCGCCCGATCCATCGCGCGCTCCAGCACATAGATGGCCTCGGGCCGACCCGCGCCGCGATAGGCATCGACCTGGGTCGTGTTGGTGTAATAGCCCTCGACCTGCAACCAGACCGAGGGGATGTCATAGACGCCGGTCAGCACGCGCGAGAACAACTGCGTCTGGATCGCCTGCCCGAAATGGCTGTTATAGGCGCCCAGATTGCAGCGGGTCCGCACCCGGTAGGCGGTGATCTTCAGATCGGCGTCAAAGGCCAGCTCCGCCACCGAGCTCAGATCGCGGCCGTGGTTGTCGGTCAGCATGGCCTCGGTCCGTTCCGACATCCAGCGCACCGGGCGGCCCAGCACCCGCGCCGCATGCGCGACCGAGAAATACTCGGGGTAAGGAAACGCCTTCATGCCAAAGCCGCCGCCCACATCCGGCGTGGTCACCCGAAGATCCTCGGGCGCAAGGCCCAGTTTCTCGGACAGTTGCGCCTTCAGCGCCCAGACCCCCTGCCCGCCATAGGAAAAATGCAGCCGCCCCTCGACCATCTCGGCAAAGCAGCCGCGCGGCTCCATCGAATTGGCGATGATCCGGTTGTCATCGATCCGCAGCGACACCACATGCGCCGCCGCGGCAAAGGCGGCTTCGGTCGCCGCCTCGTCGCCCATCCCCCAGTCAAAGGCCCGGTTTTCGGGCGCCTCGGGGTGCAGCTCCGGCCCGCCCGGACCCACATCGGTTTTCACCGGCAAGTCGCGGATATCCATGCCCATCATCTCGATCGCGTCGCGCGCCTGATCCGCGGTTTCGGCGATCACCGCCACCACGGGCTCGCCCACGAACCGGACCCGGTCGCGCGCCAGCATCGGTCGCTCGGGCGATGCCCCCTTGCTGCCGTCGCGGTTAGGCATCGCGGCCCCGGTCATGCCCACGGTGATCCCGGCGGCCTCCAGATCGGCCAGCGTCAGCACCAGATGCACGCCCGGCGCCGTGCGCGCCGCGTCGATATCCAGATCCAGGATCTCGCCATGCGCCACGGGCGAGCGAAAGAACATCGCCACCAGCGCCCTGTCGGGCGCGACATCCTCCATGTAGCGGCCCTGTCCGGTCAGGAACCGGCTGTCCTCGACCCGGGTCACCGCCTGACTTTTTCCAAACTTTTCCATGGGTCTCTCCTGCGCGGGGGGCTTGCCTTCCGACACTAGCCCCGCCCAGGCCATTGTCCAGTGACCGCCCGCCGTTCCCCGGCGTTTCCGGGCCAATCCGAAAACAGAGTGTTGCAGGTGTTGATCATGGAAAAATGCGCGCATTAAGTGTATAAGCTTGCATGACCAGCTGGGAACCGGATGCACGTTTCGACTTCACCTCTGCCCTCGACGGCGGCCAGGAGGTGACGCACCCGGTTCACGTCAAGGGCAATGGTCCCGCGATCCTGATCCTGCAAGAGCTGCCCGGCATCGGCCCCGAAACGCTCGACCTGGCCAACCGGCTGGTGCGCGCGGGCTTTACCGTCTACCTGCCGCATCTCTTCGGCACCTTCGGCAAGATCTCCATGGCCCGCAACATGGCCCGGCTGTTCTGCATCCGGCGCGAGTTCAACATCTTCCTTAAAGGGCGGCAAAGCCCGGTCGCCAGCTGGATGCGCGCGCTGGCCCGCCACATCCGCGACCGCCAGGGGGGGACGGGCATCGGCGTGATCGGCATGTGCCTGACCGGCAGTTTCGCCCTGACGCTCATGGCCGATGACGCGGTGCTGGGCGGGGTTGCCAGCCAGCCCGCGCTGCCGCTGATGGGCGGCGACGCCCTGCATATGAGCGAGGCGGACATCGCCGAGACCTGCGCAGGCATGGCAGCCAAGGGTCCGGGTCTGGCGCTGCGCTATCGCGGCGACCGGATGTCGCCCTCCCGCCTGATGCGCCGGATGGAGGAGGTGTTCGGCGACGGGCTGGACACCGTCGAATACCCCGGCAACCGGCATTCCCTGCTGACGCTGCATTTCCACGAACCGGCCTATAAGCGGGTCGAGGCCTATTTCCGCGCCCGTCTGGGCGCCTGATCCGGCGCCACCCCAAGGTGATCCAGCAGCCAGGAGCGGAAGAGGCGCGCGGGCTTGCGCAACCGCGCGCGATCCTCACAAACCAGATGATAGCGCTCCAGCCCCGCCGCCTCGACCCCGGGCAGGCAGCGCACCAGCCCATGCCGCGCCATCAGCGTATCGCTGGCAGGCGCCCGCGCCAGCGCCAGCCCGACCCCCTCGGCCGCCAGCGCCGCCGCCATCACGGTGTTGTCGACAAACAGGAACTGCCCCGCCGCCGGTGACAGGCGCAGCGCCTCGAACAGACGCAACCACCCCGCCCGATGCGCCGAAACATCGATCAACCGATGCGCCAGCAGATCCTCGGGCCGGTGGATCCCCGCCGCCAGATCGGGATGCGCCACGGGGTAGAGCCGCTCGCCCATCAGATCGTCCGCCTGCCCGCCAAACAGCGACGGGTTGCCGAACACGATCTGCATATCCGCCACCGATCCCTGGAAATCGGCCACGTCATTGCCGGTACTCAGCCGCAGCTCGACCCCCGGATGCAGCCCCATGAACCCGCCCAGCGCCGGGGCCAGCACGCCCTGGGCAAAGAGCAGGATCGAGCGGACATAAACGATCTGCTCACCCCCGCCCCCGAACAGCCCGGCCGTCGTGGTTTCGAGCATCAACAGCGACTGCTGCACACCGGGCAGATAGGCCCGCCCCCTCTCGGTCAGCACCACCGAATGCGCCCGCCGCTCGAACAGCGCCACGTCCAGATGCCCCTCCAGCGCCTTGACCTGCTGGCTGACGGCGGCCGCCGACATGTTCAGCTGCGCCCCCGCCCGGGCAAAGCTCTGCGTGCGCGCCGCCGCCTCGAAGACACGTAACCAGTTGAGCGAGGGGATCCGCGATACCATGATCACAAGGCTAAGCTGAACTTATGCTGACCGGCAAGACTTACCGCTCTGAACCGCGCTACACCGCCGCTATCCTTCCGGAAATGCGACCAGACGGAGACCGCGATGCCCAGCCCCATTGCCACCAGAAACGGCCACCTCTCTGCCGAGCAGACCGAGCAATACTGGCAGAACGGCTTCCTGCACCCGTTCCAGGTGATGCCCGAGGGTGAGGCCGCCGCCCTGCGCGCCGACCTGGAACAGATCGAGCGCGACTGGCTTACCTCCGACCTGCCGCTGCCGCTCAACATGTACAAGCGCGTGAATGCCCATGTGGTGATGCCGCTTGCCGCCCGCATCGCCCGCGACCCGCGCATCCTCGATCTGGTCCAGGGCGTGCTTGGCCCCGACCTCCTGGTCTGGTCGGCCGAATTCTTCATCAAGGAACCCCGCACCACCCATGTGGTCGGCATGCACCAGGACCTGACCTATTGGGGCATGGGCGAAACCCCCGACCAGGTGACCGCCTGGCTGGCGCTGTCGCCCGCGACGGTGGAAAGCGGCTGTATGGATTTCGTGGCGGGCAGCCACAGGAACCCGATCCTGCCGCATACCGACACCTATTCCGAAAACAACCTTTTGTCGCGCGGGCAGGAGATCGCCGTCGACGTGGCCGAGGCCGACAAGACCCATATCGAACTGTCCCCCGGCCAGATGTCGCTGCACCACGGGCTGACCATCCACGGCTCCGGCCCCAACCGCTCGGACGACCGCCGCATCGGCATGGCGATCCGCTATCTCAACCCAAACGCCCGCCAGTTGGTGGCCGAGCGCGATTATGCCTTGCCCGCGCGCGGCACAGACAGTTCGGGCAATTTCATCCCTGTCGCCGCGCCCGCGCGCCTCTTCGCCCCCGAGGCGCTGGCGCTCTACGACCGCATCCGCGCGGATCAGGCCAAGGCCCTGGCCCAGGGCGCCAGCAGCGCGGTGCCGCTGTATCAGACAGCCGGATAAACCCCTGCGGTGTGCCCGGCCACACCGCTACGCCATTTGAGTATTTGTAACCAGAAAGAAGCAGCAAACGAAGCGCCCCGATCCGGCGGCCGTCCGTCCGCAAGGGGATAATCCTGCCGCGGGACAGGGGCGGCTTCTTCCTGGTGCGGTCATCGGCTCTCCAGCCTGTACCGCCTCCCCAGCCTGCGGCGATTCTGGTTAACAAAGACTTGCCGCTTCTTTCTGGTCAAAAATACTCATTTCCGCCCCCTCCACCCATGATCCGGCCCGATGCAGCAAGAAAACATGGCCAGCCGCCTTTTCCTTCGCCCCGCCTTTGGGTAATTGATCCCTCGATTGACCGAAGGGATCACCACGATGGCGATGGAAAAGACATTCGACGCGGCCGAGGCCGAGGCCCGCATCACCAAGGCCTGGGAAGAGGCCGGCGCCTTCAAGGCGGGCGCCAACCGTTCGCGCGACGAAAGCTTCACCATCATGATCCCGCCGCCCAACGTCACGGGCGCGCTGCATGTGGGCCATGCCTTCAACAACACGCTTCAGGACATCCTGACCCGCTGGCACCGGATGCGCGGCTTCGACACGCTCTGGCAGCCCGGTCAGGACCACGCGGGCATCGCCACCCAGATGCAGGTGGAAAAGATGCTGGCCGCCACCCAGCAGCCCTCGCGCCGCGAACTGGGCCGCGAGGAGTTCCTCAAGAAGGTCTGGGAGTGGAAGGGCCAGTACGGCGGCACCATCGTCGAACAGTTGAAGCGACTCGGCGCCTCCTGCGACTGGTCGCGCAATGCCTTCACCATGGCGGGCGCCGCGGGCGACCCGCGCACCGGCCACGAAAATTCGCCGAATTTTCATGACGCGGTGATCAAGGTCTTTGTCGACATGTACAACAAGGGCCTGATCTATCGCGGCAAGCGGCTGGTCAACTGGGATCCGCATTTCGAGACCGCGATCTCCGATCTCGAGGTCGAGAATATCGAGGTCGCGGGTCACATGTGGCACTTCAAATACCCGCTCGCGGGCGGGGCCACCTATACCTATGTGGAAAAGGACGAAAACGGCAACATCGTGCTTGAGGAAGAGCGCGACTATATCTCCATCGCCACCACCCGGCCCGAGACCATGCTGGGCGATGGCGCCGTTGCCGTGCATCCCTCGGACGAACGCTATGCCCCCATCGTCGGCAAGCTCTGCGAAATCCCGGTCGGCCCCAAAGAGCATCGCCGCCAAATCCCGATCATAACCGATGAGTACCCGGACAAGGATTTCGGCTCGGGCGCGGTCAAGATCACCGGCGCGCATGATTTCAACGACTATGCGGTGGCCAAGCGTGGCGGCATCCCGCTCTACCGCCTGATGGACACGCGCGGCGTGATGCGGGCCGACGGTGCGCCCTATGCCGAAGAAGCAGGCAAGGCGCAGGACTATGCGCGCGGGCGAGCGTTCACCGAGAACGAGATCGACGTGATCAACCTGGTCCCCGACCATCTGCGCGGGCTCGACCGGTTCGAAGCGCGGGCAAAAGTGGTGGACGAAATCACCAGCGAAGGTCTCGCCGTGATGACCGTGGCCTCCGACCCGCGCCTGGGCACCGCCGCGCTGAAACCCGGCGCCGAGGGGGCGGAAGCCATCGTGCCGCTGGTCGAGGCCAAGCCCATCATGCAGCCCTTTGGCGACCGTTCCAAGGTGGTGATCGAACCGATGCTGACTGACCAGTGGTTCGTCGACGCCGAAAAGGTCGTGGGGCCCGCGCTGGACGCGGTGCGCGACGGCACGGTCAAGATCATCCCTGAATCGGGCGAAAAGACCTATTACCACTGGCTGGAAAACATCGAGCCCTGGTGCATCTCGCGCCAGCTCTGGTGGGGGCACCAGATCCCGGTTTGGTATGGGCCGAAGGCAAAAACAAACAACGACGGAGCGTTAGTTCTCTTCTTCGACGAAATGCACAGCGTTTGTGCTGCTACAGAAGAAGAAGCCATTCGCCAATTTGAGAGCTACTACGGGGACGTCCGGGTCATCCCTACGGACCTTACAGTCAAAGAACTCGTTGAAAAGCAACTCTCCAACGAGTTCTCTGATCCGAATGCTCCCGAAATCGAAGTGATCGGCATCACCCGCGACCCCGACGTGCTCGACACCTGGTTCTCCTCCGGCCTCTGGCCCATCGGCACGCTGGGCTGGCCCGAGGATACCGACGAGATGCGCCGGTACTTTCCGACCTCGGTCCTGATCACCGGCTTCGACATCCTGTTCTTCTGGGTCGCCCGGATGATGATGATGCAGCTTGCTGTCGTGAACGAGGTGCCGTTCAACACCGTCTATCTGCACCAGCTCGTCCGCGACGAGAAGGGCAAGAAGATGTCCAAGACCACCGGCAACGTCATCGACCCGCTGGAGATCGTCGACGAGTTTGGCGCCGACGCCCTGCGCTTTACCAATGCGTCCATGGCGGCGATTGGCGGCGTGCTGAAACTGTCGAAAGAGCGGATCACCGGCTATCGCAACTTCACCACCAAGCTGTGGAACGCCGTCCGCTTTGCCGAGATGAACGGCGTTTATGACGGTACAAAACGGTCAATCACCCGCCTGGAAAACGTACAAAACGGTCAATTCGCGGTGAACCGCTGGATCATCGGCGAAACCGCCCGCGTGCGCGAAGAGGTGGACGCGGCGCTTGACAGCTACCGCTTCAACGATGCCGCAAACGCTTTGTACGCCTTTGTCTGGGGCAAGGTCTGCGACTGGTATGTGGAGCTTTCAAAGCCGCTCTTGCAAGGCGACGACACCGCCGCGCAAGAGGAAACCCGCGCCACCATGGCCTGGGTGATGGACCAGTGCATGATCATGCTGCACCCGATCATGCCCTTCATCACCGAAGAGCTTTGGGGGCTGACAGCGGAGCGGGCAAAGATGCTGGTGCACGCCGACTGGCCCGCCTACAAGGCGGCCGATCTGGTCGATGACGCCGCTGACCGCGAAATGAACTGGGTGATCTCGGTGATCGAGAACACGCGGTCCGCGCGCGCCCAGATGCGCGTGCCCGCCGGCCTCTATGTGCCTATGATCGTGACGGAAATCGACGATCACGGGCAGGCCGCCTGGGACCGGAACGAGGCACTGATCAAACGTTTGGCGCGGATCGACAGCCTGACCAAAGCGGATGTCATGCCCAAGGGCTGCATCTCGATCGCTGCCCCCGGCGCGGCCTTTGGCCTGCCGCTGGCCGAGATCATCGACATCAGCGCCGAGAAGGACCGGCTGGAAAAGGCCAAGGCCAAGCTCGCCAAGGAGCTGGGCGGGCTGCGCGGGCGTCTGAACAATCCCAAATTCGTGGAGTCCGCGCCGGACGAAGTGGTTGAAGAGGCCCGCGAAAACCTCGCCGCCCGCGAAGAGGAAGAGGCCCGGATCGACGAGGCGTTGGCGCGCCTGGCGGAACTCGGCTAACCCCTTCATTTCGCTGAAAATACTCAACATAGAGACCCCACCAGCCAAGAACCGGTGGGGTCGATTAGCGACACTGACAAGAACCCAATTCCTGCAAGGAATTGTCTCAAATCCTCTCCGAGGATTTGTCTTCAGACTTTCGCGAAAGTCTGAACCCGCTACTTGAAGACCGGGGCGCGCCCCTGCAACTGGGCCGCGATTACTTCCATCTGATCCGGCTTGCCGATCAGCCGCGCCTGTTCCTGCGATTCCGCCAGCAAGACATCGGTTCGCTGCTCCGATTCAGCAAGCTCAATCAAGCGCTTGGCCGAACGTATCGCCGAGGGGCTCTTGCTCGCGATCTCTTGCGCCAGCGCTGTGGCCTCGGCCAGCGGATCATCGGCCAGTTCTGTCACCAGCCCCCATTCCGCCGCCTTGGCGGCCCTGATGGGCCGCGCGGTATATGTGAGCAGACGCAGCACATCCGAGCGCACCAGCTGCGGCAGTAGCACCATGCCGCCCATATCCGGGATCAGGCCCCATTTCATTTCCAGCACGGACAGTTTCGTATCCGGTGCGGCAATCCGAATATCGGCGCCCAGCGCAATCTGTAACCCACCGCCATAAACCGCCCCATGTAGCGCCGCGATCACCGGTACTGGCACCCTGCGCCAGACCAGCGCCACCTCCTGAAAGTCATTGGCATCGTGATGGCTGCGCGGCATCAGCATCTGGGTCGGGTTCTTGCCCGCAAAGGCCGCAAAGTTCGACACGTCGAGCCCGGCACAAAAGCTCTTACCCTCGCCCGACAGCACCACCGCCCGCGCGTCCGAGGCCGCAACCTCTTGCCCCGCCGCGATAATCGCCTTGAACATCGCCTCGTCCAGCGCATTCATCTTGTCCCCCCGGGTCAGGGTGACAAATGCGACATGGTCCTTGTATTCGACGGATACGCGCGCCATCGGGGCCTCCATTCCTGTTTGGCGCCAGACTGCCCGCTCTTGTGTTCAAGCGCCAGCCCGACGTGGGGGCAGATCAGGGCAGGTCAGCGGCCGCCATGCGGGCAAAACCGGGGCTGTCCAGCGTCATGACATAGAACCGCTCGCCCACCTGCTTGCCGCCGGTGGTGATGCCCAACCGGCCATCGGGGTCCTGCACCGTGCGCAGGATGCGCCCCTGCCCGTCGAACTGGATCAGCATGCCGCGATGGATCGGCGCGGGGCGTACCTTGGGTCCCAATCGCCAGACCACCTTGCGCAGGAAAGGGTAAGGCATCAGCGCCTCGGCAGGCACGCGCGGGCTGGCAAAGGCCAGCCAATAGGTGCCGTCGCCCTGCGCCTCGAGATTGTCGGGATAACCCGGAAGGTTGTCGAGGAGCACCTCGGTCTGGCCTGCCTTCTCGCCCTTGAGCCACAGCCGGTGCACCCGCGCCCGCCCGGTCTCGTTGATCAGCAGGAAATTCCCGTCCGGCGAAAGCACCACGCCATTGGTATATACAAAGCCGGTGGCGATCTTCTCGACCTTTCCGTCGGGTGTGCGCCGGGCGACATAGCCGGTATCGGACTGTTCCCAGACGGTCATAACCGAGGTGGGCTTGGTGCCGCCGAGGGTTCGGGGATCGAACCGGTCGGTGGAGTTCGAGAAGTAGATCGTGCCGTCCCGTCCCAGATCCAGCTGGTTGGCATAGATCACCGGGGCGCCGTCGATCCGGTCCACCACCGTTTCGACCTTGCCGGGCGCTGTCCAGCGCAGGATACCCCGGAAACTGTCGGCGATGTAAAGCGCGCCGTCGGGTCCTGCCTTGAGGCCCAGCGGCCGCCCGCCCAACCGGTCGACCAGTTCCGGCGCCGCCCCGTCGATACGATAGAGATTACCCGCCAGCGAGGTCGTGTAGACCGTTCCGTCCGGCATCACCGCGAGATCCTCGGGCCCGATCTCTCCCTCGGGGAGCGGCACGAACTCGGCCTTGTCCAGGACCCGGTTCTCGGCGAATTCACCGGTAAATCCGGGGTTTTCCGGCGGGTAATAGGCCACGGGCGCCACCGGGATGGGCCAGAACAGCAGATAGCCGAGGCCGGCGAGCAACAGGATCAAAACGTAACGCATGGGTACCTCTTTGGATTTGCGCGCACCATGCGAGGCGGGGCCAGCAAAGGCAAGCCTTGCCCGGCACCGCGGCTTGCGCTTATGTGGCGCGCATGACCGGACCCCGATACACCCCGCTTGCCCAATCGCTGCCCGCCACCGTGCCCTTTGTCGGCCCCGAGACACAGGAGCGCCAGCGCGGCGCACCCTTTGCCGCCCGTCTGGGTGCCAATGAAAGCATCTATGGCCCCTCGCCACGTGCGATTGCAGCAATGCAACAGGCGGCGGCTGAGGTCTGGATGTATGGCGACCCGGAAAACCATGACCTGCGTCAGGCGCTGGCCGCGCATCACGGGGTGCGCCCCGACAACATCATGGTGGGCGAAGGGATCGACGGGCTGTTGGGATATCTCGTTCGCCTGATGGTGGGACCGGGCGATGCTGTCGTCACCTCCGAGGGCGCTTATCCAACCTTCAACTATCACGTCGCGGGCTTTGGCGGCGTGCTGCACAAGGTGCCATACGCGGGCGATCACGAGGACCCGAGGGCGCTTTTTGTCAAGGCGGGTGAGGTCGGGGCCAAGCTGGTCTATCTCGCCAACCCGGACAACCCGATGGGCAGCTGGCACAAGGGGGCCGATATCGTTGCCGCGATGCAGGCGCTGCCCGAAGACACGCTCTTGGTGCTGGACGAGGCCTATGTGGAATGCGCCCCAGAGGGTACCGCCGCGCCGGTGGATTCTGACGATCCGCGCTTGGTGCGGATGCGCACCTTCTCCAAAGTGTATGGCATGGCGGGCGCGCGCGTCGGATATGCCATTGGCGCGCCCGAGCTGATCGCCGCCTTCAACAAGGTGCGCAACCATTTCGGCATGAACCGGGCCGCGCAGGCCGGGGCGCTGGCGGCACTGGCCGATGGCGATTGGCTGGCGCATGTACAATCCGAAATCAGCACGGCCCGCGACCGGATCGCCACCATCGCACGTGACAACGGGCTGACACCGCTGCCCTCGGCCACCAATTTCGTAGCGATTGACTGCGGTAGTGATGGCGCGTTTGCAAAGGCAGTTTTGGATGCGCTGGTTTCGCTTGGCATTTTTGTACGGATGCCTTTCGCCGCGCCGCAAAACCGTTGCATTCGCGTCAGCTGCGGCCCCGCTGCCGAACTGGATGCCTTTGCCGCCGCCCTGCCCCGCGCGCTGGAGATCGCGCGCGGCTGATCGCCAAGGTTTTACCTGACATTTACGGGAAAGACCCTAAACTGCCGGACATGGACGACCATCGCATCGGGCGGGCGCCCGACTACACCAATGCGGCATTGATCATGCTGGGCGTGAACCTGACCTGGGTTTTCGTCCTGATCTGGGCCATGTGGGGCATGTTCGCGTCGCTCTTGCTGGCCATGGCCCTGAACCACGGCATCACCCGGCTGGCACAGCGGGCGGGCTAGCTCAGGACGCGATCACGCCTGCCGCCGCTTCGAGTGCGCCCTTGCCATGGGGCACATTCAGTGCCGTCAACCCTGCCTGGATACTCCCGAGCAATCCCATGACCATCTGGCCGTTCAGATGACCCATATGGCCAAGGCGGAAGAACTTGTCGCGCGCGGGATCGCCCGGCCCGGCCATCCCAAGGCCGATCCCCAGCGTCAGGCCAACGGTCTTTTCAGTCCACTGGCGCAAGGCAGTACCCTTGCCACTGTCGAGGCGGAGCGCGGTCACCGCATGACTGCGGAACGCGGGATCGGCCACGTTCAGGACCAGATCGCCGCCCTCGGCCCAGATCTCGCAGGCGGCCCAGATGGCGCGGGCCAGCTTGGCGTGGCGCGCCCAGACATGTTCGATGCCCTCGCCATGGATCAGGTCGAGCGCCGCGCGCAGGCCATAGAGGTGATGCGTGGGCGCGGTGCCGCCGAAATACTGAAAGAACTCATCCGGATTGCCGCGCGGCACCCAGTCCCAATACCAGGACACGCGCGGCATGGTGGCCCGTTTGGCCGCCGCCTTTTCATTGAAATAGACAAAACCGACGCCGGGCGGCACCATCAGCCCCTTTTGGCAGGCGGTGACCATGACATCGACGCCCCAGGTGTCCATCTCGAACACATCGCAGCCGAAAGAGGCGATGCAATCGGCCATCAACAAGGCCGGATGCCCCAGCTCGTCAAGCAGCCTGCGCAATCCGGGCACATCGTTGCGGATCGAGCTGGACGTATCCACATGCACCGCCAGCACCGCCTTGATCCGGTGTTCGGTATCGGCGCGCAGCGCCTCGGCGATGCGATCCATGTCCCAGGGGGCGGATTTGCCGAAGTCGATGATCTGTGTTTCGGCGCCCAAGCCCCGTGCCATTTCCGACCAACCGTGCGAGAACCGGCCGGAGGCAGGTATCAACACCAGTTCACCGGGTACGATGGTGTTGGCCAGTGCGGCCTCCCACACACCATGACCGTTGGCGATATAGATGGCGACATCGTGCTCGGTCCGGGCCATGCGCCGCAGGTCGGCTGTCAGCCCAGGCATCATGTCAATCAGTGCACCGGCATAGATGTTGGGCGCGGGCCGGTGCATGGCGCGCAGCACTTCTTCGGGCATCACCGACGGCCCCGGAATCGCCAGATACTCGCGCCCCTGCGCCAGAGAGATGTTGCCCGTCATGTCCGTGCCTTTTGTCTGCATTGGGCACACCCTAGCCAGCGGTTTCGCGGCGTCAATCCACCCCGCGCGACGCGGCCAGTGCAGGGGCAATGACGCAAAGCATTTCGAACAGGATCGACGCCGCCAGGAAGGCGGTACCGCCGCTGTTGTCGAAGGGCGGCGACACCTCGACCAGGTCGGCGCCCGCGATGTTCACGCCCACCAGTTCCCGCACAACCTGCAAGGCCTGAAAGGCGTTTGGCCCGCCCACCTCTGGCGTGCCTGTCCCGGGCGCATAGGCCGGGTCGATGAAGTCGATGTCATAGCTGACATAGGTCGACCCAGTGCCAGCGATCAACCGCGCCTCGGCCATCACATCCTTGAGACCACGGTCGAACAGTTCCTCGATGGTGACAATTCGTATGCCCTGCGCGGCGGCAAACTCTCGATCTTCCGAATCGTAGGCGGTACCGCGAATGCCGATCTGGATCATCCGGGCCGGGTCCAGCAGCCCCTCTTCGACAGCACGGCGGAACGGGGTGCCATGCGTGTACATCGACCCGCCGAAATAAGAATGAAAGAGGTCGGTGTGACTGTCGAAATGGATCAGCCCCAGGGGCGCGTCAGCCGCCAATGCCCGCAGGACCGGCAGGGTACACAGGTGGTCACCACCGACGCAGACCGGCAGGACACCGGCCCTTCGCAACTGGGTGAGCATTTGGGTAATCCGGTCCATCGTGTCCGACAGGTCGGCCGGATTGGGTGGCACATCGCCCAGATCGGCGCAATTGACCGTTTCGAACGGACGCACGCCGCTGACCCCGTGTTGCGCGCGGATCATCGTGGACATGTCGCGCACCTGCCGTGGCCCGTGGCGCGGACCGGGGCGGTTGGTGGTTCCGGCATTCCAGGGCAAGCCGATCAAACCGATGTCGACCCGCGGCAGGCGCGGATCGTCCAGATCTATCATCGGCAAGCGCATGAAACTGGCAATGCCCGCGAACCGTGGCAAATCGAACCCCGAAACCGGTTGAAATCCTGTGTCCGCCATCCTGAATCCTCTCCCCGGATCAACCTCTTTGACCAACACCCTGCCCGGATGCGCCGCCGGGTCAAGCCGCGCAATGCTTGCGCCACGGCGGTCTCCTGCTTAAATGGGCCGACCATGACACGCGATCTGTCCCCATTCCCCCGACCAAAGGCCCGACCATGAGCGCAAAACCGATGTCCTCGCGCGAGCTGGTGGGCTGGCTCTGGCGAAACTACCTCAAGAGCCGGATGGGCCTGCTCGGCATCGCGATGCTGTTCATGCTGCTCGAAGGCTCGATGGTGGGCGCGATCAGCTACATGATGCAGCCGATGTTCGACGAGATCTTTGTCAACGGCAACGCCGATGCGCTGGTCTGGGTCAGCCTTGCGTTTTTCGTGATCTTTTCAGTACGCGGCATGGCCAGCGTCGGGCAGAAGGTGCTGCTGGCGCGGATTTCGCAGGAAACCGCGGCACATCTGCGGAAGGACTTGCTCAAACGGCTGATCCGGCAGGACACCGCCTTTCACCAGACCCATCCGCCGGGATTCCTGATCCAGCGGGTGCAGGTGGATGTGGGGTCGGTCAACCAGGTCTGGCAGGTCATCATCACCGGCGCGGGCAAGGACCTGGTGTCGCTCGTCGTGCTGTTGGGGGTCGCGGTGAATGTCGATCTGGTCTGGACGCTGGTGATGCTGGTGGGCGTGCCGATCGCGTTTCTGCCGATTGCGGCGGCACAACGATACGTGCGAAAAAAGGCCGCGATGGCCCGCGATCAGGGCGCGACGCTCGCGACCCGGCTGGACGAGATTTTCCACGGTATCGTCCCGATCAAGCTGAACGGGCTGGAGGAATACCAGCTCGACCGTTTCGGCGGACATATGAACACCTATGTCCGGTCCGAGGTGCGCGCCTCGTTCGGCACGGCCTCGATCACCGGGCTGGTCGACGTGATGGCGGGGCTCGGCTTCATGGGCGTGCTGCTTTATGGCGGGGCCGAGATCATCGCCGGGGAAAAGAGCGTCGGCCAGTTCATGAGCTTCTTTACCGCCATCGGCCTCAGCTTTGACCCGATGCGGCGGCTAGCCTCGATCTCGGGCACCTGGCAGGCGGCAGCAGCGGCGCTGGAGCGGATCAAGGACCTGCTCGACGCGCCGATCCTGCTGTTGTCGCCGCCGAAACCGGTTGCGGCCCCCTCGGGCCTGCCCGGGATCGCGCTCAAGGATGTTTCGCTCTCTTATGGCGACGCGCAGGTGCTGCGCAAGCTGACCCTGACGGCCGAAGCGGGTAAGACCACCGCTTTGGTCGGTGCCTCGGGCGCGGGCAAGTCCACCATCTTTAACCTGCTGACGCGTCTGGTGGATCCGCAATCGGGCAGCGTCTCCGTGGGTGATGTGCCGGTCGGCAAGATGTCACTGGAGAAGTTGCGTGGCCTCTTCTCGGTGGTGACGCAAGAGGCGCTGCTGTTTGACGAGACCCTGCGGGAGAACATCCTGCTAGGCCGTACCGATGTCAGCGAAGCGCAGCTGAAGCAGGTGCTGGATGCCGCCCATGTCTCGGATTTCCTGCCCAAGCTGGAAAATGGGCTGGATACCCTGGTCGGCCCGCGCGGCTCGGCCCTGTCGGGGGGGCAACGGCAACGGGTGGTGATCGCCCGGGCGCTGTTGCGCGACACCCCGGTGCTGTTGCTGGACGAGGCGACCTCGGCCCTGGATGCGCAATCGGAAAAGGTCGTTCAGGCGGCGCTGGACCAGCTGTCAGGCGGGCGCACGACTCTGGTCATCGCGCATCGCCTGTCCACCATCCGCAACGCCGACAAGATCGTAGTGATGGAACGCGGCGAAGTCGTGGACGAAGGCAGCCATGAGGAGCTTCTGTCACGCGGCGGCATCTATGCCGACCTCTACCGTCTTCAATTCGAAGGCGGTAAGGAGTTGGTGGACCCGGTCGGCGCCGCGGCCCAGCGCACCCATGCCAGTGATGACCCGGATAGGTCAGGTGGCTGGTACAAACGGCTGATGTTACGGATCTTTCGCGGATCGGACTGAGGCTTACCGCGCCCGCCCCAGCCGCGAGGCTGTACGGGCGAGGGCCTCGATCCCGGCCCAGTCGCCCGCCTGTACCATCTCGCGGGGGGCAACCCAGCTGCCGCCGGCGCAGACCACGTTGGGCAGGCTCAGGTAGGTATCGGCATTCCCGGGGGACACGCCGCCCGTCGGGCAGAATGAGATTTGCGGCAAAGGGGCGCCGATGGCCTTGAGCGCCGGTGCGCCGCCCGATGCCTCCGCCGGGAAGAACTTGAGCATGTCATAGCCCATCTCCAAGAGGCGCATCGCCTCGCTGGCGGTGGCAGCACCGGGCAAAAGCGGCAGACCCTCCGCCTCGCAGGCGGCGATCAACCGGTCAGTGGCCCCCGGCGACACGCCGAACCGGGCACCGGCGGCCTTGGCGGCGCGGACGTCTTCGGGCGTGACCAGAGTGCCGGCGCCGACCACGCCGCCCGGCACCTCGGCCATGCGCCGGATCGCTTCGAGTGCGGCAGGCGTGCGCAGTGTCACCTCGAGCGCGGGCAGACCGCCCGCGACAAGCGCTTCGGCCAATGGCCGCGCCTGCGCCGCGTCCTCGATCACCAGAACGGGCACGATCGGGGCCAGTTCGCAGATTGCCCGTGTTTCGGTGAATTTCATCGCCCTACCCTCCAAAGATGCTGGCGCCGGTGTCGGCAGATCCGACAACCGCGCGGAACGCCGAGAACAGCTCGCGCCCGGTGCCGAATTGACTGCCCGACAGGTCCGCCAAGACGGGCGCACGATCGAGCGCCCCATCTGTCAGGATGTCGAGAACGCCAGTCTCGGCATCGACCCGCACCATGTCGCCATCCTGCAACCGCGCAATCGGGCCGCCATCCAGCGCCTCGGGCACCACATGGATCGCGGCCGGAACCTTGCCCGAGGCCCCCGACATGCGGCCATCGGTGACAAGGGCCACCTTTTGCCCACGCCCTTGCAGGATTGACAGGATCGGGGTCAGCGAATGCAGTTCGGGCATGCCGTTTGCCTTTGGCCCCTGGAAACGGACCACCACGACCATGTCCCCGGTCAGTTCCCCGGCCCGGAAAGCGGATTTGACGTCTTCCTGATCGTGGAACACCCGCACCGGGGCTTCGACAATACGGTGTTCCGTGGCGACTGCGGAAACCTTCATGACAGCGGTGCCCAGCGAGCCGGTCAGCCGCGACAGGCCGCCGGTCTGCTGGAACGGGTCCGAGGCGGGTCGCAGGATCTTTTCGTTGAGGCTGTGATCCGTACCGTTCTGCCACGTCAGCCCGGTATCGGTCAGCGTCGGCTCCTGTGTGTAGCGCTCCAGCCCCTGCCCGGCGACCGTCTGCGTGTCGGGATGCAGAAGCCCAGCCTCCAGCAAGGTATGGATGGTGTATCCCAACCCGCCTGCGGCATGGAAATGGTTCACATCCGCCAGACCGTTGGGATAGACGCGCGCAACCAGCGGCACGACCGAAGAAATATCGGCAAAATCGGCCCAGTCCAGCAGGATGCCCCCCGCCCGCGCCATGGCAACAAGATGAATGAGCAGATTGGTCGATCCGCCTGTCGCCATAAGCCCGACGATACCGTTGACATAGGCGCGTTCATCGAGAATCTGCGCCACGGGGGTATAGCTGTTGCCCAGCGCGCTCAAGGCAAGCGCCCGGCGCGCGGCCTCTTCGGTGAGGGCATCGCGCAGACCGGTGTTCGGCGGCACAAAGCTGGCCCCCGGCAGGTGCAGACCCATGAACTCCATCAGCATCTGGTTGGTGTTTGCGGTGCCGTAGAAGGTGCAGGTGCCCGGACCATGATAGGCCGCCATCTCGGCCGCCATCAGTTCTGCTCGGCCGCACTCGCCCGCCGCGAATTTCTGGCGCACCTTGGCCTTTTCATCGTTGGGCATGCCGCTGGTCATTGGCCCAGCGGGAATGAAGACAGCAGGCAGGTGCCCGAACGTCTGCGCCGCGATTACCAGGCCCGGCACAATCTTGTCGCACACACCCAGAAACACCGCCGCATCGAAGGTGTTGTGGCTGAGCGCCACACCGGCCGCCAGCGCGATCACGTCGCGGGAGAACAGCGACAGCTCCATACCAGGGGCTCCCTGGGTTACACCATCGCACATGGCAGGCACGCCGCCAGCCACCTGCGCCGTTCCACCTGCTGTCCGGGCTGCGCGGCGGATCAAGTGGGGATAACGTTCGAACGGCTGATGCGCCGACAGCATGTCGTTGTAGCTGGTCACGATCCCCAGGTTGCCTGCGCTGCTGCTTGCCAGTTTCTGCTGATCCTCTCCTGCCCCGGCATAGGCGTGCGCCTGACCCGAGCAGCTCAGATGTGCGCGCGCAGGTCCGTTGGCCCGGGCAGCCTCCATCCGGTCAAGATAGGCAGAGCGCGGAGCAGCACTGCGTGCCGCAATCCTGTCGGTGACCCGTTGGATGACCGATCGAACCATGCTCAACCTCCTATCTGGCGCCAGCGGCGCCCGTCGCGATGCATCAGCATCAGGGCCTCTTCGGGGCCTGAACTGCCCTGGTCGTAAGGGAAGGGTCTGTCTCTGGTGCGCTCCCATCCCTCAATGATGGGATCGGCCCAGGCCCAGGCCGCCTCAACCTCGTCGCCGCGCATGAACAGCGTCTGATCGCCCCTTATCACATCCATCACGAGCCGCTCATAAGCATCCTGTGGCCGGGAATCCGCGCCCAACGCCTCAGCAAAGCTCATGTCGAGCGGCACTTCGGCCAGACGGAAGCCGCCCGGTCCCGGATCCTTGATCGTGGTCCGAAGGGTGATCCCTTCGTCAGGTTGCAACCGGATGATTAGCTTGTTGCCGTGAACAGGTTCCACATTGGGGAAAATCGTGTGTGGCGGATCGCGGAATTGCACCATGATCTCGGACACCCGCGCGCGCAACCGCTTGCCGGTCCTGAGGTAGAACGGCACCCCGGCCCAGCGCCAGTTGGCAATCCTGACCTTCATGGCGATAAAGCTTTCCGTTCGGCTTTGCGGATCACCGACATGATCGAGATAACCATCTTCACCTTCAAGGGCGCGGTATTGCCCTCGCGCAATGTCCGTCGACGCGACGGGATCGAGCGCCTCGATCACCTTGACCTTTTCATCCCGCACCGCATTGGGCGTGAACTTCGAGGGAGGCTCCATCGCGGTCAGGCAGAGAAGCTGCACCAGATGGTTCTGCACCATGTCCCGCATGGCGCCGGAGTGATCGTAATACGCTTCTCGCCCCTCGATCCCGAGGCTTTCGGCAACCGTGATCTGGACATGGTCGATATGGGTCGCGTTCCATAACGGTTCGAACAGCGAGTTGGCAAACCTGAGCGCCATCAAGTTCTGCACCGTTTCCTTGCCCAGGTAATGATCGATCCGATAAATCTGATGCTCCTGAAAGAACTTTCGCAGGCTGGCGTTCAGATCGCGCGCGGTTTCCAGGTTCCGGCCAAACGGCTTTTCCACCACGATACGGGCGTCTGGGGTCGCCATCCCGTGTTTTTCGAGTTGCTCAGCGATCCCGGCAAAGAGTGACGGACCGACCGACAAATAGAAGGCGCGCACAACATCCGGTCTTAACCGGTCATTCAGGGCCGCCCAGCCTGCATCCGACATCGCATCAACCGACACATAATCGAGACATCCGAGAAACCGATCCAGAACCGCCGGCCTGGAAGGGGTATCCGGCGTGAATTCCTCTATCGCCGCCCTGACATCGGCCTTGAAGTCATCCGGATTCATGTCGGTCCGAGCCGAACCAATGATGCGTGCCTCTTCCGGGACCTGGCCAACTTCGTAGCGATGAAAGAGCCCGGGGAGAATTTTCCGCCGGGCCAGATCTCCGGTAGCGCCGAAGAGGACAAGATCGAACGGTTCAACCGGAATAACACGGGATACCATTATTCTTCCTTTGCGAGGGCCCAGACGGATCGCACCAAAGCAACATCACATCCAGCCAAATGTTAGCGATAACATTTCTTCATCTTCTTTACTCAGTTCCACGAGAATATCAAGTCATGGAGAATACAAAACAGCGCTGTAGCCGCCTTGGGACCTGTCAGTCGGCGCAAATCGGAGCCAGCGAGGCCAGAAATTTGTTCGGAAGGCCACAAAGCGCCTTGGATGTACCTTTAATATGTATAAAAATCAAATATTTAAACCTCAACTTCCCGCAAAATTCGACCTGAACCTTCGTGGCAACTCGGCGACCGAGAGTACTCCTGATCATTGCAAAAAGCGACGTAAGCATAACCATATAACCATTTAAAAATAAACGAAAAATCATAGATAATGCCAATACTTTTCTTCACCCCTTGGTCTTTCACGCATCCCGTCATAGGGACGTTCAGGTCGGGCAATCTGTTACTGCCATTTTATCCACTATACTCCTGTGAATAGTATGTGCAGTAGATTGGTCGCCAGTCGTACAGTGGTAATTTTTTTAACTCAATTGCCAAAATATCTATTACGAAGATCATATTACGTTAAAAATTCTGGGTCTAAAACCGATTGAGTTATCCACATATCCGACGTGCCGGGAGCTTGCGCCACAAAAGCTCATATTCAGGGCCAGCATGAGAGTCTGATCCCAATCATATGAAATTCTGAGAATATTCAGTGAAAGGTGGCACAGTTGCCAAACATCGGGATTTGTCCCCTTGGAGCTTGCCAGAAAGTAGGAGTCTGGATGTTCTTCAGCCCTGCTGACGGAACCATTCGGTTATCGCAGGCCGCACAGACTGCACGCCCTTGTAACGCTCTGCAAAGATGATCTCGCGTAGCTTCCTCAAGTCTGTTCTCAATAACAAACTTTTAACCGGCCCAATTGAAGCTGGGCGCATCGACAGAGTGCGAATTCCCATCGCGGCCAAACAGACTGCCTCGATAGGACGCCCTGCATCCTCGCCGCAAAAGCTGAGCGGTGTGCCGGACTCGTCACATCGTTCGACGATTTTTTCGATGAAAGTCAAAAAGCTACAGTTCAACGTATCATAACGGCGGCGGACACGCTCGTTTTCGCGGTCGGCGGCAAAGAAAAACTGCTTGAGATCGTTACCCCCGATTGAGAGAAAGCCCACCTCGTCAAAGAACTTTTGCGGTGCAAACGCCAGAGATGGCGTTTCGAGCATCGCACCAATTTCCAGGGATTCCGGTAACTTGTGGCCCAGAATTCGCTCACGCTCGATGGTCTTGTCTACCTCGACACGGGCGGCACGGTATTCTTCGGCTTGCGCGACGAAGGGGAACATGATCGTCAGCGGACGTCCGTTGGCCGCACGGATCAGTGCCTGCAACTGCATTCTCATGATGCCAGGCTTGTCCAGCCCGACCCGGATCGCACGCCAGCCCAGCGCCGGGTTGGGCTCGTCGGTTGGCTTCATGTAGGGCAGAACCTTGTCCGACCCGATATCGAGCGTGCGGAAGACTACACGCTTACCTTTGGCTGCATCCAGCACCCGAGAATAAAGCGCCACCAGTTCCGAGCGTTTCGGCATCTGGTTGCGCACCAGAAATTGCAACTCGGTGCGGAACAGTCCCACCCCCTCAGCACCCGAACTTTCGAGCGAAGGCAGATCGGCCATCAGGCCCGCATTCATCACCAAATTGATGCGTTGCCCTTCCAGCGTGACGGCAGGGGTTTCTCGAATCGAGACATAACGTGCCTGGGCATCGGCCTGCATCGCAATCTTGTCCTGAAAGGCACTGACAACGCTGTCTTCTGGACGCAGATGCACAATGCCTTGGTCACCGTCGACAAGGATATGGTCACCGTTCAATGCCTCGGTCGTGATGCGTTCCGCATGAACGACCAGAGGGATCGCCAAGGCACGGGCGACAATCGCAGCATGGCTACCGACCGAACCCTCTTCGAGCACGATCCCTTTAAGAGAGCGACCGTATTCCAGCAGATCACCGGGGCCGATGTTGCGTGCAACAAGAATCGGGTCGGCCGGAAGATCAGCGCCTGTTTGTTTGCCTTGACCTGTCAGGATGCGAAGAAGCCGGTTCGACAAATCGTCAAGATCAGCCAGCCGTTCACGAAGGTAGGCATCCTGTACCTGCTCCATTCGGGCCCGCGCCTGCGACTGTTCCTTTTCGACCGCCGCCTCGGCACTCAAACCGCGCGCGATGTCCTCTTCCATCCGCCGCATCCAGCCTTTGGAATTGGCGAACATGCGATAAGCTTCCAGAACTTGCAGCTGCTCCTTGTCGCCATTCTGGGACATTTCCAGCATCCGATCGACGCCGACCCGCAACTCTTCGATCGCCTCATTCAGCCGTTCCAGTTCGCGATGCGGATCGTCGGCAATCGGGTTGGTGACAACCACACGAGGTTCATGCAGCCAGACATGACCTTCGGCCGCACCCTCCTGCCCGGTCCCCCCCCGGAACATCGCGGACTTCTGATGGAGCGGCGACAAAGCGGCGCCTTCGCCGACAAAGGCACCCAGTTCGGCCATTTCGGCCAGAACCATGGCAACCACTTCCAAAGCATAGACTTCGTCGGCCGAGAACTCCCTGGCGATGCGGGACTGTACAACAAGCACGCCCAGTTTTTCGCCAAGCCGTTGGATCGGGATACCAAGGAAGGAGGAGAAACGCTCTTCGCCTGTTTCCGGCATATATCGGAAACCCTTGGCCGAAGGCGCGTCGGGCGTGTTGACGACCTTGCCCGACTTTGCCACGCGACCAACCAGACCTTCGCCCAGACGCATGCGTGTCTGGTGGACAGATTCGGGTTTCAACCCTTCGGTGGCACACAGTTCCAGCGTTTCGGCGTCGCGGAACAGATAGACCGAACAGACCTCGGTTCCCATGCTGTCGGCGATCAGATGGGTAATCCGATCCAGACGAGCCTGACCGGCTTCGTCCGACGCCATCGCTTCTCGCAGCCGTCCAAGCAGCTTGCGGGATTCGCTTTCCGTTCCGTCCGCCATGGGCCCCTGTGCCTTGCTGTGGTCAGGCGCGTCCGGGTCCGAAAGGATTAGGCCGCCTTGTCCAATTCAAACGCATCATGCAGCGCTTGCACGGCAAGTTCCATGTATTTCCGGTCGATCAGAACGGAAATCTTGATCTCTGAAGTTGTGATGACCTTGATGTTGATCCCCTCATCCGAGAGGATCTTGAACATCTTGGCCGCAACGCCCGACTGGCTGCGCATGCCGATACCGACAACCGAGACCTTGCACACGTCATAGTCGACGATCAGCGACTCGAATTCGAGATGACCGGCATCGCGCACGGCATTCATCGCCTTTTCGGCGCGCGCCACCTGATCGGTGGGGCAAGAGAAGGTCATGTCGGTAATGCCCTCCTCGGACACGTTCTGCACGATCATGTCCACGTTCACCCCGCCATCGCTGAGCGCGGTAAAGATGGTGGCGGCGACACCAGGACGGTCCTGAACCGAAACAACGGTCATCTTGGCCTCGTCGCGGGAATAGGCCACACCGGAAACGACATTGGATTCCATGATTTCCTCCTCATCGACGACCAGCGTTCCCGCCTCGTCCGTTTGTTCCTCAAAGCTGGAGAGGACACGCAGTTTCACCTTGTATCGCATGGCCAGTTCGACAGAACGGGTTTGCAGCACCTTGGCCCCCAGCGAAGCCAGTTCGAGCATTTCCTCGAACGATATTTTTTCCAGCTTGCGCGCCTTGGAGCAGATACGCGGATCGGTGGTATAGACCCCATCCACATCGGTATAGATGTCACACCGCTCGGCCCCAAAGGCCGCCGCAAAGGCCACCGCCGTCGTGTCCGAGCCACCGCGGCCAAGCGTGGTGATCCGGCCCTCGGGGCTAACGCCCTGAAAACCGGCGATCACAGCGACTTTCATCCCTTCGGCGAATTTCTGGTTGATGTTGTGCGGCGGGATATCCTCGATCCGGGCCTGGCTGTGGGCGCTATTGGTCATCAGCGGCACCTGCCAACCCTGCCAACTGCGGGCGGGAATATCCATTTCCTGCAGGGTCAGCGCCATCAAACCCGCAGTCACGTTCTCACCCGACGACACAACAGCATCGTATTCGCGCGCATCGAAAAGGGGGGAAGTTTCGTTGACCCAACCGACCAGTTCGTTGGTCTTGCCCGCCATGGCCGAAACGATGACGATCACGTCATAACCCTTGGCCACCTCGACGCCGACGCGTTTGGCCGCGCGTCGGATACGATCGAGATTGGCAACCGATGTGCCGCCGAATTTCATCACGAGCGTTGGCATGGGGGCAAAGTCTCCGCGCCTTGGAAATGGTCTGGAGCCTCATATGCAAGGGGGTGTGCAAGATCAAGGGGGCATTCAGGGCGCACCGATTTGACGCAGGGCTCGGGTGTTGCGAACAGGGTTTACAGAGGGTGGCCCTGATGCGAGCGTCAGGTGACTGTACTCCGGATCAAGGATTGCCCATGCGTGCCACCCTTCTCGCTGCCAGCCTATGCGTTTATCCATTGTCTGTGCTTGCCGCCACCGTATCAGGAACCGATGGACAGAACGCGCTGGGAACCGTGCCCTGTGCAACCGCCGGTCTTGCACTGTCGGATTGTCCGGCGGAACTGCGCCGCAAGGAGGACGGGACCGCAACACTGGCTGTCATCCTGCCCGGCGGCGAGGTGCGCAACATCTACTTCGAAAGCGGAAAACCGGTGTCGAGCAGTTCGCCTTCATCCATCAGTTCGGAAACCGTTGGGGACACAATGCGGATCTACATCGAACCGGGCGAAATTTTTGAACTACCTGTAGCGGCGGTCGCGCCTCAGTAAGGGTGCGCCCGTCCATCCCAAGTTTCGAAACATCCGGTCGTCTCAAGGGACAGCGCGGAAAACCGCTCTGCCAGCCCTTTAGCGGCCGTGTCCACGGTGATGTCTGCGGCTCCTCCCCCCATGTCGGTCTGCACCCAGCCGGGGTGATAGATGCCCACGGCGATCCCATCGCCCGCAAGATCTGCGGCCAGATTACGGCCCAGATTCAACGCCGCCGCCTTGGAGGCGCGATAGATGTAGCTGCCGCCAGGCGCCCGCGTATGCGACGCCATTTGCGACGAGATGATCGCAATCTTGCCCCGCGCGGCGCGCAGGTTCGGCAGCAGCGCCTGAACCGTCAGGAACACGCCGGTGACATTCGCCGCAAACGTATCGGCCCACATCTGGGCCGGATAGCCGTCGATCTTTTGCCCCTTATCCAGATAGACTCCGGCATTGCAAACCAGCAGGTCCACATCCTGCCCGGCCAGCGCGGCGGCCATGTTCCGTTGCTGTTCAGGGTCGGTCACATCGAGCGAAATCTCGCAGCTTCCATTCCGTGCGGCACCGGTTACCCGGTGCCCTTGTGCGCGGTATTGCTCGACCAGGGACTTCCCAATTCCCCGGTTCGCTCCGGTGACGACGACATGCACGTTAATTGGCCTTTCGGTTGGGCAGAAACGGCAATGGAGATACCGGAATGCCATCCTCTAGCAGGGCTTTTGCCTCTTCGACCCTTGCCTCTCCATAGATCGAACGCTCGGGCGTTTCACCCAGATGCATTTTGCGCGCTTCCGCAGCGAAATCTTTTCCGACGTAATCCGAATTCTGTTCGATTTTCTTGCGTAGCTCCGCCAGCATCTGTTCTGCCGGACTTGCCGGGGCGCTCAAAGGACGTTCGGTATCCTGCGATCCGGCCGCAGACCGCGCCGGGCGGACCCGGGGGGTCATCATCGCCTTTTCAACCTGATTACCACCGCAAATCGCACAATTCACCAACCCAGACGCGGACAGCTTGTCGAACGCCGCCGCCGACTGGAACCAGCTCTCGAAGCTGTGGCCTTCACTACATTTCAGAGAATATTGAATCATCAAGACATTCCCGTACGGTCTGACAAGTAAATATCCACCGAACCATCAAGATCAAGTGGACCTTCCGACGCGCGCGATCAAAACTGCATCTGACGCAAGTGATCCAGATCGACAGAACCAAGCAAGCGCGCCAAGTCAGGTTCACCGGCAATCTTGGCCGCCTTTGCCACCGAGAACCATTTGCGCCTGCGTTCACCACGTTCGGGATACCTGTCGGCCAGTTCGCTGACATGGATCGGATAGACCTGCACCATACAGGGGACCGGCCCTCGTTTCCCAAGGATCTTTGAATAGAAGAAAAGACCTACGCTGCTGGCATGAACGGTTCCGATGACGCCGGCCTCTTCCCAGGCTTCGCGCGCGGCGGCGCCAGCGCCATCGCGCCCCTTCATCGGCCAGCCCTTGGGGAGTATCCAGCGCCCTGTGCGGCGCGTCGTTACCATCAGCACTCTGAGCGTTTCTCCTTTGAAGCGATAGCACAGAGCCCCATATTGCATATGGCTCGTCGCAAGGCCGGTTTCGATGGAAAACTCTGGCTGAGGTTGTGGATTCATTGACACATCGACCATGATGACCTGCCACTCCGCCGAGCGGCCGACTCGAGGGGTGACGCTGTCCTTACCTCATGGCCGCACCCCGGTACATATCTGAATTCCGGGGAATCGCCCGTTTAGCGCGCGGCAAGCGCCATCCGATCGCTCAGACGGGACACCAGCTCGCCATGCGGGATATCCGCGTCAATCGCCAGCTTGCGCAACCCGAAATGGACATGCGCGATCTGCTGATAGTACCGGGTATAAACGTAGTTCACCGACGCACCGGCCATGGCCCCAAGGATCGGCACCGATTGAACCGCCAGTTTCTGTCCCATGGCCGCCGCCAGCCGCGGAGCGACGGCGGCGATCATCTTTTGCATCGCATTGCCGGTCAGGGTCAGCCTGAGTGAAACAAAACCCAGGTCAGCACCGTCATCCACCGCCAGCGGGCCCGCGGCTGAAAACACCCGGATACAGTCGAATTGCACATTTTCCGAAGCCGGATCAAAGCCGTAACTGGCCGCCACATCCTGTATTGCCCGCAACAGAACGGTGGTTGTGACCGGCAGTTCCACAAGCGCGGTGGACAGACCACCCAGCCCGCCAGCTGCGCCCATTGCTGTTGTCCAGACCATGTTGCCGCGTTCGGTTTGTTTCGGCAACGCGCGCCGCGACCCTTGCGCCGCCCGCATCGCCAGGGAAAGGGCGCGTTCGGTCGCCTCGGTCAAGCCGCCGCGCACCTGCTGTGGCAGCTTGTCCAAAAGCGACTCGGCCTTGCCGCCGACCGCATTCAACACCTGGATGCCGATGCCGCCCGCGGCCCGATACCGCTGCGCCAGCGAATCCAGTTCGGCCTCGACATCAACCGGCGCGACAATCACGATATCCTGCATGGACTCACCTCCCGATCCCGTTCAACATCGGGTTTGTTCAACCGGATTTCAACGGATCACCTTGTCCAGCGGGTAACGTGGCCGGTGACGCCCTTCCAGGCATCCGGCGTCAGTTCCAGTCCCAGAACGCGATCCGGGTTCGTGGGCGGCGGCATGATTACGCCATCAAGCCGGGAGAAGCCGAACCGGCTGTAGTAAGGGAAATCGCCGACAAGCATCACCCGGTCCCAACCGCTGTTGTGTCCGGCCTCAAGCCCTTCCTGGATCAGAAATCCACCGAGCCCCTCGCCCTGATGGGTCGGGTGTACGGCAACCGGCCCCAGAAGCAGCGCATCAGCGGCCCCCACATGGACGGGCCAGAACCGGATCGCGCCCGCCATGGTGCCGTCACTGTCCCGTGCAACCATCGACAAACCGGCGACGGGCGGGACGTCATCGCGCAATCGGTAAGATGACAACGCAGTGCGGCCCGGAGCAAAACACAGGTCATACAGCGCCTCGACTTCCCACCAATCGTCCGGTGTTTCCGGTTTGACTTCGATCACCTTCCGCCCTGCCTCTCCTCTTGGGTGGAAATCGCCCTATCACTTCGTTACCCCTAGGGCAAACGCTTGGAGACGACCGCACATGTTCTACAGACCCGAAGACGGGCACGGCCTGCCGCATAACCCGTTCAACGCGATCATCACGCCACGTCCCATCGGCTGGATATCGACCCGCGCCGTCGATGGCACCAACAATCTGGCCCCCTACAGCTTCTTCAATGGCGCCGCCTATGTCCCGCCACAGGTGATGTTCTCGACCACGGGCAGCAAACCGGACCAGGACAATACAAAGGACACGGTCGCCAATATCGAGGCAACCGGTGTCTTCTGTGTGAACATCGTCGAATACGCGATGCGCGATGCGATGAACGCGACCTCTCAGACGCTTCCGCGTGAGGTGGATGAATTCGCCCATGCCGGGCTGACACCCGAGGCGTGCAAGACCATCGCCTGCGCGCGCGTCGCAGGCGCCCCGGCGGCACTGGAATGCAAGCTGACCCAGATCGTCACCCTGCCCGGCGTGTCAAACCGGGTGGTCTTTGGCGAGGTAACGGGCATCCACCTGCGCGACGATTGCCTGAAGGATGGGATTTTCGACGTCACGACCTACCAGCCGCTGGCCCGGCTCGGCTATCGCGACTACACTGTAGTGCGCGATCTCTTCACGCTGGCCAGGCCAGACGACTGATGCCTCTGCCCGATTCCAGCCGCCGCTACCCGATCACCCTGCCGGACGGAACGGAACATGCCGGCACCGTCTTTCTGAACCGGGTGATCGACCATCCCCGGTTCCGGGCCGGGGACTACAGCTATGCTTCGGACTTCGACCCTCCGACGGATTGGGCGAACCGGCTGGCGCCCTATCTGTTCCCGAATTCCCGCGAAACGCTAACACTTGGGCGGTTCTGCCAGATCGCCCACGGGGTGCGCTTTATCACCGCCTCGGCCAATCACGCGATGGACGGGATCACCTGTTTCCCCTTCCCGGTCTTCGACCCGGCGCAAATGGCCTCCTACCAACCCGACTGCCGCGATACCGTGGTGGGCCACGATGTCTGGATCGGCTATGGTGCGATGATCCTGCCCGGCGCCCGGATCGGAGACGGCGCCCTCATCGGGGCCGGCGCAGTGGTGCGCGGCACGGTGCCGCCCTATGCGGTTGTTACCGGTAATCCCGCGCGGGTGATCCGCTACCGGTTTGACCCGGAAACAACTGTAAGACTTCTTGACCTGCGCTGGTGGGATTGGCCGCCCGACCTTATCATCCGGGCCGAACCAGCGCTTCTCGCGGGCGACCTCGCTGGGCTCGCCACCCTTGCACCGTAGATCCTCTTGATTCTTGGCGCAGATATCAAGGAACGCGAGGCGAGAGCCTCGCCCCCCGCGCCAAAGGCGCGGCACGGGCAGGTCGAGGGCCGTCAGGCGCGCTCCCGATCAGTGGCCGCCTAGGATGCCCGTCCGCACCGAGTAATCCACCGCCAGCCCGTAATCGGGATCATCGTCACTGTCGACCATAAGGTGCCCGGCCTTGGTCAGCAGCTGGTGGCAGTCGCGACTGAGATGCCGCAGCATCACCTGCTTGCCTGCCGCCTCGTACTTCAGCGCCACCGCCTCGATAGCCTGTAACGCCGACTGGTCGACAACTCGGCTCTCCTTGAAATCGACGATCACTGTGTCGGGGTCATCTTCGACCTCGAAGAGTTCAACGAACCCGTCGGTCGAGCCAAAGAACAGGGGCCCCTGGATTTCATAGACCTTGGCGCCCTTGGCGGTGTGCGACTCGCGCGTCACCGCATGGATGCGCTTGGCGTTGTTCCACGCATAAGCCAGCGCCGAGACGATGACCCCCACCACAACGGCAACCGCGAGGTCCTCCATCACGGTCACCACGGTGACCAGAACGGTGACAAAGGCATCGGTCAGCGGCACCTTGCGCAGGATCATCAGCGAGTTCCAGGCAAAGGTTCCAATCACCACCATGAACATCACACCCACCAGCGCGGCCAGCGGGATCTGCTCGATCAGCGGTGCGCCTACCAGGATGAACACCAGCAGGAACAGCGCCGCCGCGATCCCCGCCACCCGTGTCCGGCCGCCGGATTTCACGTTGATCATCGACTGGCCGATCATCGCGCAGCCGCCCATGCCGCCAAAGAAACCGGTCACCACATTGGCCGCGCCCTGGGCGATACATTCCTGGCTGGCGCCACCGCGCTTGCCGGTGATGTCGCCAACCAGGTTCAGGGTCAGCAGCGACTCGATCAACCCGATGGCGGCGAGAATGACGGAATAGGGCAGGATGATCTCCAGCGTTTCCCAGTTCAGCGGCACCATCGGAATGTGGAACTGTGGCAGACCGCCCTTGATCGAGGCCATGTCGCCGACCCGCGGTACATCCAGCCCGGCGCCGATCACCAGCGCCGCGACCACCGCGATCCCCGCCAGCGGCGCCGGAATGACGCGGGTGACCCGCGGCATGATCCAGATCACCACCATGGTCAGTGCCACCAGCGCCAGCATCAGCATCAGCGGCCCCCCAGACAGCCATTCCCCGCCGCCCAGCCCGTGACCGGTGTTTTCCATGCTGCCCGGCACCTTGAACTGTCCCATCTGCGCCAGAAAGATCACGATGGCCAGACCGTTAACAAAGCCCAGCATGACCGGATGCGGCACCAGCCGGATGAACTTGCCCCATTGCATGACCCCGGCGACCAGTTGCAACAGGCCCATCAGCACCACGGTCGCAAACAGGTATTCCACCCCGTGCTGCGCCACCAACGCCACCATAACCACCGCCAGCGCCCCGGTGGCGCCCGAGATCATGCCCGGCCGCCCACCAATTAGTGCGGTGATCAGCCCGACCAGAAAGGCCGCGTAAAGCCCCACCAGCGGGTGCACCCCGGCGACAAAGGCAAAGGCCACCGCCTCGGGCACCAGCGCCAGCGCCACGGTCAGCCCCGACAGTAGCTCGATCCTGAGTCGCGAGGCGGTCAGCGGCTCGTCCGGCATCCAGCGCAGATCGGGAATGGCGAGACGATTGGCAACACTTGCCAGGAAGGCACGGGGCATGGGGCAGATCCAGATGGGGAGTTCGCGTTCCGGGCTTTGTAACGAAACGGGACCCATCCGGCCATGGCATCACGCGGGTAGCAGCCATGCGCAGCACACATGACTACCCGGATCGCAGCAACGTGATTTGCAGTTAATACATGCGCCACAAAGTTTTGAGCTATGCGATTTCTGACCCCTCTCCTGTTCACCACCCTCGCTGCCCTGCCCGCCCATTCCCAAGACATGCAGGGCAGAGATACCGCCGGCAACTGGCAGGTCACCCATCACCGGTTGATCGGCATCTGGGATTCCATGTGCGACGAGCGCATGGAACAAGGACACATCGTACAGCGCTGCTATCTGCGGCATGTAGGCGTGTTCTCGCCTCAACCCGCGTTTGCCGCGCAATACCTCTTTGTCACACCCGAGGACCAAGGCTTCGCGGTCGAGATTGGCATCGAACCGGGCACGCTGTTTGCCCCCGGGGGCATCCGTGTCGAGCGCGCTGAGAGCCGGGTCTGGCACAGCAACTGGCCCGGCTGCCTGACCGGCTTGGGGTGTAACTTCTCGGGCAGCAGCGCCGAGGAGCTGATCACTGCAATGCGTCAGGGCGAAACCTTCCGCTTCACCTTCCGCGACCAGCACGGGCTGGCGCAGGACCTTGCCTGGCCACTCGACCAGTTCGAGGCGGCCTGGCTGGATTTTCTGGCGCAATCCCGGCAGCGCAGGCTGATATGCGAAGGCGACTGCCAGGGCGGATAAGCCGCGCCCTTGAAAAACGCGCCGGAATCCGCACAACTCGGACGCGAAACGCCCGCAACAGGAAAAGGCCCAGACATGCGCAACACCAAGATCGCCGTGATCGGTGGCTCCGGCATCTATGACATCGACGGGCTGGACGCGGCGGAGTGGGTCAGCGTCGACACCCCATGGGGAGCTCCCTCGGACCAGATCCTGACCGGGCGACTGGGTGGCGTCGACATGGCCTTTCTACCTCGGCATGGGCGCGGCCACGTACATTCCCCGACCGAGGTTCCCTATCGCGCTAATATCGACGCGCTGAAACGGCTGGGTGTCACCGACGTGATCTCGGTGTCCGCCTGCGGCTCCTTCCGCGAAGCGATGGCGCCGGGGCATTTCGTGATCGTCGACCAGTTCATCGACCGCACCTTCGCGCGCGAGAAAAGCTTCTTTGGCACCGGCTGCGTCGCCCATGTGAGCGTCGCTCATCCCACCTGCCCGCGCCTGTCGGACGCCTGCGAGACCTCTGCCCGCTCCGCTGGCATCACGGTACATCGCGGCGGCACCTATCTGGCGATGGAAGGGCCGCAATTCTCAACCCTGGCTGAATCCAAGATGTATCGCGAACACTGGGGCGCCGATGTGATCGGCATGACCAACATGCCCGAGGCGAAACTCGCCCGCGAGGCCGAGCTTTGCTATGCCTCCGTCGCGATGGTCACCGATTACGACAGCTGGCACCCCGAGCATGGTGAGGTAGACGTGAGCCAGATCATCGCCACGCTGATGGGCAATGCCGACAAAGGCCGCGCCATGGTCAAGGGCCTGCCCGCCCTCTTGAACGCCGAGCGCGTAGATTGCCCGCATAGTTGCGACCGGGCGCTCGAGAATGCCATCCTAACCGCCCCCCAGGCGCGCGATCCCTCGCTGCTCGCCCGGCTTGACGCGGTTGCCGGCCGGGTGCTGTGACCGACGCACCAAAGGTTCCACTACTGGGGGCGGATGGTTTCATCGACCGCATATCGCATTGTTGCCTTCGCGCGCTGGGTTGGACTGTGCTTGCATCAGCCCGGCGAATGGGCGCGCTCGACCAGATGGGATATCAGACCGTGGCCACCGATCTAGCCCGGCCCGAAACTGACGGCTCCGCCTTTTGGACACTACACTTGAGGGGCTGCCTATACGTTGTGAATGCGGCGGGGCTGCTGACGGGCGGCGACGACACCTTTCAGGCCCTGCATGTATCGGCCCCCAATTCCGTCTATGATTATATGCCCAATGATTGCCGCGCCGTGCTGATTTCAGCGGTGGAGCTCTAGGCCGACACACCCTTTGCCCGTTTCCGAAGGGCAGGAGAGGCATTGGCGAAACGGTACCGGGTCACCATCCTGCGGCCCGGTCTGGTGCTGGCCGACAGCGCCGAAGGTGGGTCCGTTCTGGCGCGGGGGGCTGGCGGCGCTGCCGCTGGCCACGCCCGAGATGGGCAGGGGCGAGCAGATGTTCAACCCGATCCAGGCCACCGATCTGGCGCGCATCATCATGGCCCGTCTCACGAAAGGTCCCGACCCCGGCGCGCATGAGATCGGCAGACCAGAACGGGTAACGCAAGGAAGATTGCTGAAAGCCATACGCCGCTGGCTGGAGCTGCGCCCAGTACCTGTGCTACCGATACCCCGGTTTCAGGCCCGCGGGATATCACGAGTGGGGGATGCGCTGAGATTCGAACCGATCTCTACCACCGCGTTAGACTAGCTTGCCAAAGGGGTCGAGGCGCAGGATGCGCCACTTTTGGGGCATCTGCCCGAGCCCGAACATCCACGCGGGTTTTCGCGGTTCTTGGCTGCACGGCCCACAGGCACAGCCGATCTCTGGCACGCACGGCTTTACTTGATGAAATCGACGCTGAGGCTAGTCCGAATCCTTCTTTGCCTCGTCTCCGGGCTTCTTTGGCTCTTTTTGCCTTCACAAAGTTTACTGCCGCTGATCCGCGAAGGGATGCTTTCGGATCCCATCCTGATCGTACTGGCTCGCGCAGGCAGGCGGCGGATGTGTTGCTAGCAATCGGTCTGGCAACGGCATGACGACTGAGGTTGCTTGGCTAGCTGCAGCTTGGCCTTTTCCTGGCCTATACAGTGGTCTTTACGGCGCTGGCCTCTGGCCTGTGGTTGCTGCCGCTTGGTAAATTGCTAAAGAACCTGCCGATCTTGATGCTAATCTGGCTGTTTCTCGTGATGGAGGAGGAGCACTGATGGATCCCTATTTTCTGGCCCGTTGGCTGAACATCCTGCCCTTTGCCTGCTGGGCCCCGGTGGTGCATCTGCAAATCCGCTTCCGCGATCTGACAGGTAAGGCTCATGCAGTCGGAAAACTTCTTCCCGACGAGGCCCGGGACCTCTACCGCATATGGTTTACCCTCGGCTGGTTGGCCTTTGGCGCGCTGACCGGCAGTTTATGTTTGATGGTTACGTGCCCGGCGTTTTGGTAACTCCGCTTGACGTGATCTGCAAAGATGGGCTTGCTTGAGCCATCCCTTTCGGAGTTCCAAAATGCCTCTTGACCTCTGGATTGCCTTTGTCGCAGCTTCCACCGCCCTTTTGTTGATCCCCGGCCCGACGGTACTGTTGGTGCTGAGCTATGCCCTGTCCAAAGGGCGAGGAGTGGCCGTCGCCTCAGCAACCGGGGTGGCATTGGGCGACCTGATCGCGATGAGCGCCTCGCTCGCCGGGCTTGGCGCCCTGGTGCTGGCCTCGGCCACGCTGTTTGCGGTCCTGAAATGGGTCGGAGCCGCCTATCTGCTGTGGCTCGGCTATCGCCTGTTCCGCAGTGCAGGTACCGCCGGACTGACCCAGGTGCCGGTGTCACACGAGGTCAGCGCACGCTCGGTCTTTACTCATGCCGCCGCCGTCACCGCGCTCAACCCGAAATCCATCGCCTTTTTCATCGCCTTCGTACCGCAATTCCTGCGCCCCGAGGTGCCGCTCTTGCCGCAGTTCGCGGTACTGATCGCAACCTTTGTCGGCCTTGCCGGGCTGAATGCGCTTGCCTATGCGATGTTGGCTGATCGCTTGCGCCTCTGGATTGGGCGGCCAACGGTGATCTCTGGTCTGACGCGCACGGGTGGACTCACGCTGATGGGTATGGGAATTGCAACTGCCCTGTTGCGCCGACCGGCTTAAAAACTGTGCCGACGCGATCCAATAGTGGTCCGATCAAACCTGCCGAATGGCAGTCAAAGAAGATAGAGATACGCCCTTGTCCAGAACCAAATCCGTCCGCGATTACATCCGCACAATTGTCGACTTCCCTCATGAAGGGATCATGTTCCGGGATGTGACCACGCTGTTTGCAGATCCGCGCGGGTTTCGCATGGCGATTGACCAGATGCTACACCCCTACGCGGGGGAGCAGATCGACAAGGTCGTCGGACTGGAGGCGCGCGGCTTCATCCTCGGTGGGGCCATTGCCCACCAGCTGAGCGTCGGGTTCGTACCGATCCGCAAGAAAGGCAAACTGCCCGGAACCACCATCAGCCAGGACTACAAGCTGGAATATGGCGAAGCGATTGTCGAAATCCACGATGACGCGATCCAGCCGGGGGAAAAGATCCTGCTGGTCGACGATCTGCTGGCAACGGGCGGAACCGCTGCTGCGGGTATCAAACTGATCGAACGGCTGGGTGGCGAGATCGTTTCTTGCGCCTTTATCATCGACCTGCCCGAACTTGGTGGCCGAAAGGTGCTGGAAAAGATGGGCATGGACGTGCATGCCCTGTGCGAATTCGAAGGTCTTTGATCACGACGATTCACGAAGTTTTGACTGGCCGGATCAAAAACCTGCGGCTTAGGCCGCGCTCTATTTCCGTCAAGTGAGCGGGTCGCTAATTTGCTGACATCCGATACCCGGAATTCTGCGTAATCGACTTCGATGCCAACACCGGCAGCAAACCGAAGGAGATACCGAATGTTTCGAAAGTCAGCCCTTGCTACCGTCGCCGCTGTTCTGTTTGCCAGCTCGGCCGGCGCGGGTGGAAATGCCAAGGATATCGTCGATACAGCCGTGGGCGCGGGCTCGTTCTCGACACTTGTGGCTGCTGTTCAGGCTGCGGGGCTTGTGGACACGCTGAAAGGCGATGGCCCCTTCACCGTCTTCGCCCCGACAGACGAAGCCTTTGCCGCGCTGCCGGCGGGCACGGTCGAGAACCTGCTGAAACCGGAAAACAAAGACCAGTTGATCGCGGTGCTCACCTATCACGTGGTTCCCGGCAAGGTGATGTCGACGGATCTTAGCGACGACATGACCGCGACCACCGTGCAGGGCGGCTCGGTGACCATCGACCTGGATAACGGCGTGATGGTGAACAATGCGACCGTATCTGCGGCGGATATCGAAGCCAGCAACGGCGTCATTCACGTCATCGACAAGGTCATCCTGCCGAAAGGATAAACCGTGTTTTCGGGGCCGGCCGAACCGGCCCCGTTTTTCCCATCACGGACGCACGTAGGCGTAGCCCTGCTCTTGCAATTCGATGAGGCGGCCGACGCACGAAGGAACGACTGTTACCTCTGTCATCAGTTCGATCTCGTGCCCGGCCTTCTTGCTCATGGCAGCCTTGGTGTTGCCGCAAGCCGCGAAAGACAGGTTCTCCATCTCCAGGCTCATGACCGATATTCGGTCGGCAACGGGGCTTTTGCCGGGGATGTACATATTGAGACCTGGGCCATGGGCCACGACCTCTACGACGACGGTATCGCCCACACTTTCTTAATGCTTGGTGACATTTGCCACGTCGTTTAGCGCTATGTTCATGACCTGCGGATCATTCTCGTCCACATGAACAGCGAGATAATGCGTCTTGCCTTCGGCCCAGGCACCGCTTGCTGTCGAAAAGGCCGGAGCAGCCGCCAGAAAAAGATGTTTCATTTTCGTGTTCTTCCCTGAACACTATCATTGTCACGCAGTAGGAGGCATATGCATAGAAAAATCATATTTCGTGCATTCATTTGTCCGTGACAGTTGGGTTGATGCGTAACAGTGAACGAGTTTTCCTGTAACCCTGTCCGCGACTAGCTGTTGCCAGCAGAGGCACGAAACCCAGGCTAAGTGCGCAGGACCGCTCCGGGGTTCATGATCCCTACTGGATCGAGCGCTGTCTTGATCGCCCGCATTGCCGCCAGCTTCACCGGGTCGCCATAGCGGATCAGGTCATCGGCCTTCAACCTGCCGATCCCGTGTTCGGCGCTGACCGATCCGTCCAACGCGTGAACCAGGTCGTGAACGGCGCGCTGGACCCGCCCGGCCACCGCTGCAAACTCGGTCCGGCTGTGCCCCTTGGGCGGGAAGACGTTGTAATGCAGGTTGCCGTCACCAAGATGGCCGAAATTGTTGATCCGGAAAGGTCCGATTTCGGCGACAGCGGCAGCGGCCCGCTTGATGAAGTCCGGGATCGCCGAAAGCGGCAGAGACACATCGTGGCTCGAGACTGAGCCGATCAGCCGATTGGCCTCGGGCAGGTGTTCGCGAACAGTCCACAGCTCGTAGCGCTGCGCCTCGCTTTGGGCGATTACTCCGTCGTCGGCGAGACCAGCGGAAAGCGCGGTCTCGAACAGATGCTCCAGTGCCTCGCTTGCTTCTCCATCGCCCGACAGACCCAGTTCGATCAGAACACACCATTCCGGCGGAGTTTCAAAAGGCTGACGCACCGTCGGCAGAACTTCGGTCAGGAACTCAAGACCCTGGCGATGGATGAGTTCAAAAGCGCTGACCGCCTCGCCGACCTGCGCGCGTGACAGAGACAGAAGTTCAAGCGCAGCCTTGGGCGACGACACAGAGAGCATGGCCGTACCGATTGACCCCGGTACCGGCGACAGTTTAAGCGCGGCCGCCGTAATGATGCCCAGCGTCCCCTCGGCGCCGATCAGCAGGTTGCGAAGATCATAGCCGGTATTGTCCTTTCTGAGCCGGGACAACCCGTGCCACACCTGACCCGAAGGCAGCACGGCCTCCAATCCCAGGCAAAGGTCACGAGTGTTGCCGTAGCGCAAGACGTTCACCCCGCCCGCGTTGGTCGACAGATTTCCACCGATGCGGCACGATCCTTCGGCAGCCAGCGACAAGGGAAACAGACGGTCTGCTTTGGCAGCCGCAGCCTGAATATCGGCCAGGATACATCCTGCCTCGGCCACCAGCACGTTTTCTTCGGGATGAACCGCACGGATGCGGTTCATTCTTTCGAGCGAAACGACAAGCGGAGCAGGGCCGTCCGGCATCACTTGCCCCCCGACCAGCCCGGTTCCGCCGCCATAGGGCAATACCGGAACCCGCCACTGGTTCGCCGCCCGGACAAGGGTTGCGACGTCATCCACCGTGCGCGGCAGCGCCAGTACACCCGCCTGCCCCTGCCAGCGGCCACGCGGCTCGGTCAAATAGCGTGGCTCGACCGGGCGCAGAACACCTTCGGGCAACAGCCCGCTCAGATGAGCGGCAAACGGGGCGTCGGCGGCATTCAGCGTCATGACCCCAGTGATGCCTCAGCGCCATTTCCCCGGCAAGCCCTATTCATCGGGGCGCAGGTAACGCGGCTCCAGCACAACCACCGTGGGACGATCCGGCAGGTTTCGCAGGCTGACCTCGATCGAGGAAACCCCATCGCGGCGAACATCGAACTCGTTGCCGATTCCGGCCAGAAAGGCGTTCAGCGAATACCCCGAAAACCAATGCATCGGGATCACGACCGAGGATTTCAGGCGTCTGAGCACCTGCATCATTTCCGGCAGTGACATGGTCGTACCCCCATCGACTGCCGCCATGACCACATCAAGCCGCCCGAGCGCCGCAAACTGTGCATCGTCGGGTACATGGTGCAAATGTCCAAGATGCCCGATGCACAGCCCCGCCACCTCGAAAACAAAGATCGAATTTCCGTTCGGCTCGATCCCGCTGAAATCCGACCTGATATCGGTCGAAACATTGCGCACCAGCATCTCGCCCAGGTCAAGATAATGGTCGATCCCTTCGCCAAACGGTCCCCACCCTTCGAGGACATGGGGAATCGCCGGGTCGGGAAAGGCCGTCCAGTGCGTCTCGTGCGCATGGTTCATGGTCACGATGTCGGGGATCAACGGCGCGGTGCCGAGAAACCCGGTGAAATCAGTCACAGCCGTCAGTCCTCCCTCGGTCTGAAGCAGGAAAGAGGCATGAGCGATATAGCTGATCCGCACCGCGTATTGCGGCACCGGCAATTGCCAGTTGGCCAGTTGAACATACTCCATCCCCGGCGCGGCATCGGCAATCGCGATGCAATGGCTTGGACGGCGCTCTTGGGCGCTGACCGGGGTTATGATCAGGGCAAGAAAGACAAAAACAATCGATCGCAACATCGGTATCCCTCCTGCCCGAAAGATAGCACGGCTTGGACCGTCGTCGAACCTCGCTCAATTTCCCAGCAAGTCGCGCGCGATGACTTCGCGTTGTATCTCACTGGTACCTTCGTAGATGCGCATGACGCGGGCATCGCGATAGAGCCGCTCGATCTCGTACTCGCGGGAGTAGCCGTTGCCGCCATGCAGTTGCAGCATCTGATCGACGACCCGGCCGCAGGTTTCCGAGGCTACCAGTTTCGCCATCGACGCTTCGCCGCGGATCGGGATTCCGCTGTCCAACAGGCGCGCGGCTCGGAGCATCAATAACCAGGCCTGATCCAGCGCACAGCGCATATCGGCCAGCAAAAAACGGCTGTTCTGAAAGGCCGCCACCGGTTGACCGAATACCTGCCGTTCCTGAGCGTAGGACAACCCCAGTTCAAAAGCCCGTTCGGCGATTCCCAAGGATTGGGCGGCGATAGCAACCCGGTTGGGCGCCAGCGCCCCCAAAGCCACGCGGTACCCCTGCCCCACCTGGCCGACCACATTCGCCGCAGGTACCCGAACGCCGTTGAAATGCAACTGGGCGGTGCCCGAGGACCGCAGGCCCATCTTATCCTCGACTCGTCCCAAGGAAAATCCGGGCGCATCCGCCTCGACAATGAAACAGGTAACCGCACCCTCGCCCGCCTCGGGCGTCTTGGCGAAGATCACAAAGACCTCGGCCCCGGCAGCCCCGGTGATCCACTGTTTGGTGCCGTCGATAATCCAACTGTCGCCTTGAGAGCGCGCCGTAGTACGGATCGCCGCGGCATCCGACCCGGCCCCCGGTTCTGTCAGGCCAAAAGACAGCGCCCCCCGTTCGCCGCGCGCCACGGGCCGGAGAAACCGGTCGCGTTGATCCTCGGTGGCATGCCCCGCGAGTATGGCCGCCGAAAGGTTCGACGCCACCATGATCACAGCAACCGAGGCGTCAGCCCGGGCGATCGCCTCGACCGCAAGCGCATAGGCGAGATTGTCGGCACCATGCCCTTCGTCCTTGGTGGAGGTCTTCATTGCCATCCCACCCAGTGCGGCCAACTCCGACACCTGCGTCGCCGGGAATTCTGCGCTGCGATCCCGCTCCGCCGCACCGGGCGCCAGCCGGTCGGCGGCAAACCGCGCCATAGTTTCGCGTATCGCGCGCTGCTCTTCGCTGAGATCGAACCCCAGCCGCTCGATATCCGGAAACTTCTCCATGCGTCGCCTTCCCCATGCTTGTTCTGGGGTAGCTTCGGCATTGGGAGTGCATCGCGTCAAATTCTATGAATGTGACGTTTCGTTGTTGGACAGCGCGCGCCCTCAGCCCGCGTCGGTGCGCCCGCGCCTGTCCGAGCGCAAGGCGGCATAAAGAACATGCGTTCGCCAGCGCCCGTTAATCTGAAGGTAGGATTGCGCGACGCCTTCGTACTTGAAACCCGAACTTTCCAGAAGCCCGCGCGACGGCAGGTTCTCGGGCAGACAGGCCGCCTCGATCCTGCTGATATCAAGCCGGGTAAACGCATGGTGCACCACTGCCCCGATAGCCTCGCGCATGTAACCCTGACGGGCGTAGGCCTGCCCGGTCCAATAACCCAGCGTCCCCGCCTGAGCCGGGCCCCGACGGATATTGTCGAGCGTAATCGCGCCAACCAGGACATCATCCGCGCGACGGAACAGGAACAGGGGAACCGCTGTCTCACCGGCGACGGATCGTTGTGCCCAATAGACCCTGTTGGTGAAACTCTTGCGGCTGAGATGGTCTGTGGCCCATGCAGGCTCCCACGGGGTCAGATAGCCCATGGACGCACGCCGCAGGGCCGCCCAATCCCGAAAATCGGAATGGACGGGCGGGCGCAGGCTCAGCCGCTCGGTCTCGAGTTTCAGCTTGCGCCTGCCCAACAGCATCACGCCGCGCGCCTCTCCTGCAATTCTTCCAGACCGGGTGCGCCCGCAACCGGACCGTAGAGCGCCAGCGCCGCCGGGGCGGATACGGCCATAGTCTCTGCAAAGGCGCGAACATCCGCTGTGGTCACCGCGTCGATCCGGGCGACGGTTTCCTCCAGCGAGGGAACGGTTCCCCAAATCTGAACCAGCCGGGCCAGCCGCTCGGCCCTGTTCGACGGGCTTTCAAGCCCCATCAGCATCCCGGCCTTCATCTGCGCGCGGGCGCGCGCCACTTCGGCCTCTGACATGTCCTCGGCGGCGCGCTTCATCTCATCGATGGTGATCGTCGCCAGTTCACCGAGCTGTTCGGCGCTGGTGCCAGCGTAGATCGTCGTGGTACCGGTGTCGGCATAGGCGCCGGTCTGGGCAAAGATTGTGTAGCAGAGACCGCGTACCTCGCGCACCTCCTGGAACAGCCGTGAGGACATGCCCCCACCCAGGGCCGACGAGTAGATCTGGGCGGTATAGATGGCATCATCGCGATACCCCGGCCCCTCAAAGGCCAGCGCGAAATGTGCCTGTTCCAGCGCCTTGTCATGGCGCGCCTCACCCCCGGTGAAACGGGCGGGAGCCGCGATCAAACCTTTGCACGGTTTGAGATGACCGAACATCTCGCTGGCAAGCCGTACCAATTTGTCATGATCCACTGCGCCGGCGGCAGACAGGATCATCTGCTCGGGACCGTAGTGTTCGGACACAAAGGCAGACAAGTCCTCGCGCGAAAACGCGCGCACGCGTTCCACTGGTCCCAGAATGGTCCGGCCCAACGGTTGGTCGCGATAACTTTCTTCCTGGAGCCAGTCAAAGATGACATCATCGGGCGTGTCGTGCGCCTGCCCGATCTCTTGCAAGATCACCCCGCGTTCAACTTCGATTTCGCGCGGGTCGAAGATGGGGTTCAGAACGATATCGCCGATCACGTCCAGACCCAGCGCGACATCGTCTTTCAGAACCCGCGCATAATAGGCCGTCACCTCGCGCGAGGTATAGGCGTTGATATAGCCGCCCACATCCTCGATCGCTTCGGCAATCTCAAGCGCGCTGCGCCGATTGGTGCCCTTGAACGCCATGTGTTCAAGGAAATGCGCAATCCCGTTCTGCTCGATCCGCTCATGACGGCCACCTGCGGTTACCCAGATGCCGATGGCCGCCGATTGCAGGCCCGGCATATGCTCGCTGACGATCCGGAAACCGTTGGCCAGTTGGTCTTGTCTTACAGTCACTCGGCGATATGCCCTCTGATATGATCCTGGATGGCCGCCAGATCGTTGGCGATGCGGGTCAGCCGTTCCGGACGTTCATACAGATCAGACATGCGCGGGGGAAGAGGCGGAAACACACCGCTTGCCTGTTCTACGGCCGCCGGAAATTTTGCCGGATGCGCGGTGGCAAGCGTGATCATTGGGCAATGGTCATCGCCACGGTTCTCTTCGGCGACCTTCACACCCACCGCAGAGTGGGGGCAGAGCAGTTCGCCGCTGTTCGCAAGCGTCGTCCGGATCGTGGCCAGCGTTTCCTCTTCCGAGGCGCGGCCCGAACTGTATGTCGCAAGCAGACTCTCCATCGCGCCCTGACTGACTTTGAAACCGCCAGATTTCAACTCCTCCATCACTTGCGACACCGCTGCCCCATCCTGCCCGTAGGCGTAGTAGAGCGCGCGTTCAAAATTGGAGCTAACCTGGATGTCCATCGACGGGCTGATCGAGGGGACCGTTTCGCCCTTGAAATAGCCCTTCCCGGACAGGCAGCGGTGCAGGATGTCGTTCTGGTTGGTTGCCACCACCAGCTGTTCGATCGGCAGCCCCATCCGCTTGGCGATGTAGCCCGCGAAAATATCGCCGAAATTACCAGTCGGCACCGTAAAACTGATTTTGCGATGCGGTGCGCCCAGACTGGTGGCGGCCGAAAAGTAATAAACCACCTGCGCCAGAACCCGCGCGAAGTTGATCGAGTTCACGCCAGCCAGCCGCACCCCGTCGCGGAAGGCGAAGTCGTTGAACATGTCCTTGACCCGCGCCTGGCAGTCATCGAAATCGCCATCCACCGCCAGCGCGTGCACATTGCTGTCGGCGGGCGTGGTCATCTGGCGGCGCTGCACCTCGCTGACCCGGCCATGCGGGAACAATATGAAGACATTGACCGCGTCGAGCCCCCGGAACGCCTCAATCGCGGCCGAACCGGTATCGCCCGAGGTGGCGCCGACGATGGTCACCGTCTCGCCGCGCCGTTTCAGGGCCAGTTGGAACAATTGCCCGATCAGCTGCATGGCGAAATCCTTGAAGGCCAGCGTAGGACCATGGAAAAGCTCAAGCAGGAAATGGTTCTCGTTCAACTGTTTCAGCGGCGCCCGGGCAGCATGGCCAAACCCGGAATAGGCGCGTGCGATCGCGCCCTTGAACTCATCTTCCGAGAACGAACCGCTTACAAAGGGCCACATCACGCGAAAGGCGATCTCTTCGTAAGGCAACCCGGCAAGGCCCGCGATTTCGTCTTGAGTCAGAGTGGGAATCTCGGCCGGCAAGTACAAACCGCCATCGCGCGCCAGGCCAGTCAGCATTGCTTCTTCGAACGTCAGTTCCGGTGCCTGGCCCCGGGTAGAGATATACTTCATGGATATTAGCCTTTCGTTCGGGCGCGGCTGCGCCACAGAAACAGGATGGTCATGGCGGTCCAGACAAGGGCCAGCGCAAACCATGTGATTGCGTATTGCAGGTGGTCGTTCGGGATACCGGCGGAATCGACTGGCAGCGGCGCGACCCCCGGATCGGTCCGTTCCCGGGCGATCACAAGGACCGGTTCGGTTCCCAGTTCTACCGCCATCGCGTCAACATCGCGTGCAAACCAGATGTTCGACTTGAGATCCGGCACCGGCGTGTAGCTGTCGATCTCATCCGGCCAGTGAAGATTGCCGGTAACCTCCATGGGCCCGGCGACGCGCGCGGTCTGCTTGTCCTCGGTCGGGATGAACCCTCGATCGACGAGAATTCGACGCCCCTCGTCGGTGACGAATGGTGCTATGATCCTGTACCCCGGCCCCACCATCTTTACCGACACCAGCACATGCAGCTCTTGAGGGTCAAATACGCCGGTAACCGCGACAGGCAAGTACTTGTCCTGGTCCGGTTCGGGAAGTGCCGGAAGCGGCATGGTCGCCCCTGCGATGCGGCTGTCGATCTCGGCGAGCAGCCCCTCTTTCCAGGCCAGCCTGCGCACCTGCCATGTCCCCAGGGACAGGAGGATGCCAAGGCCCGCAACCCCGAAGATCAACAAAAACAAAACCCGGCCCATTATGGCTCCGACAAGAAGGTGTTCGGCCCGGCGTAGGCCGGTGCCTTGTTATGTTGGGAAAGCCCGACAATGCAACCGGGCAATTGTATCGGGTGCAATAGTTCGTATCGCGAGAAAAAGGAAAGCCGCCTTGGCGGCGGCTTTCCGGGATATTGCGTCGAGCCTTGCGCTCAGAGCAGCGGCCACTGGCCCCAGATGTAGACCGCAAAGAACAGGAACAGCCACACCACATCAACGAAGTGCCAGTACCAGGCAGCAGCCTCAAAGCCGATGTGCTTTTCCGGTGTGAAGTCGCCCTTGAGCGCGCGCAGCAGACAGATGGTCAGGAAGATGGTCCCGATGATCACATGCGCACCGTGGAACCCGGTTGCCATAAAGAAGTTCGAGTAGAACTGGTCGCCGCCAAAGGTCCAGTCTTCGTGCAGCAGCAGCTCGGCATACTCATAACCTTGCAGGAAGGTGAACGCGACGCCAAGGACAATGCCGATCGACAGGCCCTGGATCAGCGCCTTGCGGTCGTTGTTATGCACCAATGCGTGGTGCGCCCAGGTCACCGCGCAGCCCGAGAGCAACAGCACCAGCGTGTTGATCAGCGGCAGGTGAAACGGATCGACAGCGTGGATGTTCGGTGCCACGTATTCCGTGCCGATATAGTCCTGCATCGGATACATGCGATGCTTGAAGAACGACCAGAACCAGGCGAAGAAGAACATCACCTCGGACATGATGAACAGGATCACGCCGTAACGCAGACCGATGCGCACAACCGGAGTATGATCGCCCTGGCGGCTTTCAACGACAACCTCGGACCACCACGCGAACATGACGTATAGCACAGCAACAAGGCCGGCCCAGAACAGCCAGGCCGTGATGCCATGCATCCAGAGCACGGCCCCGAACAGCATGACGAAACCGCCAATTGCGCCGATCAGCGGCCAGATCGACGGGGCCAGAATATGATAATCGTGGTTCTTAGCGTGTGCCATCAGTGTCCCTCACCTTGCGGCGTTAGTTCGTATTGGTTTCGGTCTGCTTATCGAGGGCGGCATAGCCCTCGGGCAGGTCGATTTCGTAGAATGTATACGACAGCGTGATCGTATGCACATATTTCGCGTCCCGATCGTTTACGATCTCGGGATCGACAAAGAAGCTGACGGGCATCTGCACCCGTTCGCCCGGTTGCAACACCTGCTCTTCGAAGCAGAAACAGGCGATCTTGTCGAAATAGCCCCCTGCCGAATAAGGTGCGACGTTGTAGGAAGCCTGCCCTGCCACTGGTCGGTCCGTGGGGTTGTAGGCCTCGTAAAAGGCCAGGCCGGTTTCACCGATCCGTAGTTCCATTTCCTGCTGGACCGGACGGAACTCCCACGGCATTCCGCGCTCTTTTGAAGCGTCGAAGCGAACCTTGATGGTCTTGTCCAGGATGCTGTCCGAGCCCGCGTCCGCCACACCCGTCGTCCCGCCAAAACCTGTGACCCGGCAGAACCAGTCGTAAAACGGGACTGATGCCCAGGACAGCGCGCCCATCACGAGAACAACCGATACCAGTTGCACAACTGTTTTCTGAGGTCCCTTCAACGCCATCAGTTCTGCACCTCCACATTGCCGCGCGGCGGTTCGAAGTCCCCACGGGTCACTTTGACCACGGTCAGACCGAAGATGATCACAATGAACCCGGCCAAGGTCAGCGCCACCCCTAGATTCCGGCCAAACCGTCGCTGATGCAGTTCATGGGTCGGACGCAGGCTCATTGCCAGCCCCCCAGCCCGTAAGGTTTGAGCAGGGCTTCGACCAGAATCGCACCGAAGTGAAGGAACAGATAGAGAAGGGACAGTTTGAAGAAACTGCGCTCGACCCCGAAATTATCGGCCTCGGAGTCGTTTTCGTCACGACGCCAGATCCGCACTGCGCCCATCAGGAAGAGCGCATTCAACACCAAGGCAACAGTCAGGTAGACCGGGCCGCCGATATCCGAGAAAGCGGTACCCAAAGCGAGCAGCGCAAGCAGGATCGTGTAGACGAGAATATGCACCCGCGTGGCGCGACGGCCATGGGTCACGGTCAACATCGGTACGCCCGCATCGTCGTAGTCCGAACGCATAAACAGCGCCAGCGCCCAGAAATGCGGAGGAGTCCACATGAAGGTCAGTGCGAACATCAGCCAAGGTTCGACCGACATGCCGCCGGTCGCCGCAATCCAGCCGATCACCGGAGGGAACGCCCCAGCGGCGCCACCGATGACGATGTTCTGCGGCGTCGTCCGCTTCAGCCACATGGTATAGACAACCACGTAGAAAAAGATGGTGAAGGCCAGAAACGCGCCGGCAAAGACATTGGTGGCCAGCGCCAACATCATCACCGACATGCCGGAAAGCGCCAGGCCCAGTGCCAGTGCTTCACCTGGTTCGACTTTGCCTGCCGGAATCGGACGTTTCTTGGTGCGTTTCATGACGCGGTCGATGTCCGCATCCCACCACATGTTCAGTGCGCCTGAGGCGCCGCCGCCGATCGCGATGAACAAGATTGCGCAAAACGCGATGAACGGGTGGACAGGAACCGGTGCCGCCAGAAGCCCGACAAGCGCAGTGAACACCACAAGCGACATCACACGCGGCTTGAGCAGCGTAAAGTAATCGCCAAAGCCTGCCTCGTCTTGGCGGCTTGCGATCCGGGAAGGGCTTGCGTTGAAGCTTGCGTCGCTCATGCGCTCGTCTCTTTGGGCGAAAGCTGCGCGGTGGCCGCGCAGCTTGTATCAGTCAAGTTTTGGCGAAGAAATCGCCGGGTGCCGATCAGTTGGAAGCAACCAGGATGGACTGCGGAATGCCCGCATACTCTTCCTTGGCGCCTTCCAGCCACTTGGCATATTCGGCTTCGCTCACAACCTTGACCGTGATCGGCATGTAGGCGTGATCCTTGCCGCACAGTTCTGAGCACTGGCCGAAATAGACGCCTTCTTTCTCGGCTGCAAACCACAGCTGGGCCAGGCGGCCGGGGACAGCGTCCTGCTTCACGCCGAAGGCCGGGATGGTCCAGGCATGGATGACATCGGCGCCGGTCACGCTCATGACCACGACCTTGCCCACAGGCACGACAACGGCGGTGTCGGTGGCAAGCAAATACTCGTCTTCGGAATAGCCGTGCTCGGTCAGGGCTTCCTTTTCCAACTTGAAGCTTTCAAAGCCAAAGCCTTCGTCGGTGTATTCATAACCCCAGTACCACTGGTAGCCGGTCACCTTGATGTGAATGTCAGCCTCGGGAATTTCCTGGCTCTTGAACAGAACCGGAAGCGAGAAGGCACCGATGAAAACCAGGACCAGGATCGGCCCCACGGTCCAAAGGATCTCGACCGGGGTGTAGTGCGAAAACTTGGCGGGTGTTGGATTTGCGCGACTGTTGAAACGCACAATGCACCAAATCAACAAGCCAGCGACCAGGATACAGATGGCCGAGATGATGACCAGCACCATGTAATCGAGTGACTGCAATTCGCGAGCCAATTCCGTGGCGGCCGGTTGGAAACCCATGGCTGCATCTACCGGTTTCCCGATCGATTCAAGTTCCTGCGCCACTGCCGGCAGGCCGGTAAAGGTGGCGAGAAGCGCCGAAAGCGTCAAAGCGTTCTTCATGTTCTGTCCTGATCGTTTGATCTTTGCGTCCCTTACGGGCGAACAATGAATCGAGATCCACTCCGCCCGTTGTCTTTGGTCGCGTTAAAAATCATATTCCGGGAGGCAGATAAAGCAAAATGCTTGCGTCAAACAGACGCTATTTTTGATCTGGATCAAATGACAAGGACGTAAACCATGGCGCAAGACCGTTTTCGCCCCTTTGAAACCGCGCTTCCGCTGGACCAGGCGCAGACGATCCTGCGTCAGGCGACGGACGGCGCGGACGATGGCGAAATCTATGTCGAGCGGCGCAAATCGGAGGCGCTGAGCTTCGACGACGGGCGTCTGCGTTCAGCATCCTATGACGCATCCGAAGGATTCGGCTTGCGCGCCGTTCGCGGAGAGGTGGCAGGCTACGCGCATTCGACCGAAGTCTCTATTCCTGCCTTGCGCCGTGCCTCAGAAACCGCACGACTGGCTGTTCAAGACGGCGGCGGTATTCTGGCCGAGGCACCTAAACCGACCAACAAACACCTCTACACGGAAAATGATCCGATTGAATCGGCATCCTTTCCGGTGAAGATCGAGACCTTGAGAGAAATCGACGCGTATACTCGCGACCTCGATTCAAGAGTCGTGCAGGTATCAGCGTCGATTGCGGCCAGCCTTCAGGAAATAGAGATTCTGCGCCCCGACGGCGTGCACGTCCGGGATGTGCGCCCCATGACGCGCGTGAACGTATCCGTGATTGTCGAACGCGGCGGCCGCCGGGAAAGCGGAAGCGCCGGTGGTGGAGGCCGGGTTGGGCTCGATGGCTTGCTTGATCCGGCCTATTGGCAGGCCCAGGCGCGGGAGGCGCTGAGAATCGCGCTGGTCAACCTGGATGCCGAACCCGCGCCTGCGGGGGTCATGGAAGTTGCCCTCGGGCCGGGCTGGCCCGGCATTCTACTTCACGAGGCAATTGGCCATGGGCTGGAGGGCGATTTCAACCGCAAGGGAAGCTCTGCCTTTGCCGGGCTGATGGGCCAGCAGGTTGCCGCGCGCGGGGTTACTGTGGTCGATGACGGCACCCTGCCTGACCGGCGCGGCTCGATTACCATTGATGACGAGGGTACGCCCTCGCGCCGCACCGTGCTGATCGAGGACGGCATTCTGACCGGCTATATGCAGGACAGGCAGAATGCCCGCCTGATGGGGGTGGAACCCACAGGCAACGGGCGGCGTCAGAGCTATGCGCACAAGCCGATGCCACGCATGACCAATACCGTAATGCTGGGCGGCGATGCCAATCCCGCCGATCTGGTGGCTGAGATCAAAGACGGCATCTGGGCGGTGGGTTTCGGTGGCGGCCAGGTCGATATCACCAACGGCAAGTTCGTTTTTTCCTGCACCGAGGCCTACCGGGTGCGCAACGGCCGTGTCGGCGCCCCGGTCAAGGGAGCCACCTTGATCGGCGACGGTCCTTCGGCGCTGATGCGCATTCGGGGGGTGGGCAATGACATGGCGCTCGACCCCGGCATGGGCACCTGCGGTAAGGAAGGCCAATGGGTGCCGGTGGGTGTGGGACAGCCCACGGTGCTGATGGATGGGCTGACTGTGGGGGGCTCCGCAGCCTGAGACCGGACGGCGGCAAGGTAAACAGCTTTGCCGCCGATTCGCTTCTCTGCGTTCGAGCAGCCCACGGGCTCGTCCAGAGATCATTCATCAAAGTTCTTTTGTTTCAGATAGTTGAGCGTGACTTTCTGTCCCGACCGCAAAAAACTGCGAAAAATTTAGCATGATTCACCACCTGTTAACGGGCCGGGCTGTAAACCTGTTTCTGCAAACAGGCGGAGCGACGGATGACCGAGGAACAGTTTTCTTCCTATCACCCCCCACTCCCACCCACCACGGAAGAGGACCGATTTTCCTGGCTCCGCCTTTTGCGCTCGCGCAGAGTTGGCCCGACAACGTTCCGCCGACTGATGCACGAGCATGGCACGGCGCAGAACGCGCTGGTTGCGCTGCCTGAAGTGGCACGTGCCGCCGGGGTCGAGGGCTATGAAATATGCCCGCCCGGTGTTGTCGAAGCAGAGCTCAAGGCCGCAAAAGCCGCGCAAGCGCGGCTTTTGTGCTTGGGTGATAACGACTATCCCCTTCACTTGGCGGAGTTGTCGGATGCGCCGCCAATCCTGTGGCTGATCGGCGATCCGGCCCTGCTGCGCCGCCCGATGATCGCGCTGGTGGGTGCCCGAAATGCCTCGTCACTGGGCACCCGCATGGCGCGGGCCTTGGCTCAGGAACTGGGCGCCGCCGGTTTTGTCGTGGTCTCGGGCCTGGCGCGCGGCATCGACACCGCCGCACATCTGGCGGCGCTGCCCAGCGGCACCATCGCGGTGATGGCCGGTGGGGTCGACACGATCTATCCCGCCGAAAACACCCATCTGGCTGGCGATATCGCACGTCAGGGGCTGCGGCTGTCGGAACAGCCGATGCGCCTGACCCCGCAGGCCCGCCATTTCCCGCGCCGCAACCGTATCATCTCGGGCCTGGCCCAGGCGGTGGTGGTGGTCGAGGCCGCCGCCAAATCCGGCAGCCTGATCACCGCGCGCGACGCGCTGGATCAGGGGCGCGAGGTTCTGGCGGTGCCCGGTCACCCGTTCGACGCCCGCGCCGCCGGTTGCAACATGCTGATCCGTGACGGCGCCCATCTGGTGCGCAATGCCGAAGACGTGATCGTTGCCCTTCCCGCCCTGACGGCGCCGCGATCGCAACCCGATCTGTGCGACCTGATGCAACAGCCGGCACCGCCCCCCAAACGCAGCCTGCGCGAGACCGCGGCGCTGCACAGCCTGATCCTCGACCGGCTTGGTCCCTCGCCGGTGGCCGAGGATCAGCTGATCCGCGATCTGGCCGCCAGCCCGGGCGAGGTCGCCCCGGTGCTGGTCGATCTTGAACTGGAAGGCAGGATCAACCGTCAGGCCGGCGGGCTGCTGTCGCGCGTCAACTGACCCCTGCCCGACACCTGCCCAAGGCCGCGACAGGCCGGTACCACCCGCCACTGACACTCGGAACAACTGCGCCCAAACAGCACCGATTGACAATCGGGGCTTGCACCCCACATGTTGCCCCGCCATAGAACGCGCCGTGTCCGATGAATGAGGTTCCTATCTAAATGCCTGTTGTTGTTGTAGAATCCCCTGCCAAGGCAAAAACGATCAACAAATATCTCGGCTCGGACTACACGGTTCTGGCATCTTATGGCCATGTGCGCGACCTGCCTGCCAAGGACGGATCGGTCGATCCCGAGCACGATTTCGACATGACCTGGGAGGTCGCTGCCGACAGTCGCAAGCATGTCAAGGCAATCGCCGACGCCCTGGCCCAGGACAACGAACTGATCCTCGCCACCGACCCCGATCGCGAGGGCGAGGCGATCAGCTGGCACCTGCAGGAGGCGCTGACCAAGCGCCGTTCGATCAAGAAGGGCACCGCCGTCAGCCGCGTCACCTTCAACGCCATCACCAAGGACGCGGTGACCAAGGCGATGCAGAACCCGCGCCAGGTCGACATGCCGCTGGTCGAGGCCTATCTGGCCCGTCGCGCGCTGGATTATCTGGTGGGCTTCAACCTGTCCCCGGTGCTGTGGCGCAAGCTGCCCGGCGCGCGCAGCGCGGGCCGGGTGCAATCGGTCTGCCTGCGCCTGATCGTCGAGCGCGAGATGGAGATCGAGGCTTTCAAGCCGGTGGAATACTGGTCGGTCAAGGCGCTGCTGGAAACCCCGCGCGGTCAGGCCTATGAAGCGCGTCTGGTCACGCTGGCGGGCAACAAGCTCGAAAAGATGGACCTGTCCAACGCCACCCAGGCCGAACTGGCGGTGCAGGCGATCACCAGCCGCGCGCTGAGCATCCAGTCGGTCGAGGCGAAACCGGCGGCGCGCAACCCTTCTGCGCCTTTCATGACATCGACCCTGCAACAAGAGGCCAGCCGCAAATTCGGTATGGGCGCGCGCCACTGCATGAGCGCGGCGCAGCGCCTCTATGAGGCCGGGCACATCACCTATATGCGGACCGACGGCATCGACATGGCACCCGAGGCGGTCATGGCCACCCGCGACGCCATTGCCGAGCGGTTCGGGGCCGAATACGTGCCCGACAGCCCGCGCATGTACAAGAACAAGGCCAAGAACGCGCAAGAGGCGCATGAATGCATCCGCCCCACCGACATGCGCAAGGATGCCGCCGCGCTGAAGCTGAAAGACGAGGATCAGCGCCGTCTCTATGACCTGATCTGGAAACGCACCATCGCCTGTCAGATGGCCGCCGCCCGGCTGGAGCGGACCACGGTCGAGATCGGCAGTGCCGATGGCCAGGTCGGCCTGCGCGCCACCGGCCAGGTGGTGCTGTTCGACGGGTTCCTGCGCGTCTACGAAGAGGGGCGCGACGATGTCGAGAATGACGAGGACAAGCGCCTGCCCCAGATCTCGATGGGGGAAAAGGCGGTCTTTGCCAAGACCTCGCTGGCCGATCAGTTCGCCAAGGCTACCGGAGATGCCCCGCTGACCGAGGGTGCCAAGATCGCCAAAGAGGCGATTCTGTCCGAGAACGAGGCTGTGCTGGCGCTGCAACATCACACCCAGCCGCCGCCGCGCTATACCGAGGCGACGCTGGTCAAACGGATGGAAGAGCTGGGCATCGGCCGACCCTCGACCTATGCCTCGGTCATCACCACGATCCAGGACCGCGAATATGTCCGCAAGGACAAGAACCGCCTGATCCCCGAGGAAAAAGGCCGCATCGTCACCATCTTCCTGCTGAACTTCTTCCACCAGTATGTGGGTTACGAGTTCACCGCCAATCTGGAAGAGCAACTGGATGACGTCAGCGCGGGCTCGCGCGATTACAAGGACCTGCTGGGCCGGTTCTGGCGCGATTTCTCGGCGGCGATCAGCGAAACATCCGAGCTGCGCATCTCCGAAGTGCTCGACAAGCTGGACGAGGCGCTGGCGCCTCAGCTCTATCCGCCGCGCGAGGATGGGTCCGATCCACGGATCTGCCCCAAATGCGGCACCGGCCAGTTGCATCTGAAAACTTCGCGCACAGGCGGGTTCGTCGGCTGCGGCAACTATCCCGAATGCCGCTATACCCGCCCGCTGAGCGGCGACGCCGATGACAGTGCCGAGCGACTGCTGGGCGAGGATGGCGGCGACGAGATCTGGCTCAAGGCGGGTCGGTTCGGGCCCTACGTCCAGCGCGGCGAAGTCAGCGAAGAGAACAAGAAGCCGCCGCGCGCCAGCCTGCCCCGTGGCTGGTCGACCGATGATGTTGACCTCGAAAAAGCGCTGATGCTGCTTAATCTCCCACGCGAGGTCGGCACCCACCCCGAAGATGGTGTCATGATCGAGGCGGGGATCGGGCGGTTCGGCCCCTTTGTGAAACATGGGGCGCTCTATGCCAACCTCAAGGAGGTGGACGAGGTCTTTACCATCGGCATGAACCGGGCGGTCGAAGTCCTGGCACAAAAGGCCGCAGGCCGCGCCGGGCGTGGCGCCGCGGCAACCCCGCTCAAGGAACTCGGCGAACATCCGGAACTGGGCGGGGCGGTCAACGTTCTGAGCGGACGTTATGGGCCTTATGTCAAGTGGGGCAAGGTCAACGCCACCCTGCCCAAGGACGTGGAGCCGGCGGATGTGACGATGGAGATGGCGGTACAACTGATCGCGGCAAAAGCCACGAAATCTGGAAGCGGCAAAAAGACTGCGAAAAAAGCCGCGCCCAAGAAAGCCGCTAAATCTTAAGCTGCACTGGCTCGGCTTTGACGCCGGGCCATTTCATTAGGTAGAAATACCCCCTGTTGCACGGCTCATTGACTCCGCGCTGACGCGGCGGCAAAACCAGCGCAATCACCAAGTCTTTGGGGGAGTTTCCATGAAAAAAGTCTATGCCAACGCCACCGAAGCACTCGACGGGGTGCTCCGGGATGGCATGTTGATCGCGGCCGGCGGGTTCGGCCTGTGCGGCATTCCCGAATTGCTGCTTCAGGCGATCAAGGAATCCGGCGTCAAGAATCTGACCTTTGCCTCGAACAATGCCGGCGTCGACGATTTCGGCATCGGCATCCTGTTGCAGACCAAGCAGGTCAAGAAGATGATCAGCTCTTACGTGGGCGAGAATGCCGAGTTCATGCGCCAGTACCTCTCTGGCGAGCTGGAACTGGAATTCAACCCGCAGGGCACCCTAGCCGAGCGTATGCGCGCTGGCGGCGCGGGCATCCCGGGCTTTTATACCAAGACCGGTGTCGGCACCGTTATCGCGGATGGTAAGGAACACAAGGACTTCAACGGTCAGACCTATATCCTCGAAGAAGGCATCTTTGCCGACCTGTCGATCGTCAAGGCTTGGAAAGCGGACGAGACCGGCAACCTGGTGTTCCGCAAGACCGCGCGCAACTTCAACCTGCCCGCCGCAACCTGTGGCAAGATCTGCGTGGCCGAAGTGGAAGAGATCGTGCCGACCGGCTCGCTCGACCCTGATTGCATCCACCTGCCCGGCATCTATGTGCACCGCCTGATCCAGGGCGAGCATGAAAAACGCATCGAGCAGCGCACCGTGCGCAAGAAGGAGACCGCATAATGGCTTGGGACCGCAACCAGATGGCCGCCCGCGCGGCACAAGAGCTTCAGGACGGTTGGTATGTGAACCTCGGCATCGGCATTCCGACGCTGGTTTCAAACTACATCCCCAAAGGTGTGAACGTGACCCTGCAATCGGAAAACGGCATGCTGGGCATGGGCCCTTTCCCGTTTGAGGGTGACGAGGATCCCGATCTGATCAACGCGGGCAAGCAGACCATCACCGAACTGCCGCAAACCGCTTACTTCGACAGCGCAACGTCGTTCGCGATGATCCGGGGGGGCAAGATCGCCATGGCGATCCTGGGCGCGATGGAAGTGGCCGAGAATGGCGACCTGGCGAACTGGATGATCCCCGGCAAGTTGGTCAAGGGCATGGGCGGCGCGATGGATCTGGTGGCAGGTGTCGGACGTGTGGTGGTGGTCATGGACCATGCCAACAAGCACGGCGAGTCGAAGGTGCTGAAGGAATGCACCCTGCCGCTGACCGGCAAGGGCGTGGTCGATCGCATAATCACCAACCTTGGTGTGCTGGACGTGGTCGAAGGCGGTCTGAAAATCGTTGAACTGGCCGACGGCGTCAGCGAAGAGGAATTTCGCGCCGCGACCGAGGCAACGCTGGTCAACTGATCGACGCAGGTATTGTGACAGGCCCGCCCGAACCGGCGGGCCTTTTCTATTGCATGGCCGTGAACACGCAACCGTCGGTGATCAGTTGCGGTGGGGTCGCGCACAGGCTGCGGGCCACCTGGTAGGCGGCCAGAACCTTTGGCACATAATCCCGGGTCTCGGCAAAGGGCGGAACACCGCTGTGCTGGCGTACGGCCCCCTCGCCCGCGTTGTAACCGGCCAGAACCATCACAGGATCGCGCCCGAACTCTCCCATCAACCAGTTCAGGTATTTGACACCACCCGCGATATTCTCGTCCGGAGACAGGCTGTTGGATACGCCAAAGCGCTCGGCTGTAGCAGGCATCAGTTGCATAAGCCCCTGGGCACCTGCCCGGCTGACGGCATCTGATTTACCCGCCGATTCCACCGCGATCACCGCCAGGACAAGGGCCGGGGAAACTTCGGTCCCGATGGTCGAGCGTAGAATCGAACGCCCCTGCGCCCGGGCGATCTCCTGCAGGGTCTGCATGCGCGGGGCATCCACCCCACCGCCGGACAAAGTCACAAGTATCTCGTCGATTCGACCCGGGGCCGACTGATCCAGCGCCGGCGATACCTTGTCCCAGAACCATGCATATCGGCCTTGCTTGTCAGGTGCCGGCAGGCTGGCGGCAATTGCAGTCTCGGCAGGTTCAGAGTCCTCGATTGGCCGTCCGCGACCGCCAACCGGCGCCAAGGCGTGTTCTTCGGCCGTGATCTGAACATCCACGCGCGGCCGGCTTCCAGGCGCCGGAGCCTTGATCCGTTTGGATTTTACCTCGGGAAAAGGTGCCGGGGTGTCTGCCAAAACAACCATAGGCGGCGCCACCAGGGCGATTCCCGCAATCATCACGATGTATCTGAGGTCCATCTGCTCGCCTCTAGATATGCTTTTTTGCCAGTTTGTGCGGAACAACGGGGTCAAAATCCAGAAAAACCTGCCAGATTGCGGCGATTTTGCCTCATTTGAAGCCTTTCGGCATCGACACAACCAGTGCTCGCAACATTGGTAAAATTTCTTTTTCCTTAAATTCAAAGACTTACCGGAAAAGTGAGGGAAAAGTTAAATTCGGGCAGAAAATTTCTGCTTTTGGCCCAAATCCTGCCACGGCTGACCGGCAAATATACACCCATACCGCGACGGACATGAGCCAACGAGAGAGAGCAGGTTCAGACGGACGGCGAGGTTGAGAAACACTCTTGTGATCCTTAGGAGGGACTAACCATGATCAAGTTCATCAAAAACTTCCGTAAAGACGAAGATGGCGCAGTGACCGTTGACTGGGTCGTGCTGACCGCAGCTGTCGTAGCCCTGGCCGCCGTCGCCTACAACGGCATCTCGACCGGTACCGGCACTCTGTCGACCGCGATCAACACCGAGCTGGGCAGCGTGACGCCGGATACCGGCCTGTAATCGCTTAGCAGGCTACACCGAAACGGGGCCGCGTCTTTTTCACAAGGCGTGGCCCTTTTTTCTGAACTCAACGCGACGGAGGTACTGCCATGCTGAAACGCTACAAGCTCTTCGCAAGTGAAGAAGACGGCGCCGTCACGGTCGATTGGGTGGTATTGACCGCCGCAGTCGTGTCGCTAGCCGGAATCGCCTATTCGGCGATCAATGGTCCAACTGGGGACGTTTCGTTAGCCGTTTCTACTACTATCGGCGGGGTGACAGTAGACAGTGGTCTCTGACCCTGTCTGCACCTTGCTGGACAGATGACCGCAATTGTTCTCAATCGGCAAACAACCAACAAGTTGGGACCCTCATTCTGACACAATTGCCGTCCAGAAATATCAAGTTGAAACCCGCAAATTCCGGCGATCGTTCTGACGTTCGGGCGGGTGCGGAAAAGAGGTGATAGGATGCGAGCAGTTTTTGGACTGGTTCTGATCGTGGGCGTCGCACTCGCCGGAGGCGCGGTGATGATGGCCCGGAACTATATTTCGGCGTATCAAAGCGAGCTCGCACGCGAACGCCAGGCGCGTGCTCAGATCGTTCCTACACAGGAAGTGATTGTTGCTGCACGCCCCCTGCGCTATGGCGAACGCCTCACGAAGGAAGATGTTCGGGTGGTGAAATGGCCTGTCAATTCCATTCCCGAAGGTACTTTCACCGAAGCGGCAAAGCTTTTTTCGGACCGGGAGGAAGAATACCGGTTCGTACTGCGGGCGATCGAAAAAGATGAGGCGATCATGGCCGTCAAGGTGACCAAGCCCGGCGAGGATGCAGGTTTGACCTCGCAACTCGAACGCGGCATGCGCGCCTTCGCGATCAAAGTAGACGTTGCTTCGGGTGTGTCGGGGTTCTTGCGTCCGGGTGACCGCGTGGATGTCTATTGGACCGGTGGATTGAACGGCACTCTTGAGGGCATTCAGGGCGAAATCACCCGCCTGATTCAGAGCAGCATACAAATCGTGGCCGTCGATCAATCCGCTGGCGGAGATGTGACCGGCGCGACCATTGCGCGGACCGTGACGGTTGCCGCGCGTCCCGAACAGGTCGCCGCACTGGCACAAGCGCAAACAACCGGTCGTCTGTCGCTGGCCCTCGTTGGCGTCGACGATGACACCGTGGTCTCGGCCGTAGAGGTCAACCAGCGGAGCCTTTTGGGCTTAGGCGAGCTGAAATCTGCTCCGGAGGCGGCAGAAGAGAAGGTTTGTACAATTCGAACCCGTCGCGGCGCAGATGTCGTGGACATTCCGATCCCCTGCACAAATTGAAACCGGGTCCGACAACGAAAAACGACCGTGCACAGGCGCGGTCGTTTTTGTCTTGTTGCTCAATCCACACATAAAGAAAAGACTCAAAAGCATTGATTCTTGCAAAAAAACGGCAAGTCGCGCACACTGAGCCAAAGAGCGGGCAAAAAGACCCGGACGTGAGGCGTGATCGGAAAGGCAGGTCACATGAAAATTGACGGTTTGATCAAGGCGGCCCTTACTGGGCTTGCGCTGGTATGGGTCCCCGTTTCAGGGACAGTCTTGGCGCAGGATCTGCGCGTGGTAAAAAAGGGCATGGCCGAAACGCTTGCTGTCCCGATGAACCGTGCCATTGTTGTCGAAAGCGAAGTACCCTTTGCGGAACTATCCATCGCAAATGCCGGTATTGCTGATATCTCATCACTTTCTGATCGCACAATCTATGTTCTGGGCAAGTCGCCCGGCTTGACGACACTCACCCTGTTTGATGCCGGTGGCCGCCTGATCACCAATGTCAACGTTCAGGTTTCGGCCGACGTGACAGAATTCAAGGAACGTTTGAAGCAAATCCTGCCAAATGAGCGGATTGAGGTGCGCACCGCCAATGACGGCATTGTGTTGTCAGGCACAGTTTCCAGTTCAGCGCGCCTGCAACGCGCTCTGGATCTTGCTGAGCGATATGCGCCAGAACGGGTATCGAACCTTATGAGCGTGGCGGGGGTTCAGCAAGTCATGCTCAAAGTGCGCTTTGCCGAAATGCAACGCGCAGTTTCCAAATCTCTGAGCGCTTCACTGGGCTTTAGTGGCGGCAATACAATCGGCGGCATCAATACGCTGAACAACCAACCTGCGCTGACCAATGCAATCGGTGGCAACATCCCTGCCTTGAACGCCAATACCGGAGCTATACTCTTTGGTTTCAGTGCTGGCGCAACTCAGGTTCGCTTGCTTCTTGAAGCGCTGGAGCGGAAAGGTGTCGTGCGGACCCTGGCCGAGCCCAATTTGTCTGCTCTTTCTGGGCAAGAGGCAAAATTCCTCGCTGGCGGCGAGTACCCCATCCCTGTTGCCCAACGCGACGGACTTTTCTCTGTCGAGTACAAGCCTTTCGGTGTGGAAATGTCGTTTATTCCTAGAGTGGTAGATGGAGATCTGATAAATTTGGAGCTTCTGGCGGCAGTATCGTCCCTGGATCCAAACAACTCGGTCACCGTGAACGGCTTTGACATCGCTGCGTTCCAGCGCCGCGAAACTTCGACCACTGTTGAACTGCGCGATGGTGAGAGTTTTGCAATCGCCGGCCTGATCGAAGACGAGTTCCTGGACAACAATTCTCAGCTTCCCTGGATCGGCGATGTCCCTGTTTTGGGCGCGCTTTTCCGCAGCGCCAACTATCAGCGTTCTCAAACCGAACTAGTGATCATCATCACTGCTCATCTGGTTTCGCCGACACGGGGCGAAGCGCTGGCACTGCCCACTGATCGTGTCAAACCACCAAGCGAAACGGACCTCTTCTTGCGCGGCAAGACGTCCCGAACGGAGCGCGCGCGCAGCGGCGCCGCATCCGAGGTGGCCCGGCAGGATTTCAGCGGCTCCTACGGCTACGTATTGGAGTGATCAAAGGATGAAACCGATGCGGAAATGGTTTGTATGTCTGGGATTGGCTGGGGCTGTTTCCGCCTGCGGCCTTGAAGCGGGATACCAGGTGGATTCTGGTACGTTCGGCAATGCCACGTTAAACAACGTACAGATGATGAACGGCGAGCGCAGTTATGCGCAGACACTGGCCGACCGGTTCGCCCGCGAAGTGCCCACTCAGATCAACTTTGCCTTTGACAGTGCGCAGTTGGATGCAGCAGCACAACAGACCCTTACCCTACAAGCCGACTGGATCCGCCAGTTTCCCGAGGTCCGATTCCGTGTTTATGGGCACACGGACGCGGTGGGCTCTGCCGGATACAACAAGAGCCTCGGCATGCGCCGCGCACAGGCGGTCGTGTCATACTTTGCCAGCCAGGGGATCAGCCGATCCCGCCTGGAAGCCGTTGTTTCCTATGGCGAAACACAACCCCTGGTTCAAACCAGCGACCGCGAGCGTCGGAACCGGCGCACGGTGACGCAAGTTTCTGGCTTCGTGGACAAGCACCAGAACATTCTCGACGGGAAATACGCCCAGGTTATTTACCGCGAATACATCAAGAGCGCTGAACCGAAGACATCGATCAAGATCGAAACAAGCTCTAGCGCGTTCGAACAATAAGGTTGAATCGGGCGACATCGTCGCCCCATTCCCTACAATTGGTTCTTTTCGGCCCAAATCTCGCCCAACTTACCCGCGACATTGCTTCCAATAGGTGACGTGCGACCAGAATCCCCGGTCGCATGCGGGAAATGACGGGCCAGATTGCCGAACAACATCTGCGTCTGCCTCCCGCCCCGTAAAGAGGATAAGGCAATGAGCAGCGCAATGCCGCAACCGGAAACAACACCGATCCTGGCCTGTACGGTCAGCAGAGACGTGCAGAACTTCGACCTTTTGATCGAGGATATGGAAGCCGCGATGGGCGAAAACTGGGGCGACCTCGGGTTTGCCGAGGCGTTGGCTTTTTTCGGCCAGCCCGATGCGGAAGCACTGGAATTCATCGCACTCGCAATTGATTCCAGTGACGAAGACAATCTGGTCCTCATGGGTGAGATCATAACCCAAGCAAAATCCCGCGGGATCAAGGTGATCTTGATCGCCGAAGACGTCACTCCGGCCTCTTTGCACCAACTGCTCCGCAAAGGCGCAGACGAGTTTGTACCCTACCCGCTTCCCGAAAGGGAACTGCAGTCAGCCATCGACCGGTTGAGTGAACCGGAACCGCAACCCGAGCAAACGCACCACAGCACGGCCCACCTGAACAAGGGTGCATCCCGCGAAGGGGCTTTGATCGTAGTTCATGGCCTGGCGGGCGGCACCGGTGCAACAACCATGGCCGTAAACATGGCATGGGAACTCGCCAACATCGGTGGTGAGGAAGCACCGCGTGTATGTCTGATGGATTTCGACATGCAATACGGCTCGGTTTCGACCTATCTGGATCTGCCCCGCCGGGATGCGGTTTTCGAGATGTTGTCTGAGACCGCCAACATGGACGAAGAGGTGTTCGGTCAGGCACTTTTGAGTTTCGAAAACAAGCTTCAAGTTCTGACGGCTCCGTCGGACATGGTACCACTAGACATCATCACACCCGAGGACATCTCGCGCGTCATCGAAATGGCGCGGGCGCATTTTGACTATGTTGTTGTGGACATGCCCAAGACACTGGTTCAGTGGTCGGAAACAGTGCTTCAAGCCGCACATGTGTATTTTGCTATGATCGAACTGGACATGCGGTCGGCCCAGAATGCGCTTCGGATGAAGCGCGCGCTTCAGTCCGAAGACCTGCCGTTCAACAAGCTTCGCTTTGCGCTGAACAAGGCACCCAAGTTCACCGACCTGAGCGGCAAGAGCCGGGTTAAGCGGATGGGCGAATCCCTGGGGATTTCCATCGACCTGCAACTGCCAGACGGTGGCAAGCAGGTCACCCAAGGTGCGGATCATGGGCTGCCTCTGGCGTCCTCGGCGCCGAAGAATCCGTTGCGCCGGGAAATTGCCAAACTCGCTCAGTCACTGCACGAACTTGGCCGTAACGACGCAAAAGCAGCCTAAACACCATAGACGAGGGGGTCGAACGTGTTTTCAAGATACAGGAAAGCCGACAAGGCAGAGCCAGTCGCTGCATTAGCTGCGCCGAAACAAGATTTGCAGGCAGCGAAATCCGACGTCAAACAGTCCGCCAGCCTTCGCAAACCCGCGCAGAAGTCGGCAGCCGAAGCGCTCCCCATGGATCGAGAGCGCAAGCGCAAGGAGCGGATGAGCGAGATCAAGATCGAGCTACACCGCGATCTGCTTGAAAACCTAAACCTTGCGGCGCTGGAGCACGCGTCTGAGGCGGAACTTCGGTCCGAGATTACCTCGATCACCAGCGAGATGCTTGAAACAAAGGGCATCGTGTTGAATCGCGAGGACCGCGCGCAACTCAACAAAGAGCTGTATGACGAGGTAACCGGGCTGGGCCCCTTGGAAACCCTGCTACAGGATGAAACGGTAAACGATATCCTAGTGAACGGACCGCGCCAGATCTTTGTCGAGCGGGCGGGCAAGCTGCAACTGACTGACATCACGTTCAAAGATGAACGGCATCTGCTGCGTATCATCGACAAGATCGTGTCCGCTGTGGGTCGTCGGGTCGATGAATCAAACCCCTATGTCGACGCCCGCCTTGCCGATGGCTCACGTTTCAACGCGATGGTGCCGCCGATTGCGGTCGACGGTTCGCTGGTGTCGATCCGAAAGTTCAAAAAGGACAAGCTGGGCATAGACGATTTGGTCAAGTTCGGTGCCTTTACCGAAGAGATGGCGGCCTATCTTCAAGCCGCCGTCGCCACCCGGCTGAACGTCATCGTGTCGGGCGGTACTGGTTCGGGCAAGACCACCACGCTGAACGCGCTGTCCAGTTTCATCGACAATTCCGAACGTATCCTGACAATCGAGGATACCGCGGAACTCCAGCTGCAACAGACCCATGTAGGCCGGATGGAAAGCCGCCCGCCAAACGTCGAAGGCAAGGGCGAGGTTTCTCCGCGGGACTGTCTGAAGAACGCGCTGCGGATGCGCCCCGACCGCATCATCGTTGGCGAAACGCGCGGCGAGGAAGTCATCGACATGTTGCAGGCCATGAACACTGGCCATGACGGTTCGATGACGACGATCCACGCCAACTCTGCCCGCGATGGTGTCAGCCGTCTGGAAAACATGATCGCTATGGCCGGGATTGAAATGCCGATCAAGGCCGTGCGCAGCCAGATTTCAAGCGCCGTCAACCTGATTGTCCAGGCTAGTCGCCTTCAAGACGGTAGCCGCCGTATGACCTCGATCACCGAGATCACCGGGATGGAGGGCGACGTCATCTCAATGCAGGAAATCTTCCGTTATCAGCGGGTGGGACTGACTCCTGATAACAAGATCATCGGCCATTTCACCGCCACCGGTGTGCGCAGCCATTTCTCGGAGCGGTTTCGCATGTGGGGCTACGACCTGCCGGCTTCGATCTACGAACCGACCACCATGTAAGGAACCAGTCTATGGAACTGAGCGCCGAACCAATTATCTACGGCCTGATCTTTGTCGGGGTCCTTGTACTGGTCGAAGGCCTGTACCTGGTGGCCTTTGGCAAATCTATCAGCCTGAACAGCCGGGTGAACCGCCGGCTAGAAATGCTCGACAAGGGCGCCGGTCGCGAACAGGTGCTGGAGCAACTCCGCAAGGAGATGCAACAACACATGAAATCGCAGTCCATCCCGCTGTATTCCCTGTTGGCGGAAAAGGCACAGAAGGCAGCGATCGCCTTCACCCCGCGGCAATTGATCATGATTATGGTTCTTTTAGCCTGTATCGCCTTTGTCGGGCTCAGCGTCGGCACCCAGACCGAGGTCAAGATCCGCGCCGCCATCTCGGTCGCGATCGGGATCGGGGCGGTCTACATCTGGGTCAATCACAAGGCCAATAAACGCCTTAGCATGATCGAAGAACAGCTGCCCGACGCAGTGGAACTGATGGTGCGCTCCTTGCGTGTCGGCCACCCGTTCGTCTCGGCTATCCAGATCGTTGCCAAGGAATCGGAAGACCCAATTGCAACCGAATTCGGCATCATCGCGGACGAATCCGCCTATGGTCGCGAGATCGGCGAGGCACTCAAGGAGATGGCCGAACGCCTGGACATGCAGGATCTCCGCTTCCTCTCGGTCGCGGTCACCATCCAACAGCAGTCGGGCGGAAACCTAGCGGAGGTTCTGGCGGGTCTGGCCAAGGTGATCCGCGCCCGTTTTCGCCTGTTCCGCAGGGTCAAGGCCATCACGGCCGAAGCGAAATGGTCTGGCAAGTTCCTGTCCGCCTTTCCTCTGGTCGCACTCATGGTAATCCTGATCAACGACCCCGGCTATTATGACGGCGTGCAGGATCACGAACTGTTCATCCCTGCCTGTTTTGTCGTGGGCATCCTGCTAACCGCGAACCTGTTTGTCATGCGCATGCTGACCAACATCAAGGTGTGAGGAGATCGACATGGAATTGCTGAATACAGTGAACGATTTCATCACCGCCAATCTGGGTGAATTTGGACCCCTCATCGTGGTGGGCGGACTTGGTCTATTTATGATCCTGCTTACGATCCCGCTGATGCTCAACCAGCCCGAAGATCCGCTGAAGAAGCTAAAGCGGGATCAAAATCCGAAAACGCCGCAGAAATCGAAAAAGGAGCAGCTGCGCCAAGCCGGCCGCAACGAGCAGCTTCAACGTTTCGCAACCTTTCTTGAGCCGCAGGACGCCGACCAGTTGTCGGCTATGCAACTGAAACTGCGGCAGGCAGGCTACCAATCCAAGGATGCGGTCCGCTTCTTCCATTTCGCCCAAATGGCGCTTGGACTGGTCGGGTTGCTTCTGGGTGTCATTTACGTGACTATCATCAACGGCGAGCAGAACTATGACGGTCAAGCGATGCTGATCCGCGTTCTCGGACCCGGCGCCGTTGGATATTTTCTGCCCAAGTACTGGATTACCCGCCGGGTCGATACCCGTAAGGAGAACATTACACGCGCCTTCCCGGACGCGCTGGACATGATGCTGGTCTGTGTCGAAGCCGGCCAGTCCCTTGACCAGTCGATCGTTCGTGTTGCGCGCGAGTTGCGTGCGTCCTACCCCGACCTGGCCGACGAATTCGAAATCGTCGCCTATGAGATGAAAGCAGGCAAGGAAAAGGACAAGGTGCTGCGCGACATGGGGACCCGATGCGGCGTGATCGACGTGTCCTCTTTCGTCACCGTGATGATCCAGTCATCCCAATTCGGTACCTCTATCGCCGAGGCATTGCGCGTCTATGCCGGAGAAATGCGGGACAAGCGCGTCATGCGCGCCGAAGAGGCCGCAAACAAGTTGCCAACGAAAATGACACTCGCCACAATGATGCTGACCGTGCCGCCCTTGCTGATCATCCTTGTCGGCCCGTCGGCAAAAGGTATCATGGATCTGGGTAACATGAGCAAATGACAAGATGAAACAACAGGGTGGGCAACCAGCCACACCGAAATTGTTCAAAACTATGGCCATCGTCGCGGCAGTGACGGTGGCCAGTTGCACGAAGGATGATGCAACGGCACTGCCCGACACCCCCTTTCCACCAGGTGTCGACCATCGAAAGGAGGCGGTCAGCGGCGTAGAAGTAGGGCAGCGACTGATGGCGGCGGGTGAATATGAACTTGCCTTGGACAGCTTCACACGCGCCGCGCTGGACGAAGGAATGACACCCGAGATCTTGACCGGGATCGGCACGGCAAATCTGGGCCTGGGACGCTTTGGGCAAGCAGAACCGATGTTGCGCCGCGCTGTTGACGATGCGCCAGACTGGCCGGAAGCTTGGAACAACCTTGGCGTGCTCCTGATGGAAAAAGGCGAACTGGCCGAAGCAAAGCAGGTTTTTCAAAAAGCCTATGCGCTCGACAATGGCGAAAGTGACTCAATCCGGGACAATTTGCGGATAGCGCTCGCAAAATCGGAAAATGTTGTTAATAATGAGCAACTACAAGAAGAATATAAATTGGTGCAGCGGGGACAAGGAGACTTTGTGATCCGCAAGACACCTTAACGAGGGCAAGAGCAGCAAAAGGACGCAAAAATGCGCCACCTTATCCTGATTCCGGTTATGCTGGCAGGCAGTCTGACAGTTTCAGCATGTTCAGAAAATGCTGAAGAAACAGTCGACCGAGCATTCCAGGACGTCAACGTCGTGGATGAAACCAATTTGAACGATGTGATGCTGACGGTCGCGGACCCTAACGAGGCCGTCGACTACTTTCAGCGCGCTTTGGAGGGCAACGCTGACCGCATCGACCTGCAACGCGGATTGGCCAAGTCCCTGACGCGAGCTCATCGCAATACAGAAGCCGTGGCCGTCTGGGGCAAGGTCGTTAAGATGGACGGCACCATTCCAGACGACTCGATCGACTATGCCGACGCCCTGATCCGCAACAACGAGTGGGAGCGCGCCGAGCAAATTTTGGATTCCGTGCCGCCCACGCACGAAACTTTCAACCGCTACCGGCTGGAAGCGATGGTCGCGGATTCTAATCGCGAGTGGAAAAACGCCGACACCTTCTACGAGACAGCTGTCGGCCTGACGACGCGGCCTGCCGGTGTCATGAACAACTGGGGATACTCCAAGCTGACGCGCGGCGACTTCGCCGAGGCCGAGCGCCTTTTCGGTGAAGCCCTTCGCCAGGATAGTAGCCTTTTTACCGCAAAGAACAATCTGGTTCTGGCCCGGAGCGCCCAGCGCAACTATACGCTGCCGGTGGTACCGATGACCCAAACCGAGCGGGCGCAATTGTTGCACACGATGGCACTTTCCGCGGTCAAACAGGGTGACATCACAACAGGAAAATCCTTGCTTCGCGAGGCGATAGACACCCATCCCCAGCATTTCGAGGATGCGGTGCGTTCCTTGCGTGCGCTTGAAATCGGCTGATCCGATGGTCATCCCCGCCCAGGCGGCGGTTTGGTTTGTACCTTTTGTACTGCCGATCTGCCTCTATGTTGCCTATACAGACCTGCGAGAGATGAAGATCCGCAACCATGCCGTTGTCACATTGGCTGCGGTTTTCGTCTTTGTTGGCCTGATTGCCTATGCACCGTTCACCAGCGAGTGGGTCTCGGGTCGCATAGGCCCGATCCCGCTGGCATTGCCGACCTATGTCTGGCAACTTTTGCACCTGCCTGTGGTGTTGCTGATTGGCATATTGCTGAATGCCGCCGGGGCGCTGGGGGCCGGCGACGCAAAGTTTGCCGCGGCCGCAGCGCCTTTTGTATGGACAGGCGACCTGACGCTCGCGACAGGCTTGCTTACTGCTGGTTTGCTTGGAGCCTTCGTCACCCACCGCATTGCCAAACATTCACCATTGCGGCGGATCGCGCCCAACTGGAAAAGCTGGGATACAGGCAAAAAATTCCCGATGGGCTTGGCTTTGGGCGGAAGCCTAGCGGCCTATCTCGTGCTTGGTGTAATCCACGGAACCTAAGTGCATAACCTGCCCTTTGCCCGCCCTTGTGCTGCCACATTGATCAGACAATCTGATTGTCGAAGTGATCGCTTCACTGACCAGCCATGGAAATTCTTCAGGTCTCGACTATGAACATGCAGCCTACCGCCGTTCTGGCGCCTCCCGCTCCGAAACGGATGTCAGAAATGCAACTCCCCATCGTCATGATGCGGGACATTCTGCTCAAGACGATCTTTCGTAAGACCGTCGAAAACGTATCAGAAATCTCCGAGGCCATCTGCCTACCGGTTACAGTGACACAAGAACTCGTCGATATGGCCCGATCACAAAAGCTGCTCGAGGCAACGGGCACGCTCAATGCCAACAATGGCAACGAGATGGGCTATCAATTGACTGATGCCGGTAAAGCTCGGGCGCTCGACGCCCTCAGCCAATCGGAGTACTTCGGCGCCATGCCGGTACCGCTTGAACTCTACCGAGAACAGGTCAAACGCCAATCTATTCGCAACATCCAGGTCACCCGCGACCAACTGGTCAAGGCCATGGGGCACCTGGTGCTGCCCGACAGCCTGCTAGGTCATCTCGGCCCCGCAGTCAGCGCGGGTCGCTCGATTCTGATGTATGGGCCGCCGGGGAACGGTAAATCCTCGATCTCCAATGGCATCCGCGACGCATTGGGTGACAATGTCTATGTGCCCCGCGCCATCGAATACTCCGGGCAGGTCATTACCGTTTATGACCCGATCGTGCACACTGCCATCGAACAAGAACCCGACGACCCGACCCAACTGCGCCGCCGGGCCCGGTTCGACAGCCGGTATGTGATGTGCGAGCGCCCCACCGTGATTACCGGGGGCGAGTTGTCGCTGTCGATGCTCGATCTTGTCTACAATCCCACCGCACGCACCTATCAGGCGCCCTTGCAGTTGAAATCCACCGGCGGCATCTTCATCATCGACGACCTTGGCCGCCAGGCCGAGCCGCCACAGGCGATCATCAACCGCTGGATCGTGCCGCTGGAAGAGGGCAAGGACATTCTGGGCCTGCAATCGGGCGAGAAATTCGAGGTGCCGTTCGATACGCTGGTGATCTTCTCGACCAACTTTCACCCCAACGAGATCTTTGACCAGGCAGCGCTGCGCCGGATCTTCTTCAAGATCAAGATCGACGGCCCGAACCAGGAAAACTTCCTGAAAATCTTCGCCATGGTCGCCCGCAAGAAGGGCGTGCCGCTGGATGAAAAGGCGCTGGTGCATCTGCTCAAGGCCAAATACCCGACCATCGACAACATCTATGCCAACTATCAGCCGGTCTTCCTGATCGACCAGATGATCGCCATCTGCGAGTTCGAGGGCATCCCCTATCAGATGAGCCCCGACCTGATCGACCGCGCCTGGGCCAACATGTTCGTCAAGGACGAGAAGATCGTGAAATGATCGGGGTCGCGGGCTGTGGCCGCATGGGGGCGCCGATGCTGGCCGCCCTGCGACGCGCCGGGTTGCAGGCGCAAGGCTTCGATATCCGCCCACCCAGCGATTTTACCGGCACCAGCCACCAGATTACCGATAACATTGCGGCATTTTCGCAAGGCCTGAGGACACTTATCACCGTTGTTCGGGACATTCCGCAAACTGAACAGGTATTGTTCACGGATCAGAGACTGATTGATGCAAAACACTTGGATTGCGTCATCCTCTGCTCCACCCTGTCGCCCCGCTATGTGCGTGACCTTCGGGCGCGCGTGCCGGACCATATCGCTCTGATCGACGCGCCGATGTCCGGCGCGCAAGTCGCGGCTCAGGATGCGCGGCTGTCCTTCATGCTGGGCGGCAACCCTGCGGATCTGGATGCCGTCCAACCACTCTTCAACGCGATGGGCAGCCATTTTCACCGCATGGGGCCCTTTGGATCGGGTATGCAAGCCAAGGTGCTTAACAACCTGCTCGCCGCCGCCAATACGGCCATGACGCGGCTGGTGCTGGACTGGGCCGACGCCGCGGGCCTTGACGAGGCCGCGCTGCTTGCCCTCATCCACACCAGCTCTGGCCAGAACTGGTTCGCCAGCAATTTCGACCAGATCGAATTCGCCCGCGACGGGCTAAGCGAGGACAACACGATCGGCATCCTGGTCAAGGATGTCGAAAGCGCGCTCGACGCCGCGCCGACGGGTGCCGACACCACCCTGCCCCGCGCGGTACAAGAGCTGATCCGCAAATTGCAGCCACGCCCTTCCTCTTGCTGAAAATATCCCCGGGGAGTCACCCTGCACGGGCGGCGGGGGCAGCGCCCCCTTCCCTTGCCCGAGGCAGGTGATAGTGTCACCGCCATGCCGCAACTCCCAGCGACCATCACCAACTGGTTCACTGCCAAGGGCTGGTCTGTCCACCCCCATCAGCAGGCGATGTTTGATCGCGCGGACCGTCCCGCGACCCTCTTGATCGCCCCCACCGGTGGCGGCAAGACCATGGCCGGGTTTCTGCCCACGCTGGCCGAGCTGGCAAAGGGACAGCATCAGGGCCTGCACACGCTCTATGTCTCTCCGCTCAAGGCGCTGGCCGCCGATATCAAGCGCAACCTGCGCACCCCGGTAGACGAGATCGGCCTGGCCGTCCGGATAGAGGATCGCACCGGCGACACCTCGGCCACGCAAAAGAAACGCCAGCGCGCCGACCCGCCCCATATCCTGCTGACCACGCCTGAAAGCCTGGCGCTCCTCACCTCATACGAGGACGCGCCGCGCATGTTCGCCGGGCTGCGCCGCGTGGTGGTCGACGAGATCCACGCCCTGGCCGAAAGCAAGCGGGGCGACCAGCTGATGCTGGCGCTGGCGCGGTTGCAAACGCTCTGCCCCGATCTGCGCCGGATGGGCCTGTCGGCCACGGTCGAGGACCCGCAGGCCATTGCCCGCTTTCTCGCCCGTCACCCCGACCCTTGCGAAATCCTGCTGGCCGATCCCGGCCCCGACCCCGATATCGCCATGCTGGAGACCGAGGAAATGCCGCCCTGGTCCGGCGGCGGTGCGGCCTATTCGATCCCTGCTGTGCTAGACCAGATCCGGCGGCACAAGACGACGCTCATCTTTCACAACACCCGCGCCCAGGCCGAGATCTTCTTTCACAACCTCTGGCTGGCCAACGACGACGGGCTGCCCATCGGTATCCACCACGGCAGTCTCGACCGGACCCAGCGCGAGCGGGTCGAGGCGGCGATGGTGCGGGGCGAGTTGCGCGCCATCGTCTGCACCGGCAGTCTCGACCTAGGGATCGACTGGGGCGATGTGGATCTGGTGATCCAGATCGGCGCACCGAAGAACGTCAAACGGCTGGTACAGCGGATCGGACGAGCCAATCACCGCTACAATGCCCCGTCCAAGGCGCTGCTAGTGCCCGCCAACCGGTTCGAGGTGGTGGAATGCATAGCCGCGCTCGAAGCGGTACGCGCCCATACGCTTGATGGCGAACCGCGCGGCCCCGGTCCGCATGACGTGCTGTGCCAGCATATCCTGATCGCCGCCTGTTCCGGAACCTTCGACGCCGATGCACTCTTTGCCGAGATGACCTCGGCCGGGCCTTATGCCGACCTTGCCCGATCCGAATTCGACGCCTGTCTCGATTTCTGTGCCACCGGCGGCTATGCCCTGCGCGCCTATGACCGCTGGCAGCGCCTGCAACAGCGCCCCGACGGTCAATGGCAGTTGCGCGACCCGCGCAGCGCCCAGCGGATCCGCCAGAACATCGGCACCATCCAGGACACCGACACGCTTAAGGTACGGCTCCGGCGCAATCGTGGCGGCAAGCCGCTGGGTGAGATTGAGGAGGGTTTTGCTGCCTCGCTCACCCCTGGCGATACCTTTCTGATCGGCGGCCAGATCGTGCGGTACGAGGGCCTGCGCGATATGGTGGTCGAGGTCAGCCGCCGCGCCGACAAGAAGCCCAAGATCGCCACCTTCATGGGCACCAAATTCGCCACCTCGACCCAGCTCAGCGCCCGTATCCTTGACCTGTTCGCGCGGGCGGACTGGCCCCAGCTTCCGCGCCACACCGCTGACTGGCTGGCCCTGCAACGCCGGGTCTCGCGCCTGCCCGAACGCGGGCGACTGCTGGTCGAAAGCTTCCCCCAGGATGGGCGCGAACATCTGTGCGTCTACGGGTTTGCCGGGCGCAACGCGATGCAGACGCTGGGCCTGTTGCTGACCAAACGGATGGAGGAGACGGGCCTGAACCCGCTGGGCTTTGTCGCCACCGATTACGCGGTCTTGATCTGGGGGCTCGAGGCTACGACCGACCCGGCGCCGCTCTTCGAAATCGACAGCCTGCGCGCCGGGCTGGACCAGTGGCTGGCCGGTAACGCGGTGATGAAACGCACCTTTCGCGCCTCAGCCACCATCGCCGGGCTGATCGAGCGCAATCTGGGTGGTCAGCGCAAGACCGGGCGGCAGGCGACCTTCAGCTCGGATATCCTCTATGACACCTTGCAGAAATACGACCCCGGCCACCTGATGATGCAGATCACCCGGGCCGAGGCGATGCGTGGTCTGGTCGATTTTGGCCGGATCGAGGAAATGATCGCTCGCGTTGGCGACAGGATCGACCTGGTGCGGCTGGACCGGGTAACACCACTCGCCGCGCCGCTGTTTCTCGAGGTCGGCAAGGTGCCGGTGCAGGGCGCCGCCGAAGAGCGTCTCTTGGCCGAGGAAAGCGCCCGTCTGCTGGTCGACGCCGGTCTCTCGGTCTGAAAGGACTTGCGCAATCCGGCGTCCCGCGCAAAGAACACATCATGAACGGATACGATTTCACCTTTGCCGGGGAACGGCTCACCGCGCTGGGCACTGGCGCGCTGTGGTGGGGCGCACGGCGGCTCTTGTGTGTCTCAGACCTGCATCTGGGGAAATCCGAGCGCATCGCCCGGCGCGGCGGCACCCCGCTGCCGCCCTATGAGGTGGCCGATACGCTGGACAGGTTTGCCGCCGATCTGGAGCGCACCGCGCCCGAGACGGTGATCTGCTTGGGCGACAGTTTCGACGATACCGAGGCCGCCCGCGCCCTGCCCGAACCCGCCCGCCTGCGCATCGCCACTCTCCAAGCCGGGCTGCGCTGGATCTGGATCGAGGGCAACCACGATCCCAGCCCGGTGGCCATGGGAGGGTCGCATCTGGCCGAACTGACACTTGGACCGCTGCTGTTTCGTCATATCGCCCAGCCGGGGGCACAGGGCGAGATCTCGGGTCATTACCACCCCAAGGCGGCGCTGCGCCTGCGCGGTCGCAGCCTGTCGCGCCCGGCGTTTCTTGTCGACACCGCGCGAATCGTGCTGCCCGCCTATGGCACCTATACCGGCGGGTTGCGCAGCGATGCGCCGGTTCTGGCCCAACTGATGCGGCCCGAGGCGCTGGCGATTGTCACCGGCGCCACCCCGCATGCCGTGCCAATGCCGCGCTGAGCCACGGATCAGATGATACCTGCCTCCTCCAGTCCGGGGCGGTACTTGCGGCTGACCGGGACCAGATCACCATTGGTCAAACGAAGATGGATCTTTCCACCGCTGCGCTCGACACTCTCAATTGCTGCATCCGTCACCCAATGGGACCTGTGGGTACAATGGCCGGTGATCGGGACCATCTCGTCTATCGCATCGCCGAACCGCGATCGGATCGTGTGGACCCCCTGATCAGTCACCACATCGACACTGTGATCGCGGACCGTAAGGCGCAGGATTTGCTCCGAGAACCCATCGGGCAGGCGCTTGTAGATGCGGGGTTGCGACACTTCCAATTCCGGCTCTGCCGGTCCTGGCAGGCCCCGCCGCAGGATGATCAGGCCCGAGGCAAAGATGGTACCGTAGCGCGCCATGCTCCACATGTCCGGGGCAGCGTCCGCGGTGGGCATCGCGAGCAGGCGAATCAACACCCACAGCGCAGGCGTGAACAAAAGCGTTACCAGGATGACGATCAGCAGATCCTTGCGCAAAAGCGCCGCCCCCGGTGCGTATCGCTCGACCACGGTATGGCTCAATCGGGCGATACCGCCTGCGACCCCCAGAACCAGCAACCAGAACAGGAACCGCTGCCAAAAGGGCATGCCATGCCCGCCAAACGGATCAGAAATACTGGCCAGAAGGGACAAGAACACGAATGCCGGTCCGATCAGACCCCGTTTGTCGGCACTCAGAAATGATCTCAGTGTGGCAATCATGAATAACTTATGTGAACTAGTCTGACGCGGAAAACCGTCATACCGCAAATCAATCCCTGCCACAAATAGCACGCCCCCTACAATTGCATAGATTGCAGCTATTTGGCGTCAGGCGGCGCAAGAAAGTCACACCCCTGAGTTGATCGTGTTTTGTCTTGTTTCAAATGCTTAACCCGCGCCGCACGCAGGACAACGGAAATTGGCGTCAAGGCCGGCGTGACAATACAGACTGCCGACCCTGATCCGCGGTTGCAACACTCAGGCGGTCAGGCCCTTTGGTTCAGGCAGGTTGTTAGCACGGGTGCATGCGGTCAATGTATTGGCCAGCAGGCAGGCGATGGTCATTGGGCCGACCCCACCAGGAACGGGCGTGATGGCACCGGCAACCTCGGCGCAGCTGTTGTAGTCGACATCGCCCACCAGCTTGGTTTTTCCATCCCGCTCGATCCGGTTGATGCCGACGTCGATTACTGTGGCGCCGGGTTTGATCCAGTCGCCGGGCACCATTTCAGGCCGACCAACAGCGGCCACCACGATATCGGCGCGACGTACAACTTCCGCCAGGTTCTTGGTGCGCGAATGCGCAATGGTCACGGTGCAGCTGTCGCCCAGCAAGAGCTGTGCCATCGGCTTGCCTACGATGTTCGAGCGCCCGATCACCACGGCATCCATACCGCTGAGGCTGCCGTGATGGTCGCGCAGCATCATCAGACAGCCGAGCGGCGTGCAGGGCACCATGCTCTTTTGTCCGGTTCCCAGAAGTCCCACGTTCGAGATGTGGAACCCATCAACGTCCTTGGCCGGGTCAATGGCGTTGATTACTAGGTCTTCGTTAAGGTGTTTCGGCAAGGGCAGTTGCACCAGAATGCCGTGAACCTCCGGATCATTGTTCAGGCGGTCGATCAACGCCAGCAGATCCTCTTCCGAGGTCGAGGCATCGAGCTTGTGCTCGTAAGAGTTCATGCCGACTTCGACCGTCTGCTTGCCCTTGGAGCGCACATAGACCTGGCTGGCCGGATCCTCTCCCACCAGGACGACCGCAAGGCCGGGGGTAATCCCATGCGCCTCTTTCAGCGTGGCGACCTGTTCAGCCACTTGCGCCCGCAGCTTGGCTGCAAAGGCCTTTCCGTCGATGACTTGCGCTACCATGCTTGTCCCTCTCCTAAATCACGAACCGTGGCCGTACCAGCCCTTATGCAGCCCCAAGCACGCGTTCTTCGCGGGCGATGGACCAATCGATCAAAATGCGCCACAGCTGTTCGGCCAGATCCGGATCCAGCCCCTTGAACAGCGCTTCTTTGCGCACGTTCTGCACCACCGCTTCGACCCGGTCCGGGATACGAGCCGGAAGGCCCTCTGCCGGCTTCAGTTCTGCGGCGCGGTCGATATAGGTCGCGCGCCGCGCCAGCATCTCGACCAATTGGCGGTCGAACCTGTCGATCTCTGTTCTGAGGTCCCGCATCGAATGACATTGTTCCGGCGGTGTCAGAGGTGGCATCAGAATCTCCTGTGGCCCGGGGTGATCCCGGGCCACGAGTTGACGTATTTGACGGCTTAGAACAAGCCCTCGATCTGCCCTGCGTCATTCAGACGGATGGTTTCGGCGGCAGGCTTCCGGGGCAGACCCGGCATGGTCATGATCTCGCCGCAGACCACCACGATAAATCCGGCACCGGCGCTCAGCCGAACCTCGCGCACCGGAACCGAGTGGCCGGTGGGGGCACCACGGCGGTTCGGATCGGTGGTGAAGCTGTACTGGGTCTTGGCCATGCAGACCGGCAGGTTGCCGTATCCGGCCTCTTCCCATTCCTTCAACTGACCGCGGATCTTCGAGTCGGCCAGAACCTCATCGGCACGATAAATGCGCTTGGCGATGGTTTCGATCTTTTCGAACAGCGGCATTTCATCGGGATAGATCGGCGCGAAATGCGCGACACCCGAGTCGGCCAAGGCCACTACCTTGCGCGCCAGCTCTTCAGATCCTTCCGAGCCCAGTTCCCAATGGCGCGACAACACTGCCTCGACGCCATGCGCGGTGCAGTAATCCTTGACCGCCTGGATTTCAGCCTCGGTGTCGGTGACAAAATGGTTGATCGCCACGACCACCGGCACGCCAAAGGACTTCACGTTCTCGATGTGGCGACCCAGGTTGGCACAGCCCTTCTTGACCGCTTCGGTGTTCTCGGCGCCCAGATCGGCTTTGGCGACGCCGCCGTTCATCTTCATCGCGCGCACGGTGGCGACGATCACCACGGCCGACGGGGCGATGCCCGCCTTGCGGCACTTGATGTTCATGAACTTCTCGGCACCCAGGTCAGCGCCAAAGCCTGCTTCGGTGACCACGTAATCGGCAACCTTGAGCGCGGTCTTGGTGGCGATGACCGAGTTGCAGCCATGCGCGATGTTGGCAAAGGGGCCACCATGCACAAAGGCCGGGTTGTTCTCCAGCGTCTGCACCAGGTTCGGCTGCATCGCGTCTTTCAAGAGAACGGTCATCGCGCCTTCGGCCTTGATGTCGCGGCAATAGACCGGGGTCTTGTCGCGGCGATAGGCGACGATGATGTCACCCAGGCGCTTTTCAAGGTCTTTCAGGTCATTGGCCAGACACAGGATCGCCATCACTTCCGAGGCCACGGTGATGTCAAAGCCTGCTTCGCGCGGGAAACCGTTCGACACGCCGCCCAGCGAGCAGGTGATCTGACGCAGCGCGCGGTCGTTCATGTCGACAACACGGCGCCACGCCACACGGCGGGTGTCGATATCCTGCTCGTTGCCCCAATAGATGTGGTTGTCGATCATCGCCGACAGCAGCGAATGGGCGCTGGTGATTGCGTGGAAGTCGCCGGTGAAGTGCAGGTTCATCTCTTCCATCGGAACGATCTGCGCATAGCCGCCACCGGCTGCCCCGCCCTTCATGCCGAAGTTCGGCCCGAGAGAGGCTTCGCGAATACAGATCATCGCCTTTTTCCCGATACGGTTCAGACCATCGCCCAGACCCACGGTGGTGGTGGTCTTGCCCTCGCCTGCCGGGGTCGGGTTGATCGCGGTCACCAGGATCAATTTACCGTTCTCGCGGTCCTGTACCGAGTTGATGAAGTTCTGGCTGACCTTCGCCTTGTCATGGCCATAGGGCAGCAGATCCTCGCTGGCGATACCCAGCTTTGCACCGATCTCCAGGATCGGTTTCTTGTTTGCCTCGCGGGCGATTTCGATGTCGGATTTATAGGCCATGGGTGCAATCCCTGCTTGGTGTTCCGGTGTACCGACGCGCACGCGCCGGTCTTGGGCACAGGAGTAACGTCGCAAATCGCTCGGCATGATGTGGATTCCGACATTTTCGCGACGTGAAACGTCGCGACCCGATTTCGCCGGGCGCAGATCGGAAACTCGGGGCCGTCAGGGGCGCCAAGCGCGCTGATCGGGGACGAACAGGGTCAGTTGATCCCCAATGGCCAGTTTACCTGGCCTTTCGACCCAAGCCGTGATCCCTCGCCGCCCCTCTGCGGCCGGTTTGAAGGCGGCGCCATGTCCGGGGTCTTCGACCTCGATCTCGCGTCCGGGCAGAACGCATGGTCGGTTTTCCATGTCGATGGTCAGGGTAGTACCGGTCGCGGACTGAAGCCTCGACGACGGTGGCACATGGGTAAAATCAGGTATGCCGCGCAGAACCACATTGTCGCCCAGCAGCGCGGGATCAAGTAGAGGCAACCCCATCTCGGCCGAGATCACCTCCAGCTCTTCTGCCGCCAGCACAGCGAGTTGCCTGACGTTCCGTATCTCGGTGCCTCGTGGGTAGAGGTTTCGCACCCGGGTGCAGGACCCGCGATTGGTTCCCGCATGACGACCTCCGTCGATGCCATCAAATCCGAGAGCAAGCTCCTCGACTGCCATGGCTCGGAGGCTTGAGCCCGCCGGAACATGGCCCAGCCATTCGATCCGCCCCGAAAACCCACTGTCTTTCAATACCGGCATCCGGCCCTGTCTCCCTGCGCGTTTGTCCGCCGGTTCTGACAGAAGTTGCCCCCGTTCGAAAAGAAAAGCCCGGCATGTGCCGGGCTTTTCCTGTCGCCTGATATCAGGCCGTTGGTTCGGGTTCCATCCCCCCGCGCGGCGCGTGTTTCGGCTTGGTCTTGGGGATCGCAGTCACGCTGGCGGCGTTGCCCTTGTCCGTGTTGCCGTCATCGTCGTCCCCGGCAGTGGGCGGCTCACCCCGCATGACGCGTTTGATTTCGTCCCCGGTCAGCGTTTCGTATTCCAGAAGACCCTGGGCCAGGCGTTCCCATTCATCATGACGCTCGGTCAGGATCGCGTGCGCCTGATCATAGCCCTGCTGGATGAAGCGCTTGACCTCTTCCTCGATCAGTTCCTTGGTATGGGCCGAGACCGAGAAGCCAGCGGTATTGCCCGAATATCCCTCATGCGCTTCGGCATAGTCGATATTGCCGACCTTGTCGGACATGCCCCAGCGCATCACCATGGCGCGCGCCAGTTGGCTGGCCTGTTGGATATCGCCCGCCGGGCCGTTGGACACGTGATCTTCGCCGTATTTGAGGATCTCTGCGGCCTTGCCCGCCATAGTCATCGCCAGTTTTTGCTGGCATTCGTCGCGATGCCAGTTCAGCCGGTCCATCTCAGGCAGGCTGACCACCATGCCCAGCGCGCCGCCGCGCGGGATGATCGTGGCCTTGTAGACCGGGTCGCACATCGGCAGGGCAAGGCCCACCACCGCGTGACCGGCCTCGTGATAGGCGGTCTTTTCCTTCTGGTCCTGAGTCAGCACCATCGAGCGGCGCTCGGCCCCCATTATGACCTTATCCTTGGCGTTCTCGAAATCCTCCATGGTCACGAAACGCCGACCCACACGGGCAGCCATTAGCGCCGCCTCGTTCACAAGGTTGGCCAGATCGGCCCCCGAAAAGCCCGGCGTGCCACGCGCGATAATGCGCAGATCGACATCAGGGCCCAGAGGGGTCTTGCGCGCATGTACGCCAAGGATCTTTTCGCGGCCCTTGATATCGGGATTACCGACGGTGACCTGGCGGTCAAACCGGCCCGGACGCAACAGCGCGGGGTCCAGCACGTCCTTACGGTTGGTGGCAGCCAGGATAATGACACCCTCATTGGCCTCGAACCCGTCCATCTCGACCAAGAGCTGGTTCAGGGTCTGCTCGCGCTCGTCATTGCCACCGCCGTAACCGGCGCCACGATGGCGGCCAACGGCGTCGATTTCGTCAATGAAGACGATGCAGGGCGCGTTCTTCTTGGCTTGTTCGAACATGTCGCGCACGCGGGAGGCACCGACACCCACAAACATCTCGACGAAGTCTGAACCGGAGATGGTGAAGAAGGGCACACCCGCCTCCCCCGCAATCGCGCGCGCCAGCAGCGTCTTGCCGGTACCCGGAGGGCCCACCAGCAGCGCGCCCTTGGGGATCTTGCCACCGAGACGCGAGAATTTCTGCGGGTTGCGCAGGAACTCGACGATCTCTTCCAACTCTTCCTTGGCCTCGTCGATACCTGCGACATCGTCAAAGGTCACGCGGCCATGCTTCTCAGTCAAGAGCTTGGCGCGTGACTTGCCAAAGCCCATGGCACCGCCGCGCCCACCGCCCTGCATCCGGTTCATGAAATAGACCCAGACGCCGATCAGCAACAGGAAGGGCAGCAGCGTGATCAGAAAGGACTGAAACCCCGACTGCTGCTGTTTCTCGGCGCGGACTGGAATGTCCTTGTTGATTAGTAGGGTCGTTACCTCGGCATCGCCCGGTTTGATGGTGACATAGTCGCGACCATCAGCAGTACGATACCTGATCTGCTCGCCATCCAGCGTCACCTTGGTCACATTGCCCGCATCCACGGCACTGACGAATTCGGAATAGGTCTTCTCCTGGCTCTGAAGTGTTCCGCCCGACCCGCTGAACAGGTTGAACAAGGCGAGGATCAACAGAAACAGGACGACCCAGAAGGCGATGTTGCGTGCGTTGCCCAAGGACATTCTCCCAATACTTTCCAGCCGCACGGAGGTACGGCCAGCTTGACCCTTAAAATAGAGATGATCGGGCGAGGTTCAATGCGATAAAAGGGAAGCATAGAAGTCTTCTTCCCCACTCTTCAACCGAGCCGCCCATCCCCTTGATTCTCCGGCCAATGGCGCGGCGATCAGGCTTTCGCCCTGCCAGATTGCCGGTGTTGACTGCAATGCCGCATGTGGACGACCGGTTTCGCGCCAGTTCGGACATTGGGACAACCCTTGTGGCCCCAGTGGTCTGATCTCTGCCTCCGGCAGTACCGCCCCGGACAACACCCAACGGCCATCCCAAAGCTCGCCCAACTGAACCTGCAAGTCTTCGACCGCCTTGTATTCGCGGCAAATCCGCGCTCGTCTGCCCTGATTCAGGATCAGGCAGCCTCCCAATTGAGCAGAGCGCTCGTGACGGATCGCCGCCATGGCCTCGGCCACCGCCGCCCGCCGGGGCGGGTACCGATCGCCGCTGATCCAGCCGACCACGTGCAGCAGCAACCGGCGGGCAATTTCTTCCGGCAGAGTGCGGAACCCGCGCAAATCCAGCAGCACATCGCCTGCATCGATCAGGGCCAGATCCTTCGCGGCAAGGAAAGTGTACCAATCCAGCGCCTCGCGTGCCCGCGCCATGTTTCCGGCGACTTCGGTCAGGACTCTGGCATCCAGACCAAGCGGGCGCAGCGAATCGAGGACCTTGCGAACCCGGATGCGCTCGTACCGGGTGTCCATGTTCGAAGGGTCTTCACACCAGTTCAGTTTCTCCGCGTTTAGAAAGTTCCGAAGCGTCTCGCGGGTGACGCTCAGAAGTGGCCGGACCAGCACCACGCCATCCTGCATCCGCCGGCTCGGCATGGCCGAAAGTCCGGAAACCCCCGCAGCGCGACAAAGCCGCATCAACAGGGTTTCGGCCTGGTCATCTGCAGTGTGGGCCAGCGCAAGGGTCACGATCTGGTTGCGTTGCGCCCATTGGGTCAGCAATTCATAACGCGCTCTGCGCGCGTGATCTTGCAGGTTGCCGTTTCCGTCCCATCCCCGCCAGGTCAGCGTCTCATGGACGATTCCCAAATCTGTCGCCAGCCGCTTCACCCATTGCGCCTCGTCGGCGGCTTCTGGGCGTAGGCCATGGTCAACCGTTGCGGCGAACAGCTCCACATCTTCATCTGCAAAGCATCGTCTGGCCAGATGCAACAGGGCCACCGAATCCCCACCGCCGGATACGGCAATGCCCAGCCGTTTTGGCGGCTGGGCAGGAAACTGTGCCCTGAGGACCGAAAGAAGCTCTGCCCCGGTATTCGTCAAGAGCAACCCAGAGAAGACATTTCGCGTCCCGCATCTGCGACTGCTGCCGCATTTGGGAACCGCACTGACACCTCTCCAAGCGTCACACAGGCCTGGCTGGTCTGGCCGAGCTTGCCCAGCGAGGAGCCCAACTTAAGAAGCGCCTCGGCAGCAACGGGACCCGTGCTGTCACCAGTGAAACTGGCGAGGTATGCCCGCGCTGCTTCTCTGGTGTCACCCAGGGCTTCAAGTGCCTTGCCGCGCGTCAAACTCGCCTCTGCCGCCAGCGGGCTACCGGGATAGGACTGGTCGAACTTGTTCAAAAGGTCGGACGCCGTGCGATAATCCCCCGCTTCGAAAGCCTGTCTCGCCGCCTCGAACTCGGCTTGTTCACCTACGGCAAGCTCGGTCTGAGTTTGTGGCGAAGACGGCGTTGGCGCCGAAACCGAGGGTGCGGTCCCACCCAAAGTCGATGTTTCGGACAATTTTCCGATATCGCAATTGGTTTCGAGTTCGCACAACCGGAACTCTAGATCACCGACCCTGTTGGTGCCATCGGATACGATGCGGTCGATTCGTGCATTAAGTTGCTCGGTCAGGCCGGTCAGGCGCTGCAATTCAGTCTCGATCGCATCAACGCGTTCCAGGACAGTGTTGCCAGACAGGTTGGGCGTTGGCGCCCCGGTCGTCGAGAATTCACGTTTCAGCCGCTGAATTTCGACATGCAGAACCGTCAGCTCCTGGCGGATATCCGCCAGTGTCTGCTGTTCCTGTGCCGGTGCCTGTCCCGTCAGAACAAGCGAGAGCCCGAATGCCAACGCCGCCAGTCTCATTGGGTCACCCTGTCAATCCGGCAGTCAGAACCGTCACCGCGCGGCGGTTCTTGGCATAACAACCCTCGTCGCTGCAAATCTCGATTGGACGTTCCTTTCCATAGCTGACGGTTTTCAGGCGTGCCCCGGAAACCCCGCGCGAAACCAGGAATTCGCGTGCGGCATTTGCCCGGCGCGCACCCAGCGCCAGGTTGTACTCGCGCGTGCCCTGCTCGTCGGCATGGCCTTCGATTGTGGCGGTGTAATCCGTGTTGGTCAGCAGCCATTGCGCCTGTGCCGACAGGATCGATTGCGCCTCGTCGCTCAGTGTGGATTGGTCCACCGCAAACAAGACCCGGTCGCCGATGGCCTGCTGGAAATAGGCCGGCGAAGTCGGGTCACTGGCCAGGCCGGTTCCACCGACACCATTGTTCAGATTGACCGCATCGTCGCCGCCAAGGCTGTCGGGGTTGGTGCAGGCCGCCAGAGCCACCAGGGCGGCCGCGGCTGCAAGCTTGCTCAATAAGTTCATTCCAAGTGCCTCATGTGTCCTTGTTGTTAAGGCTTTCATACCACACCCCCTGCCCCATGTGAACGCGGGTGCAGGTGGGGAAAACCGGGTATTATTGCAGAAGCGGCGACCATGTCGGGTCGCTGCCGCCGTCCGGAGTCCGGACCGGGCGCAGGTTGCGACCAGAGATATCTACCGAGTAGAGCGAGGCACGCCCATCCGCACCCTGCGTTTCGCGGGTGAACATGATGACGCGCCCGTTCGGCGACCAGGTCGGACCTTCGTCCAGGAAGGACGCGGTCAACAGGCGTTCTTCGCTGCCGTCGGTGCGCATGACCCCAATGTGGAACCGCCCCTTGTTCTGCTTGGTAAAGGCGATCAGATCACCGCGCGGCGACCAGACCGGGGTGCCATAGCGGCCCTGACCAAAGCTGATCCGCTGCGCTTCGCCGCCTGATGCCGACATGATGTAAAGCTGTGGCGTGCCCGAACGGTCGCTTTCAAACACAATACGGCTGCCGTCGGGTGAATAGCTGGGCGCGGTCTCTATCGACGGTGCGCTGGTTAGGCGCGCGCTTTGCCCGCTGGCGATGTTCATGGTGTAAAGGTCGGTATTTCCGCCCTGCGCCAGTGAGAACAGCACCGTCTGCCCGTCGGGCGAGAAGCGCGGCGCAAAACTCATAGTACCTTCCTGGCTTTGCAACACCCGCTGCTCCACCCGGCCTACGTCGAGGATATGGATGCGCGGAAAACCGCCCTGATAGCTGGTGTAGAGCACCCGGTCCCCGGTCGGAGAGAAGCGTGGCGCCAGCACGATAGAGGAACTGTCGGTCAAATACTGCACATTTGCGCCGTCATAATCCATGATTGCCAGCCGCTTGCGGCGCTGATCCTTGGGGCCGCTTTCGGACACGAACACGACTCGGCTGTCGAAATAGCCGCCCTCGCCGGTGATCCGGCTGTAAACCGCATCCGCAACCTTGTGCGCCATCCGGCGCCATCCGTCGGTGGTCCCCGCAAATTGCAGACCGCTGCCCAGTTCCGTTCCCGCGAACACGTCCCACAGCCGGAACCGAACCGTCAACCGATCCCCGGACAGGCTGACACTGCCGGTGACCAGCGCCTGCGCATTGATGGCTTTCCAGTCGGCAAACTGAACCGGCGCATCAAAGCTGGTGACCTGGCTGATATAGGCGCTCGATGGAATTTCCCGGAACAATCCGCTGCCGGTCAGGTCTGCCGCCACGACCCGGGCGATCTGGGTGGCGTATTCGGTCGCCGCGACACCGTCAGGCACAAAATTGGGAACCGCCAATGGCAAGGGTTCGATGATTCCCTCGTCAATGGTTATCCTGAGCGGCTGGTTCTGCGCATACACCGGCGCGGCAAGCAATGTAGCGCCGACAAGCAGGCTGGTCAGAAATCTCATCATTTGATCCGCATCCTCTCGGGATTGAATGTCATTTCGATATCGCGCCAGTGATCGTATTTTTCACTGGGAAGTTCATAGCCTTTGGCCCCGCACCGGATAATAGCACGGCGGGCAGCCTCATAGGCCTGTTTCGCCGCACCTGACGATCCGCCCGAGCTTTCGATCATCCGGATCGTCCCGGTATCCGGCGTTCCATCGGCGTTCATGCGCACCGACACCACAACGGTAGTGTTCAGGGCCTCGGTGGAAAGTGACCCGACGTTCCAGCACTCGGACACCGCCACGCGCAGCGCGTCTTTTTCACCGCTGGTCAGCGGCGGCCCGCTGGGGGCCGGTGCCGCTGCCGGTTCGGAGGCCTCGGCCAAAGCTTCGGCCAGCGCCGCGTTCACCGCGGCGTTCGGGGTCGGAGCCGGTTTTTCTGCCGGTTTTTCCACAGGCTTCGCTGCGGGCGCGGCAGCAGGTTTGGTTTCCGGTTTCGCCGCGGCGGTCTGGGTAGGTTGCGGCCGCGTCTTGGGCCGTGGCGACCGCGACGGCGCGACTTCGGTGGTCGGCTCTGCCTCAGGCGTGATCCGGTCCGTCGCTTCCTCGGGCGCGGTGGCCTGCTGTTCCGGTTGAGGCGCTTCGGCCCCCTGCTCGGCACTGACCGGCGGGGTTTCCACCGGATCGGGCCGGGCATCGGGCGGCGGCGGTGCCACCGGCTCGGGGGCGACGCGCTCGACCGGGCGCGGTTTGGGCCGTTTACCGGGTGGCTCCGGCAGCAAAACTGTCTCGGGCTCCGGTTGCTCCAGGCTTGGAGCCTCGGCGGGTTGCGCGGGTTCCGGCGTGGGGGCAACGGCCTCGGGGACTGGCTCCGGTTCGGGCGCGGGGACCGGCTCGGGTTCGGGACGGGTTTCCACCGGCTCAGGCTCTTGTACGGGTTCGACCGGTACGGCTTGTTCCGTCGGTGCCACGGGTTGGGCGGGTTCCGCCGGGTTCTGGATGATCTCAGGCTCCTCGCGCGGCGCACTGAGCGCGGCGAATTCCTCAGCCGAAATCACCGAGACTTCCTGAATCTCAAAGGGCAACGGTTCCGAGCGGAAGGCACCGCCCAGAAAGGCCCATGCAACCAGAGTGACATGGGCAATACCAGAGATCTTGGTGCCGGTCTGCAACCCGCTGCCTCACTCTCCGCTGCCGTCAAGGCGGGGGCCGCCGGTATCCGTGACAAGCCCCACATTGGAAAACCCACCCGCGTTCAATGCGCCCATCACCTGCATGACCTGCGCATAGGGAATGTTCCCATCCGCCCGCAGATAGACCCGGTCGCTGGTGCGCTCGGCCGCGATCGCGCGCAGGCGCGCGATGAATTCGTCCCGTGCCACTGGTGTTGTCTGAATCTGCACTTCACCTTCGGCGGTGATGGTCACGGTCAGCGGTTCCTCGTCATCAGACGGCAGCGCGCCGGCGGCGGTCTTGGGCAGCTCCACAGGCACGCCCACCGTCATCAACGGCGCGGCCACCATGAAGATGATCAGCAGCACCAGCATGACGTCCACAAAAGGCGTAACGTTGATCTCGGACATCGGCCGGGCCCGGCCACGCCGCCGCCCGCGGCGACGCCCGCCGCCCGCATCCGATTGTTGAACCGCAGCGCCCATGGCTCAGCTATCCAGCTGGCGCGAGAGGATGGTGGCAAACTCGTCGGCAAACGCTTCGTAGCCCGCGAGGATCCTGTCGCTGTCCGCGCTGAGCTTGTTGTAGAAGATCACCGCTGGAATGGCTGCCAACAGGCCCAACCCGGTCGCAAGCAGCGCCTCGGCGATACCGGGCGCCACAACTGCCAGATTGGTGTTCTGCTGTTCTGCGATCTGGATAAAGGCATGCATGATGCCCCAGACCGTGCCGAACAGGCCCACGAAAGGTGCCGTCGACCCCACGGTCGCCAGCACCGGCAGGCCGCGTTGAAGATCCTCGGCCTCCTTGGCAATGGCCACATCCATCGAGCGGTCGATGCGCGATTGCGCCCCGGCGATCAGCCCCCCGTCGTTGCGGTGCGAGCGCCGCCATTCGATCATGCCTGCGGCAAATATCTTCTCCGAGCGCCCCGAAGGCTGCGTGCCGATCTGTTCAAAGAGCTCGTCCAAAGGCTCCCCGGACCAAAAGGCGCGATCGAACGTGTCCGCCTCGCGCCGGGCGGCGCGGTACGAGATGTGTTTCTGGATGATGATCGACCAGGCCCAGAACGAACTGACCATCAGCAACAGCATCACCAGCTTGACGGTAAGTGTCGCGCGGGCAAAGAGACCCCACATCGAGAAATCGATTTCCTGCGCCAGCGCCAGGGCTTCCGTTTCCATGAACCTGCTCATTTCTGCCGTTCGGCCGCTTTTTTGGCCTTGTTTCGCGGCAGGCTATAGCAGATTCTTGGCGATTTCCAACAGAACAGATGTGGCGCCGCGAAATGTTACATCAATGCGCGAATCTCCGCCGGAAGCCGCACCGGGCGGCCTTCGGCATTCATGCAGACGGCGGTCACTGTAGCGCGAAACACCTCGGTCTCGCCGCGCCGGACCAGTTGCGACATGGTCAGCCGCGCGCCGGACAGCGACACGACATCGGTCTCGATCACCAGCTCGTCCTCGAACTTCGCCGGCGCCAGATAGTCGGCTTCGATCCGACGCACGACCCAGACAAGGCCCGCATCGCGCATCGCATTCTGGTCGTTGCCCAACTTGCGCACCCAATCCGACCGGGCCCGCTCGATATACCGCAGGTAATTGGCGTGATAGACGATGCCACCCATGTCCGTGTCTTCGTAATAGACCCTGACGTGAAAGATATGGCTCATTGCGCGCGCTCCATGCGGGCAAACAGGCGAAGCGCATGGGAAGCGTCCCGCGCCGCTCCCGGCAGTACCGGATCATAGGCAGCCCGGATCAGCCCGGCAATCTCGGGCCTGAGGATCGTTGCGTCACCTGCCAGCGCCAGCGGTGAGCGGGTGGAAAACGCCTGGTCCGACCACGCCAGCATCACCTGCACAACCTGGGTCAGCGCAAGGGTCTCGGCCGGTTGTTCCGACATCTCCCGGTCCATCCGCAAAAAGACGAACGCCGCCTTGATCGTCCCGTCCTTGTCAAAGCGGAAGGCCCGGTACTGATTGGCGCCCGCCGCAACCAGCCGCTCGACCAGCGACCCCAGATCGGGGATCAGCCGGTCCAGATCGGGAACGGCCAGCAACTCCTCCCACTCGCGAAAGAAGAAGACCATGCAATTGGCACCAAGCTCGGGATCGGTCTCGGCCATCTTGTGCCCGGTTAGGGCGACAACAGCCTCGAACGCGCCCTTGATCACCGACAGGGTCTGATCCTCGACACCGAACACGATGGGCACGATCGGACGCCCCCAGCGCGCAAACAGGAAGGTGCCGTCAGAGCGGGTGAAATGTCGTGTAATCTCGGTATGGTCCATGTGCCCCGCCTACCCGATCCGCCCGGGTTATGGAAGGTACTCGTCTCGCCAGAGCAACACGATGTTGAACGAAATCGATATCCGTGCCTCGTGGCTGAGGTTTACATGCACCATGTGATGCAGAAAGGCAGGCCAGATCAGCATTTCGCCCCCCTGCGGCAGGATCCGGTGTTCGGGATCGACCTGCGGGTCGCCCTTGATCGCCAGCATGTTGGCCTGCGGGCGCGGGTCGAAAAAACTGATCGCGTTGGGGGTTCGGTCGCTGCGTCCCGGCGGTGCGTCCTCGCCTTGCGGGACCCGTACATAATAGGTGCCCGACAGCCAGGAATGCGGGTGGTTGTGCAGGTCGTGATAGTCGCCGAACCGGTTCACGTTGGGTCAGGCCTGCACCCGGAAATCCAGCGGATAGTCGATGCCGGTGCCGCGCGCATAATCCAGAACCGCCCGCTCGATACAGGACTTGAGCCAGCCCAGCGCCGGATGCGGATGTGCGAAGAGATCACCCGACAGGTAGTCGGTGGTCATCTGGTCGTGCTCGGCATCCATCTGCTCGATCAGCTGGGCAAGGATCGGGTTGGCCTGATCTGCCCCCGGCAAGCGGATCCGCATAAGATGAGTCGGCCAAAGCGCGGTAAAGTCCGGCGTGGTCATTCGTTCCCTTCCCCAAGACCGCGCCATTTTCTGGCGCCGGTTCAGAATAGCTCTGCCTGCCCCGGTGCGGAAGGTGCCGCAATTCCCAGATGGGTCCACGCCTTTTGCGCCAGCATGCGCCCGCGCGGCGTGCGCTGGATCAGCCCCTGTTGCAGCAGATAGGGCTCGATCACCTCTTCCAGCGAATCCCGGCTCTCGCTCAGCGCCGCCGACAGGGTCTCGATCCCCACCGGCCCGCCGCCGTAATTTTCGGCGATAAGCCGCAGATAGCGCCGATCGGCGCCGTCGAGGCCCAATTGATCCACCCCCAGCCGGGTCAGCGCGTGATCGGCCAGTTCGCGGGTGATGCGCCCGTCGCCTTCGACCACGGCGAAGTCGACGACCCGGCGTAGCAACCGCCCGGCGATCCGCGGGGTGCCGCGTGCGCGTCGCGCGATCTCGCGCGCGCCCGCCTCGTCGGCAGGCGCGCCCAGCTTGCGGGCATTGCGGGTGACAATCTCGAAAAGTTCGTCGACCGTGTAGAATAGCAGCCGGGTCGGAATGCCGAACCGGTCGCGCAAAGGGGTCGTCAACAGCCCCATCCGCGTGGTTGCCCCGACCAGGGTAAAGGGCTGCAACTCGATCCGCACCGTGCGCGCGGCAGGCCCGTCGCCGATCACCAGATCCAGTTCGAAATCTTCCATCGCGGGATAAAGAACCTCTTCGACCGCCGGGTTCAGCCGGTGAATCTCGTCGATAAACAAAACGTCGCGTGATTCCAGATTGGTCAGGATCGCCGCCAGATCGCCCGCCTTGGCCAGCACGGGGCCCGATGTCATGCGGAAATTCACCCCCAGCTCGCGCGCCATGATCTGCGCCAGCGTGGTCTTGCCCAGACCCGGAGGTCCATGGAACAACGTGTGGTCCATCGCCTCGCCCCGTTGCCGGGCGGACTGGATAAAGATGCGCAGGTTCGCACGCGCCTCGGCCTGGCCGATGAACTCGCTCAGCGCCTGGGGACGCAGCGCGCGGTCGTTGTCCTCGGGCAGCGGTTCGGGCCGCAGGGTCGGGTCAGCGTCGATCATCGGTCACCTTTGGCTCGGCTGCATGTCATGACTTGGGTGCCAGCAGTTTCAGCGCCGCCTTGATCAGCGCCGCCTCTCCCGCCTCCGGTGCCTCTGCCGCAGCCTGAGCGACGGCGCCTGCCGCGTCGGACGGGCCATAGCCGAGGTTTGCCAGCGCCGACAATGCGCCCGCGGTTGCGGCGGCGGCACCGGTCGCAGCAGCGGGTTGCCGGCGGGCAGGTCGGGTCGGCTCTGGCGCCTCGATCACCTCTACTGCGCCCTCCATCGCCTGGGTCACCGTGCCGCCCATGGCCATGACGCCCGGCGCCTTATCCTTGAGGTCGAGAACGATGCGCTGCGCTGTCTTTGGACCCACACCCTTGGCCGATTTGACCGAGGCCCAATCGCCCAGCGCAATCGCCCGGCTCACCCCGTCGGGCCCCAGCGCGCCCAGGATCGCCAAGGACACCTTGGCGCCCACCCCCTGAACCGAGCACAACAGCCGGTGCCATTCCTTTTCCGCCAGCGACGGAAAGCCGTAGAGCTGCATCAGATCCTCGCGCACCACCATGTCGGTATAAAGTGCGACCACCTCGCCCACACCCGGCAAACCCGCCATGGTCCTGTCGGAGCAATAGACAATATACCCGACACCGCGCACGTCGATCAGGATATGATCGGTCGCGCGATAGTCCAGCCGCCCGGTCAGCTTTCCGATCATGCGCGCACCTCCCTCAGGCTCAATGCCTTCGCTCCGCCGTAATAGGCGTGACAGATGGCGATGGCCAGCGCGTCTGCCGCATCTGCGCCCTTGGGCAGGCAGCCCGGCAATTGCAGCTTGACCATATGGATGATCTGTTCCTTTTCGGCGTGCCCGACACCGACCACCGTTTTCTTGACCCGGTTCGGTGCGTATTCCCCCACCGGCAGGCCGGCCTGCGCCAGTGTCAGCAATGCCACTCCGCGCGCCTGGCCCAGCTTGAGCGTACCAGCACCGTCCTTGTTAACGAATGTCTGTTCGATGGCGGCCTGATCGGGCTGGTACTCGGCGATCACCTCGACAATCTGGTTGTGCAGCGACAACAGGCGCTCTCCCAGATCGTCGCCGTCGGAACGGCACAACCCGTTTGCAACATGGCTCAGGCGGCTTCCCTTCGATTCGATCACGCCCCAGCCCAATGTCCTGAGCCCCGGATCGATGCCAAGTATGCGCATGCTGCCGCCCTGTTCTGCTCTTTTTTGAAACTTTTCTCACGAACTAGCACGAAACAAGAACATTATCCAAGGGAATTGCGCTCACTCTCGTTTTCGACCCCTCGGGGTTCGTTTGCGTCATCACGCTCAAAAGCGACATGCTGCAATGCAGAAAACGACATGTTTGAAAGCCGATTTTCACCAATGTTTCAAAGGTATTTCAGTGATTTTGACCTATGTCGAAAACGCATGCCGACCTTGCAGTTTCTGCACTTGCGCGGTTCTAAACGACCCCCTAGATGCCCGCTACAACAAACGATCACGACTTAACGTCTACGACAAGGACACAGAAAATGGCTGCACTGGACACCACCCGCACCATCACTGGCTCGAACGGCCTCGTTGGCCGGATCGCAGCCGTTTACAACGCAATCGCGACCGCAATCGTCGAATGGAACGACGCGCGCGTCACACGCAACGCCCTGGCTGAGCTTTCGGACCGTGAACTGGAAGACATCGGCCTGACCCGCAGCGACATCGACGCCATTGCCGCAGGCAAAGGCGGTTTCTGACCGGATTTCCCGACCTCCCTCTCGGGCGAAAGAAAACGCCGCATGCCGATAGTCCGCATGCGGCGTTTTTTCTGCCGAGGGAAAACTCAGCGCAGAACCGGGCCAATTTGCTCCGCAAGAAACACGCTCAGCGGATCGGGCTTCATGACCCAGGCACCAGCCTGTTCCACCGCCGTTCCGCCAGCAAGTCGCTCGACGCGGTAACCGTAGGTATCGCTCCCCAAACTTGCGAGCAGAAACCCTTTGAAAATGAAAATGCTGGCAACGATCAGCAGCAAAGCCCGAACCGGAAGCTTGATTCCGCTACGCCGTGGCTTCATCTCGATCAAGCCGTCTTTACGAACCCTACCATAGTATCCACGAGACATGGCCTCGTGCTTTTTGGTCAAACGACGGACCCGGTGGTCAAAGTCGATACGGTTATCGACCATGGCAGCCTCCATACACTGGCCCCCACCAGCGTTGAAACTAAGGTACGATCAAATTTGGGCAAAACCAAGACCTACGCCTAAAATGCCTCTAAAACTGGACTAAATTGCGACATTTTTGGACAGCAGCAGCGTCGTCCAGTCACCAATCTTTTCCCGTTCCACCAGATTGGTTCCAACCCGTGAATAAACCTCTATCACTTCATCTGCCTGTTCGTTCAGGATACCCGACAGAATCGCGTATCCACCCTCGCGCAGATGCGCCGCGACATCCGGGGCAAGGGCCACAAGCGGTCCTTTGAGGATATTTGCGAATATCAGGTCATAGGGGGCATGTGCGCCAAGCTCGGGATGATCAAATCCCGCTGCTTCCAGGCATGTGACCCTGCCCGCCATCCCGTTCGCCTTCAGGTTTGCCTCTGCCACCTCGACCGCGACGGCGTCGATGTCCGAGGCCAGCATGTCGCCGTCCCAGACCCGTGCGGCGGCCATGGCCAAAACGGCTGTGCCGCAGCCGATATCGGCCACCTTGCGCGCCTCGAACCCTTGCGCGATCAACCGATCGAGCGCGCGCAGGCAGCCGAGAGTCGTTCCGTGATGTCCAGTACCAAAGGCCATCGACGCCTCGATCAAAAGCGGGATGCGGTCGGCAGTCACCTTGTCGGCATCATGGCTGCCATAAACAAAGAACCGCCCGGCCTCCACCGGGGACAGTTCGCGTTTGACATGGGCGACCCAGTCCGTCTCGGGCAGTTCCGACACGACAAAGGGCTGTGCCCCATACGCGGCCGCCAGCAGCGCCAGCCCGGCGGCGTCGGGTGTTTCGGTGAAATACCCTCCGACCTCCCAAAGGCCGGAGTCATCCTCCAGTTCAAACACGCCCACGCCTGTCGGTTCCGGGGTCAGCTTCTCCATGGCCTCGCCCAGCGCCTCGGCCTGGGATTTGCCGGTCAGAGTTGTCAGCGCGGTAAAGGTGGGCATCAGCGTCTCCTGTATCTGTCGGGATGCGCGTAGGGCCGCGGCGGCGCAAGGTCAAGCGGTGGAAGCATCTGGCGGCCAAGCCCGATGACGAAGCGCCAGCCCCAATAGGCCGCCCCCAGCCCGACAACCAGGCTGCACAACGCCTGGGCAAAGATCACCCCCTCGGCCCCGTAAAGACCCGCAAGCCATAGCGCGGCCGGAAGCGTCAGCACTCCGTCGCGTAGCCAATTGGTCAGCGTTGCTCGGCGAGCCTTGCCAAGTGCATTGAACGCCGCGTTCGACACGAAGAGCAGCGAGGCAAACACAAAACCGCCCGCGCCCACATGGGTAAAGGCACGCAGCACCTCTTGCGCCGGGCCTTGCAGATCGAACACCGCGCCGATCCCCGGTGCGGCCGCGCTGAGCACCGCCCACATGATCAGAGTGTAGCCAACCCCGAACAGCACCGCGTCCCGATACGTCGACCGCAAACGCGCGTGTTCGCGCGCGCCGAAGTTCTGGCCAAAGATACCGCCGATAGCGCCTGCCAGCGAGAAGATACCGCCAAAGGCCACGACCGTCAGCCGCCCGACAACCGCCCAGCCTGCCATTGCCTGATCACCGAACTGCGCCATGACCGAGGTCAGGATGTAATTGCCGACCGGAGCAGCCAATTGGGTCAGGATCGCCGCGACGGCAATCGCCATAAACGGCCGAAGCGTTCCCATCACGTCACGCCGCCGGGGCCGCGCCAGCAGGTCGTGCGGCCCGGTGGCAAAGCGAAACGCCATCCCCAGCATGACGAAGCGCGACAGCACGACGCCCAGCGCGGCGCCGTCCAGCCCCATGCCAAGACCATATATCAGGAACGGGTCGATCACCATCGCGACCCCGCCGGAAGTCAGGGTTACCGACATCGAGCGTACCCCGTCGCCTTCGGCGCGCAGCGCGCCATTGGCCACCATTCCCGCCGCCATCACGCCCAGCGAGGGCACCGTCATCGCTAGATACCGTGCCGCCAACGCCGCCGTCTCGCCGGTTGCGCCGGACAGGCCGACGATCTGGTCGCGAAACACAAAGATAAGCAGACCAACAAGGCTCTGGACACCAAAGGCGATCATCATCGCGCTGGTGGCGTGTCGCCGGGCCAGGCCACGTCGCCCCTGCCCGATCCCGCGCGAGACAAGTGCCACCGCTCCGATCATCAGCCCGATGCCAACGCTGACCGACAGGAACTGGATGGCAAAGGAAAAGCCAATCGCTGCCATCAGGCGCGGCTCGCCCAGCCGCGAGATCCAGTAGAGATTGGCGGCATCCACCAGAAATACAAAGGTGATGCCCATGGCGCCGGTCAGGGTCATCCGGACCACGTGCCCCATGGTCGAGCCGCTCAGGAACCTCCCGCGCCGCTCCATCCGCGCCTACTCCGCCGGGACGGGTGCGTATTTCGACAGCACCGTTTCGTTGCCCGGTTCGGGATGGCGGGGAATGAGCAGTGACAGCGCCAGGGAACACAGTGCCATCAAAGCAGCCAGACCAAACACCGCCGAGGGTGACACCACCCACAAAAGACCCAGCAGCACCGGCAGGAACACCGCCGCGATATGGTTAATGGTAAAGGCCACAGCAGCCGTGGGGGCGATATCCGCAGGGTCGGCGATCTTCTGGAAATAGGTCTTCAGCGCCAGCGCCAGGGCGAACAGGATATGATCGATCACATAGAGAACCGCCGCGATCATCACGCCCCAGCCGAACCAGTAGATGCCGCCGTAACAGGCAAAGACCAGCGCCAGCCCCGAATATTCGAATATCAGCGTGCGCCGTTCCCCGAACCGCGCCACCGCCCGGCCCAGCATCGGCGCCGCGATCATGTTGATCACCAGGTTGACCAGGTACAGGCCGGTGAGTTCATGGACGTCGAAGCCGAACTTCTCGACCATCATAAACCCTGCAAATACAACGAAAATCTGCCGCCTGGCACCCGCCATGAACTGGAGCAGGTAATAGAGCCAGTAGCGTCGGCGCAGCACCAGTTTCCTGACCTGCGGGGTCGGGGCCTCGAACTGCGGATAGGCCAAAAGACAGAACAGAGCCATCACCGCCGTCAGCCCGCCTGCCGCCATGAACACGGTGTTATAGCTCAGCTCGAACCGGTCCCAGGTCAGCACGATCAGCCCATAGATCACCAGCGTCGAGGCCGAGCCGGTGGCGACCAGCCATCCCAGCACCTGCGGCGCCCGGTCCTTGGGCAGCCATTGCAGTTGCAGCGACTGGTTGACCGTCTCGTAATAGTGAAAGCCGATCGAGCTGAAAAGCGTCACCATCAAAAGCCCACCGAGGCTTGGGAACCACGCGGTGACGGCCGTCGCGACGCCCAGAAGGATCAATGAAACAAGGCCCAAAACCTGTTCGCGCATCACCAGCAGCACGGCGATCACGCCGATGGCCAGGAAGCCCGGGATCTCGCGCACCGTGTGCAAAAGGCCGATGTCGGCACCGTCGAAATTTGCGGCTTCGATCACAAAATTGTTGAGCAGCGCGCTCCAGGCGTTGAAGGCAATGGGCATGGTCATCGCCATCACGAATAAAAGCGTGATGGGGCGGCGCCAGAACGGCAGGCTTTGCGCCTCGGACAGGGGAACGAGCGATCTCATAAATTTCCTCTACGCCCAATCCAGGACCTTGGCGAGCAGAAAGCCGGGGGCGCACACAGACCTTGCGCCGATGCGCAGAACCGCCGCCGTGGTTGCAAATTGACCGTTTTGTACCGGTCCCGAGCCATGGTTTGACCGTTTTGTACAGGGCTTTCGCGCCCGGGATGATATAAATCAAATCAAACATCGGAATGTGTTTCTATAAGTCATCAACCGGAATCGGATGGAGTCCGCCATGGATATCGTCAGCCTTGTCGAGCGCATCGGCGAAGCCCCCACCGCCGCTCTGTTCGGTCTGATCACCGGCATCACCTTTGGCGTTGCCGCGCAGCGGTCCCGCTTCTGCCTGCGTGCCGCCACGGTGGAGTTTGCCCGTGGCCAGATGGGCGACAAGGTGGCGGTCTGGCTACTGACCTTTTCGACCGCGTTGGTCTGGGTGCAGGCGGCGCAGCTGACCGGGCTGATGAACTCCGCCGATGCCCGCATGATGGCGGTGCCCGGCAGCTGGTCGGGGGCGATCATCGGCGGGTTGATGTTCGGCGCCGGTATGGTGCTGGCGCGCGGATGTTCGGGGCGCTTGCTGGTGCTGGCGGCGACCGGCAACCTGCGCTCGGTGGTGTCGGGGCTGATCTTTGCGGTGGTGGCGCAGATGAGCCTGTCGGGTCTGTTGTCGCCGCTGCGCGACAAGCTGGCGGCGCTGTGGATCACCGAGGGCGGGCGCAACATGAACCTGCTCTCCACCTTTGGCCTGCCGGAATACGGCGGTCTGGTGCTGGGCCTGATGTGCGCGGTGGTGGCGCTGGTAATCGCGCGCCGCAACGAGATTGGCGCCGCAAGGCTGGTCTTTGCCTCGGGCGTGGGGTTTGCCGTCGCGCTGGGCTGGGTGCTGACCTATGCGCTTAGCCAGGTGGCCTTTGAACCGGTGCAGATCGAAAGCGCCACCTTTACCGGCCCCTCGGCGCATACGCTGATGTTCTTTCTCGACCGCAACGCGGTACTGGAGTTCGACGTCGGGCTGGTTCCGGGCGTGTTCATCGGCGCAATGATCGCGGCGGCGCTGGCAGGAGAGATGAAAATCCAGGCCTTTGACGGGCCGGTCACCATGCGCAAGGCGATGATCGGCGCGGCGCTGATGGGGTTCGGCGGCATGCTGGCGGGTGGATGCGCGATTGGTGCGGGCGTGACCGGCGGTTCGATCTTTGTCGGTACCGCCTGGGCGGCGCTGTTTTTCATGTGGGTGGGGGCCATGGCCACCGATTTCCTGATCGACCAGCGCGCCACCAGCTCCAGGGCCGCCTAGGCGCGCGATCACGAAAACGCGAGGTCGGGGATTATTTACGGCGCGGTGGCGTCCTTTGTTCTGCCGGTTGCATGAGGCGCCGGTTGCATGAGATCAGAAGGACACCCGATATGACCCTTAAACCCAGCCTTGCCCTGGCCGCCCTGTCGCTGGCCATTGCCACATCCGCCCTGGCGGGCGCCGCGATCCAGACCGGCGACACCGCCAAGGGCGCGGTGCTGACCGATGGCAATGGCCTGTCGCTTTATACCTTTGACAAGGACACGCCCGCCGTGTCGAACTGCTATGACGATTGCGCGGCGAAATGGCCGCCGCTCGAGGCCGCGAACACCGCCCGGCCGCAGGGCGCGTTCGGCATCGTGCTGCGCGCTGACGGCTCGCGCCAGTGGACCCACAAGGGCATGCCGCTTTACACTTGGGTCAAGGATGCCAAGGCCGGTGACATCACCGGTGATGGGGTCAAGGGCATCTGGCACCTGGCCCGTCCCTGACGACGGAGCGGTTGAATGGCGATCCTCGACCAGATCGAAGCCCTGATCCCCGACTTGCGCCGCTATGCCCATGCGCTGATGCGGGACCGCGAGGCGGGCGACGACCTGGTTCAGGATTGTCTGGAACGGGCGGTGGCGGGTCTTGCCGGCCGCCGCCCGGACGGCGCGCTCAGGGCCTGGCTGTTTCGCATCCTGATCAACCGGCATCGCGACCTGCGCCGCCGCGCGGCGCGCGCGGGCCATCTGGTGGCGGTCGAGGATCTGGTGGTGGAACCGGCCCATCCCGCCGGGCAGGACAGCCATATGGCCCTGCGCGAGACCGAGGCCGCGATTGCCCGCCTGCCCGAGGATCAACGCCGCGCGCTCTTGCTCGTGGCGCTGGAAGGGGCCAGTTTCGACGAGGCGGCGGCGGCGCTCGACATCCCCAAGGGCACGCTGATGTCACGGCTGGCGCGCGCGCGGGCCAATCTGAGATCCATGACCGGGCGCGGGGAACCCTCTGCTGGCCCGGCCCAAAGGGGTAAAGGCGTATGACCCAGGACCCGCTGAGCGATGAAGAGCTGATCGCCTATTTCGAGGATGCGCTGCCAATGGACGAGCGTGCCGCGCTGGAGGCGCGGCTGGCGCAGGATCCGCGCGCGCAGGCGCTGCTGCTGGACTGGGCGCGGCAGAACGAGGACATCCGCGCGCTTTATGGCGAGACACACGCCGAACCGGTGCCCGCACGGCTACGCGAGGCCCTGCGCCCATCCCCGGCGCCGCGCGCACCGCTGCTGCGACAGGCGCTGGCGGCGATGGCCCTGTTGGCGCTGGGGCTGGTGGGCGGCTGGGCCGGGCATGCCCGACTGGGGCCCGGCACCCTCGCCCCGGCGCTGGCTGATGCGGCGCTGACCGCGCACAGGACATATGTCGTCGAAGTGGTGCATCCGGTCGAGGTGCCGGCCAGCCAGCGCGACCATATGGACAGCTGGATGTCCAAGCGCATCGGCGCGCCGGTCAGCCCGCCGGACCTGTCAACCTCGGGCTTTGCCCTGATGGGCGGGCGCATCCTGCCCGCGGGCGAGCGCGCCGCCGGGCTTTACATGTATGAGAATGCCCAAGGGCAGCGGATCACCCTCTATGTGGCGCAACAAGAGGCGGGCGACAGCGCCTTTCGCTTTGCCGGAGACCGGCAGACCGAAAGCCTGCAATGGGCCGATGGCGGGCTGGGATATGTGCTGACCGGCGCCCTGCCCCGCGAGGATCTGCGCCAGATGGCCACGAGCGCCTATGAGCAGCTGCTGTAGCCGTGGTGAGGCTGGTCAGGGGGCGCTGCCCCCTCGGCCTTCGGCCTCACCCCCGGAGTATTGCTGACCAGAAAGAAGCCGAACCGGACTGCTGCTTCTTTCTGGTCAAAAATACTCATGCACGCGCTCAAGGCCCGCGAAGCGTCAAAGAAAGCTCTGCGGGTCGATATCGACGCTGAGGCGCAGGTCACCCTTGAGGCGCAGCGGCGCGATCCAGCGGGCGATCGCTTCTTGCAGCGGCGCGCCCTTGGGCGCCTTGACCAAGAGCCGCACCCGGTGGCGGCCCCGGACGCGGGCGATGGGGGCGGGTGCGGGGCCGAAGACCTGCGCCCCGATCTGGCGCAGGGGCGCATCGTTGCGCGCCAGCGCGTTGCCGAGGTCGAAGACCGGCCCGGCCTCGGGGCCGGACAGGATGATTCCGGCCATGCGCCCGTAGGGTGGCACGCCCGCGGTCTGCCGCTCGGCGGCCTCGGCCTGCCAGAACCGTTCCTCGTCGCCGCCGAGGATGGCGCGGATCACCGGGTGGTCGGGCTGGAAGGTCTGCAACAGCGCCTGGCCCGGTTTCTCGGCGCGCCCCGCCCGGCCCGCCACCTGGCGCATCAGCTGGAAGGTGCGTTCGGCGGCGCGCAGATCGGAGCCTTGCAGACCCAGATCGGCGTCGATCACCCCTACCAGCGTCAGTTGCGGAAAGTTGTGCCCCTTGGCAACCAGCTGGGTGCCTATGACGATATCGGCCTCGCCCGCCGCGATCTGTTCGATCCGTTCCTTGAGGGCGCGGGCCGAGCCGAAGAGATCGGAGCTGAGCACCGCCAGCCGCGCCTCGGGAAAACTGGCGGCGGCCTCTTCGGCGAGCCGTTCGATGCCGGGACCGACCGGGGCCAGCCGCCCTTCGGCGCCGCAATGAGGGCAGGTGTCGGGGATCGGCTTGGTCTCGCCGCACTGATGGCACATGAGCCGTTTCAGGAACCGGTGTTCGACCATGCGCGCGTCGCAATGGTCGCAGCCGATCTGCTGGCCGCAGGCGCGGCAGAGCGTGACCGGGGCATAGCCGCGCCGGTTGATGAAAAGGAGCGACTGTTCGCCTTTGGCCAGCCGGTCGGCCACCGCCGCACGCAAGCTGGGCGAGATCCAGGTGCCGGGGGTCATCGCCTCGGCCCGCATGTCGATGGCGCGCATCTCGGGCAGGGTGGCGGCACCGAACCGGGACGAAAGCTCCAACCGCTCGTATTTGCCCGCCTCGGCATTTGCCCAGCTTTCCAGCGATGGCGTGGCGCTGGCCAGCACCACCCGAGCGCCGCAGATTGCCGCGCGCAGCACCGCCATGTCGCGGGCATTGTAAAGAACGCCGTCCTCCTGCTTGTAGGAGGTGTCGTGTTCCTCATCCACGATGATCAGGCCCAGGTCGCGGAACGGCAGGAACAGCGCCGAGCGGGCGCCCACCACCAGCTGCGCCTCGCCCTGCCCCACCATGCGCCAGATGCGGCGGCGTTCGGTCATGGTCGCGCCCGAATGCCATTCGGCGGGGCGCGCGCCAAAGCGCGCCTCGACCCGGGTCAGGAACACGGCGGTGAGTGCAATCTCCGGCAGCAGCACCAGCGCCTGACGGCCCATGCGCAGCGCCTCGGCCACCGCTTCGAGATAGACCTCGGTCTTGCCCGCGCCGGTGACGCCCTTGAGGAGCGTGGTGCCATAGTTGCCGCTGCGCAGCCCGGCACGCAGCCTGTCGGCCGCGGCCGCCTGATCCTCGGTCAGCGGCTTGCCGGGCAGATCGGGGTCGAGATGCGGATAGGGCAGATCGCGGGGGCTGTCCTCTTCGCGGACGGCGCCCTGTTTGACCAGCCCCTTGACCACGGACGAGGTCACCCCGGCCATCTCGGCCAGTTCGCGCAGGGTGAAGGCCAGCCCGCCATAGTCGCGCAGCACCGCGAGCACGCGGGCCCGGGCCTCGGTCATGCGGTCGGGTTCGGCCCCGCCCAGCCGGTAGATCTTGCGCATCGAGGGCGGATCGCCCAGCCCCGGCGCACGGGTGGCCAGCCGCAGCATCGCGGGCAGCGGTGTCAGCGTGTAATCGGCGGCCCGGATCAGAAAGGCGCGCATTTCCTCGCGCATGGGCGGGACATCGAGCACCCGCAGCACCGAACGGACCTTGGAGCGGTCGAAATCGCCCCGGCCCGGTCCCCAGATCACGCCCAGCACCTTGCGCGGGCCAAGCGGCACCTCGACAAAGGCGCCCGCGAAACAGCCGCCTTCGGGTGCCTTGTAATCGAGGGTACGGTCGAGCGGTTGCGTGGTCAGGACCGAGACAAGGAAACCGGCATCGTAGAACGCTCCTTCTTCCATTGCCGAATGCCCCCGGATAGCCTGCTGCCAACACCGCCCGGCGGCTGCGGCCTGGGATCGACAGGGCGCAGCGGGCGGTCTCATTTGGTTCGGGGTACCGCACATGTTGCTGCAAGGGCAAGACTGGGCAAAACTCTGCCGCGCCTACCGGCACCGGCGCGGCTTGAAACAAGAGGCGATGGCACAGGATTTCAACGTCGACCAATCGACGGTGAGCCGGTGGGAGCGCGGCACGCGCGAACCCTCGCTGCCCGCGAAACAGGCGATTCTGAACGAGATGCTGGAAACCGGCCGCGCAGGCCCGGACCAGACCATGCGGTTGATGCTGGAGCAGAGCGGCTCGGCCGTGGCGGTCTGGGGCCGGGATCACCGGCTGCTGGGCTGTTCGCCACGGTTCGAGCGCGAGGCGCTGTTGGAAGGCGATGAGGGCGTCGAGGCAGGCGGGTCTCTGTTCGGCAGGGCGCATGTGATCGGGCATGTCCTGGACAGGCTGGATGAGCGGGGGTTTTTCGACGGCGCGGTGATGCTGGCCGTGCTGCGGCTGAACCCGTTTCTGCAACAAAGAAGGGTCGCGGTGGGGGGTGTCATCGTGGTGTCGATGTTCCCCGTCCGCGATGCGGCGGGTGAGATCGCGGTTCTGGCCATCCATGACCACGACGTGTTCGGAACCCCACTGGAGCGGAACACGGAGGTGATGATCTCCTTCGCCGGAAGCCGGGATGGCCATAGCCAGACGGTCTTTTCGGAATTGCCGGAGGGGTGAGGCCGGCCTGTGGGGCTCGGCGGAAAGCCGCCGCAAGACCGGAAATAACCCGCTGATATATATGTCATAAATTGGCATATCGCCCGATCTGGACCGGGGTGGGGGAGCGCGCCTAGCTATGGCCCGGCAACACTCAACAGACGGGAACACACCATGGCACACATCCTGGGCGATCTATTCGCCAACCAGCTGAACGGCACCCAGTTCGCCGACCTGATCGAAGGTCTGGCCGGGAATGACACCCTCAACGGGCATGGCGGCGACGATATCGTTCTCGCCGGGGACGGTGCCGACAGCGTCAATTCCGGGGCCGGGAATGACACGGTCGAGGGTGGCGCGGGCAATGATACGCTGAACGGCGGGTCCGGCGATGACAGGGTCGAAGGCGGCGCAGGCGACGATCTGATCAAGGGCAGTGACGGCAACGATCTGCTGTTCGGCGGATCGGGCGACGATGTGATGTCGGGCGGGCGCAATGACGACGAGGTGCATGGCGGCGACGGCTCGGACGAGCTGCACGGCAATGCCGGGCAGGACCTGTTGTTTGGCGGCTCGGGCGATGACGCCCTCTATGGCGATGCGGGCAATGACACGCTCGAAGGGGGCGCGGGCAATGACATGCTCTATGGCGGTGATGGCGACGACCTGCTTTATGGCTTTTCCTGGGGTGGAGAGGCGGTTCCGGCACAGGATGCCGGGGCGCTGGTGAATGCGGATGAGCCGGTCGAGGACACCGATTACCTGCAAGGCGGCAGTGGTTCCGATACGTTCGAATTCCGCTGGCTGATCGACGCCAAGGACGAGATCATCGCCAAGCATACGGGTGCAAACGGCAATATCGACTATTCGATGAACGGCGTGGCCGGGGAAAACGGAAATGTGCATGATCACTGGGTCGAGAGCATCGGCACCAAGGTGGTGACCGACTTCGACGCCGCCGAGGGCGACACGCTGGTGTTCCGCGGGCACACAGTGCAGCTGGAGAGCGCGAGTTATGCCGATTTCGATGGCAACGGCCAGGTCGACACCATTCTGGCGTTTGTGTCGAACCAGGGTGGCAATGGCGGCGCGCATGACGGCGACAAGGTGGGTCAGGTCGTCATTCTGAACCAGAAGATCGACGCGGCCGATATCGCGGTCGACGCGGGCGTGTTCTTTGGCGTCGAGGAGCCGTTCTCGGTCTTGGGATAAGACGGCACCCCCACTCACGCAGCCGTCCGAGAAGGTCCGGGTCCGATGGCCCGGGCCTTCTCTCATTTGTCAGGTGGGACTCCCGCTCGGGGGCGGGCTGCGCTAAGAGGGGCAATCCCGCGTGAATCGCTGACAGGAGCATCCATGAAATTCTTCGTTGATACCGCCGAGATCGACGCCATTGCCGAGCTGAACGACCTGGGCATGGTGGATGGCGTCACCACCAACCCCTCGCTGATCAAGAAATCGGGTCGCGATATCATCGAGGTCACCCGCGAAATCTGTGCCATGGTCGATGGGCCGGTGTCCGCCGAAGTCACCGCCACCGACGCAGACACCATGATCGCCGAAGGGCGCAAGCTGGTCGAGATCGCAGGGAACATCGCGGTCAAGGTGCCGCTGACCTGGGACGGGCTGAAGGCCTGCAAGGTGCTGTCGGACGATGGCCATATGGTGAACGTGACGCTGTGCTTTTCGGCCAACCAGGCGCTGCTGGCGGCCAAGGCGGGGGCGACCTTCATCTCTCCGTTCATCGGGCGGCTCGACGATATCAACCTGGACGGGATGGAGCTGATCGAGGATATCCGCACCATCTATGACAATTACGGGTTCGAGACGCAGATTCTGGCCGCCTCGATCCGTTCGGTGAACCATATCCTGGACAGTGCCCGGATCGGCGCCGATGTGATCACCGCGCCGCCCTCGGTGATCAAGGCGATGGTGAACCATCCGCTGACCGACAAGGGGCTTGATGCCTTTCTGGCCGATATCAAGGCGGCGGGGATCAAGATCCTCTAACCGGATCGTCCCCCGGAACCGGGATAAAGAAAATTCGTCGAATTTTCTTCGGCGCGCCGCGCGGCAGCGCGGCGCCCGGCCCAACGGGAGGCGCCCGATCGGCAGATCGGGCAACGACGGGCGGGAGCGGCCCGCCCCATGGGTTGCATCCACAGGTAGAAATCTGCCCAGATGTAGATTTTTTCAGCGGCAAAGCCGTGATCCCGTGTTATAAAACCGCCCAACAAGAATACGAGGCTGGAATGAGCAGTAGCCCGAAACTGGACGACATGTTGCGCGAGGCGATCCTCGCCAAACCGCAATCCGTGCTGGATGACAAGGATGTCATGCACGCGCTTGTGGCCGCCAACGAGCGCGCCATGGGCGGCAATATCATCGACCTGCGCGGCATCGCGATGGAGCGGCTCGAGGCGCGGCTGGACCGGCTGGAGGACACTCACCGTTCGGTCATCGCCGCCGCTTATGAGAATCTCGCGGGCACCAACCAGGTGCACCGCGCGGTACTGCGATTGCTGGAGGCGGCCGATTTCGAGACCTTCCTGCGTGATCTCGGCGGCGAGATCGGCGAGATCCTGCGCGTCGATTCGGTGCGGCTGGTGCTGGAGAGCGGCCAGCCCGAGCAGGGCCAGGCGCTGGAGCGGCTGGGCGAGGTGCTGAGCGTCGCCGAGCCGGGGTTCATCGAACGCTACCTGACCGGCGGGCGCGGCCCCGGCGCGCGGCAGGTCACCCTGCGGCAGATGCAGACCGGGTCGCGCCAGGTCTATGGCCGTCAGGCGGACTGGATCCGCTCCGAGGCCTGTCTGAAACTTGATCTTGGCGCCGGGCGGCTGCCCGGCATGCTGGCCTTTGGGGCCGAGGATCCGCATCAGTTCACCCCGCAACTGGGGTCGGACCTGTTGGCGTTCTTCGCCGGTGTGTTCGAACGCTCGATGCGCCGCTGGCTGTCGTGAGCCTGATCTCGCCCGCCTGCCGCGACGCGCTCCAGCACTGGCTGGAGACCCGGTCGGCGCTGGCGGGCCAGGCCGAGAACACCATCGCCGCCTATCGCGGCGACGTGACCGATTTCATCGCGTTCATGACAGACCATCACGGCGCGCCCCAGGGTCTGGGCGCGCTGGCCCGGATCGGGGTGCCCGACATGCGCGCCTGGATGGCGCGGACGCGGGCCGATGGCACCGGCGCCCGGTCGCTGGCGCGCAAGCTGTCGGCGGTCAAGAGTTTCTACCGCTGGCTGGCCGAGCGCGAGGGGTTCGAGCCAACCGCCGTGCTGTCCACCCGCGCGCCCAAGTTCCAGAAGAAACTGCCGCGCCCGCTGGCCGAAGACGCCGCCCGCGCCATGATCGACACGGTCGAGTTGCAATCGGCCAAGCCTTGGGTCGCCGCCCGGGACATGGCGGTGGTGACCCTTCTTTATGGCTGCGGCCTGCGGATCTCAGAGGCGCTGGCGCTGACCGGGCGTGACGCGCCGCTGCCCGCGACGCTGCGCATCCGCGGCAAGGGCGGCAAGGAGCGGCTGGTGCCCGTGATCCCCGCCGCGCGCGACGCGGTCGACACCTATCTGCGCCTCTGCCCTTGGCCTCAGGAGGCAGCTGCGCCACTGTTCCGCGGTGTCCGTGGCGGCGCGCTCAACGCGCGCAGCATCCAGGCGGTGGTGGCGCGGGCGCGGATGCAGCTTGGCCTGCCCTCGACAGCCACGCCGCACGCGATGCGCCACAGCTTTGCCACCCACCTGCTGGAGGCCGGTGGCGACCTGCGCGCGATCCAGGAATTGCTGGGCCATGCCTCGCTGTCGACAACCCAGGCCTATACCGCCGTCAACACCGCGCATCTTATGGATGTCTACAACCGCACCCACCCAAAAGCATGACGTCAAAGCGGGCCGGGCCGCGATCTCGGTTTGCATGATGGCGGATTTTCCGTCATGAGGAGGGCATGACTCCTCAACTCCGCGCCCTCTTCGTCCATCTCTTCACCGCCACTGGTGCCGTCTTCTCGATGCTGGCGATGCTGGCGGCGGTGGATGCCAAATGGGATCTGATGTTTCTCTGGCTGGTTGTGGCCTTTGTGGTCGACGGGATCGATGGGCCGCTGGCCCGGAAATACCACGTCAAGACCTATGCGCCCGAGTTCGACGGGGTGCTGTTGGACCTGATCATCGACTATCTGACCTATGTGTTCATTCCCGCGTTTGCCCTGTTCAAATCCGGGCTGATGGACGGCTGGACCGGCTGGTTCGCGATCATCGTCATCACATTCGCCAGCGCGATGTATTTCGCCGACACCCGGATGAAGACCAAGGACAACTCGTTCTCCGGCTTTCCGGGCTGCTGGAACATGGTGGTTCTGGTGATCTTTGCGCTGGAGCCCAATTTCTGGGTCAGCCTGGTGCTGGTGACCGTGCTGGCGGTGGCGATGTTCCTGCCGCTGAAATTCGTGCATCCGGTGCGAACCGAGCGCTGGCGCAAGGTGACCCTGCCGATGGCGCTGGCCTGGACCTTCTTTGCAGGCTGGGCGGCCTGGGTCGGGTTCCATCCCGAAAGCTGGGCGCATTGGGGGCTGGTGGTGACCAGCCTCTATCTGATCTTCGCGGGCATCGCCCAGATGATCATTCGCGAGAAAACACCACCCAGTCCCTTCTGACCCCGGCGGCCCGGTTTTCCGGTTGGGCCGAGGCCAACCCAGTGCGGCAACGCAGGATGGTGAGGCCACGCCGTTCCGCGTATCGGACCAGCGCGGTCGTGTCGATGGCGAACCCGGGCCGGTCCGGCGGGGTCGGCCCATGGCGCAGCGACAGAACCAACCGCCCCCCCGGCGCCAACAGACAGGCCATGCTGTCGATCGCGGTGATCTGGTCTGCGAGCGGCAGATGGTGCAGCACCCCATTGGCCAGCACCAGTTGGTATCGCTGTGCCGCGCAACGCAGCACGGGCAGGTCCGGCAGACGGTCGTCGAACCAGTCGATGATATCGCCGTGCCGCGCCTGCCCTGCGGCGCGCAGGGACGCCACCGGCTCGACGGCGCGGGTGCGGTATCCCTGCCGCGCCAGCCAGACCGCGTCGCGGCCCGTCCCGGCCCCGATGTCCAGCGCCGGTCCCGGCGGCGGCGGCAAGAGATCGGCCACCGGGGCAAGGATCTGTGACGAGGACAGCGCCTCGAACCGAGCGATCAACCCGGGTGCGGCCGACCGATAGCCGGCCAGGACCCGGGCGACCGTGTCACATGACATCGTCGATGACGACTTCGGCTCCGTTATGGGTAAAGCTCTCACCCGCCTTCAATCCCGCCATCGCCAGGTAGATCGGGCTCTGTGTCGAGATCCCCATATAGGTCTTGCCATTGGCCTCGAACCGGGTGGTCGAGACGCAGACGATGAAGTTGCGGCCGCCAAACGACACCGCAGCCCCCGGCCGCACCGTGTCGGTCAGCGAGAAATCGGTATTCTCGATCGCGTCGACCTTGGCATGGTGCGCCTGTACCGGGGCATCAAAGGCGGCGGCCAGGTCGCGGCTCTCGCGCGAGGCGACGAGGTCGTCCTTGTCATGCACCTCGCGCTCGTCCAGCTGCGATTCCTTGAGGTAGGCCTCGTAATGGGCCTTGGCCGCGGCCAGTTCGGCGGCCTCCAGCGACATCAGCTTGTCATGCACGGCCTGTTTCAGAACGGCGCGGTCGGTCATGGGCGTCTCCTTGCTCTTCTCCGGCACGTTATCTGGCCGGGCTGCGGGTCAGATTGCCTTGATCTGGGTCAGATGAGCAAGCCCGCAGCGCCCTCAAGACGCAAAAGAGCCACTTTTGTCTCCACCCCGCCCGCGCCGGAAAACCCGGTCAGCCCCTTGGCGCCCATCACCCGGTGGCAGGGGATCAGGATCGGGATCGGATTACCGCCGCAACACTGGCCCACCGCCTGCGCCGAGGAGCCGAGATCGCGGGCGATCTCGCCATAAGTGCGGGTAAAGCCAAAGGGGATGGCGATCATCGCGTCACAGACCGCGCGTTGCAGGGCCGAGCCGCGCACCCGCATAGGCAGATCGAAACTTTCGCGCCTGCCTTGGAAGTATTCCACCAACTGCGCCGCCGCCCGGTCGAGCAGCGGCGTATGATCCGCTCCGCCCTGCCCCCATGTTGCGCGGGTGATCGCGCCCTCCTCCTCGGTCAGGACAAAGGCGCCGGTGGGGGTATCGACGGTCAGGCTGGGCATATCCCGACCATGGCCGTGCCCGCTTCCCGGCGCAAGAGGTGACCGCACCAAACGCCCCTTCATTTCGCTGGAAATACTCCGGGGGGTCCGGGGGGCAGCGCCCCCCGGCCGGGGGGGGGCGGGGGGCGGGGGGACCCCCGGGCCAAGAAAAAACCACCCCCCCCCCCCCAGCCCGGGGGGGGGGGCC
>NZ_JAOVQN010000011.1:0-147160 GCF_025673445.1 Ruegeria marisflavi
CATTGGTCGCGACGAACTCGCTGAGGGCACCGCTGACGCGGACAGTCATTGTGGTGGTGCGAGGCATGGCGCGCTCCTTGTTTGGCTATGTATTCAAGATAACCAAAATCGAACACAAAACAAGGGCCCGCACACCGTGCAACGCCTCCGCCTATTGACGCTCCCGGTCCTCGACATCCTCCACGACCAGCCGGTCCGCCAGCGCGAGCAGCGCGATCAGCACGGCATTGGAATGCTGCAAGAGCGAAACCAGGAAGGACAGAAACGGATTCGAAATCGAGGGACGGTTTACGGAATCCTAAGAGCTCTGCAAAACTGTCCTAACCCCTTGCATTCCCTTTGTTTCGGAGCATTGCTGTGCTGCTGCGAATTGGGTGAGAAGGACTTCCCGCCTTTCGCGGCCAAGCCGCTTTGAGAGGAACTCTTGCTATGCGCACCAGCCTGACCCATCCGCTTCAGATCGCCACGCCTTGCCCCGATGCAGGGATGGGGCGGATCGGAATGACCTTCTGCCCCGGCAAGGTGCAGGCGGGTGCGATGACCGGCAATTGGAACCGCGATCTTGGGCTCGATCTCGATGCGGTTCGTGATTGGGGCGCGGTCGTGGTCGTGACCCTGATCGAGGATCATGAACTCGAGACCCTTCAGGTCCAGGGAATGGGCGATGCCGTGCGCAAACGGCACATGGACTGGATGCACTTGCCAATCCCGGATGTCTCGGTGCCGGGCCCTAGTTTCGAAAGAGCCTGGACCGACTGTGGTCCCGACCTGCTTGGTCGCCTGCGCTGCGGCTTCGACGTTCTCGTGCACTGCAAGGGCGGGCTTGGCCGGGCCGGCACCATTGCGGCGCGGCTGATGGTTGAACTGGGACATGCGCCGCAGGCGGCCATTGACGCGGTGCGTGCGGCTCGGCCCGGAGCGATCGAAACGGTCCTGTCAGACAGATTCTAACTGTTCTCAGAAATGGCACGATGACTGCCTTTTAGGCCGCGCAGAGACTGCGCCATTCGGCCAGGGCGGCGGCGCGGTTCAGCTTGTAGTTAGCTCTGGAGGAGAGGCTGCGCTCCGAATTGAAGTGGTTAAAGACCGAGGCGTGGACGGCGGCGAACATCTGCAAACTTCGCATCCGCCTGAAGCGCAGCATCGCCCGTTCTCGTCGTCGGAATGGCAGGTGCGAGTTCTCGGCCCGATTGTTCAGCCAGCGACCAGTTTCCTGGCGATGGCTGGCACCGATTTCCCTCAGAGCGGCACCGTAAGACCTGAGCCTGTCGGTTACGATCGATTCCGGGCGACCGTGCTTGCGCATTGCTTTCCTTAGAAATTTCAGCGCGGCTTTCTTGTCCCGCTTCTTCGTGACGAAGCTCTCAAGGACTTCGCCCTCGTGATCTACCGCCTGCCAAAGGTAGTGTCTTTTGCCATTGATCTTCACGAACATCTCGTCGAGATGCCAGCTCCATCGGCTGGATTTCATCCCTGCAATCCTGCGCTTTCGGATTTCAGCGGCGAACATCGGCCCGAACCTGTGCTACCAGAACCGCACCGCTTCGTGGCTCACATCAATGCCGCGCTCGTGGAGCAAATCTTCCACGTTTCGGAGAGACAGTGGAAACCGCACGTACAACATGACCGCCAAGCGGATGATCTCTGGGCTGGTCTTGAAATAGCGAAATGGCGATCGTTTGGGAATGGCTGGACGCTACAAAACCGCCCTGCCCGCCTCAAGCCGGCTTGCTTTGACAGCACCCCATCGCCGGTCAAGAGTCTCGATCGGTGACTGGGTGCCTTCCGTTTCACGGCTCTGGTAGGAAATCTGGGTGAACACACCGTTGCTGATGTCCTTCAGCAGAGACAGAGTGTCGGTTGGACGCGCCATGACGAAGCCCTCGACCCATCGGGAAAGTTGACCGTCCGGGTCGGGGTATTGCGGAACCGTCAACGCGCCGAGATCAGTCCATTCGTCGGCGGCGTAGTCAAAGGGATACTGTGCGGCAGAGGCGGCGATGGCAAAGACCGGCCATGCTGGCGCGGTGAGATCCACTGTAGCACGGCTCTCGATCACCAGATGATCCGTCAGACCGTCAAAGACGGCGGTGGCGACAGCGTTGCCGGCCACGTCATGAGCCCAGGTTACCGTCGCCGTCGGAGAAATGGAGAGGGCGTGCGCAAGTAGTCACAGTTCCCTGGTTTCTCGGGGACGTAGCATCAACCGATGGGGCCCAAGAGGGACCTTTTGACGGTATCTGTAGGTCGTGGTGTGAACGATGTCGAGGCAGGCCAAAATGATGTTCCAGTTAGGATTGAGGAAGACGGCGCGCGGCTGTGGGGATCAGCGGCGGCGAGATGTGCCCGGGCTGACGGGCGCGGCGTTCCGCCAGGCGTTCAACCCTTTGCAGCGCCTGCAAATCCGTTCTCCGAAACCCTCGCTCCAGAACATGGTTTCGCATCGGAGGCATCGGCGTTCTTGCGGGACGTCGCCCAATGCCCTTGCGGTCGCGATGTCGTCTGGCGGTGCACCTTCGGCGGTGGCCTTGTTCGTCATCACGTGCGTCCCGCTGTTTGGCAGGCGCTCAAGGGCGGCACCGGGTCCGGTTTAGGAGGCATGCCTTCGTTTTCGGCGGTCTTGATCGACTCCTCGTCCCGCGCCATTTGGACCGCCGTCTTCGAAGGCCGTGCATCATAGTTGGGATCAGGCCTCCTGCGCCCGGCGTAGAGATGGCGCAGATGTGCCTCAGAGACACCGTCGGCCTTCATCACGAGGCGTATCATCGGGTCAGCCAGCATTTCCTCAAGGAAGAAGTCGGACAAGGCTTTGCCCGTCAGCTTGTCCCTGGCGCGTGCATGGTCGAGGTCGGCAAGGGAAACGGTCAGAGTTCGTGCAAGTCCAGGATGGGATGTCCGGGGATGAAGCTTCACCAGGACGGAAGCTTTCCAGGCTTCGGGATCCTGTTGATCCGGGGGAGAAACCAGCTCCGTTTCGATCTCGTACTCGCCTGCCGGGAGCATCTCGGCAAAGCCTGGAATGGTGAACGGTCGGGAAAAGACCGCAACGGTCTTGCTTGTCAGGTCTTCCATTGGCGTGATCCTATCCCTTGTTGCTGCGGGTGGTCCGCGCCCCTCTTGGGAAAGGGGCGCGTGATCTGTGCACCTTTTAAGAAGTCTTCGATTTCGCGGGCGCTTCCTTGCCGGTGGCCTTGGCTTCGTTCTCCTTGGCAGGGGGCGTTGCGGTCTCTGCAGGCTTCGGCTCCATTGCGGCCGCAGCTCTGGCGGTAAGGTCCTTGAAGGACATGTCATCGATCCTTTGATTGGCCGGTGCCGACTCCTTATCCATTTCGGACCGGGATCCCTGGCATCGGTATCACCTATATGGGGGCTGGCGACCCGATTTACGATGGCACGCCACGAAGAATACCAAGGTCAGTCCAGTTCTTCCGTCCAAACATGGAACTCGGTCAGCATGTTCGGGCCGAACGTCTGCGTCAGAGGCACATCGGCGGCATCCCGACCGCGCGCGATCAAAATCCTCCCCAGGCGCGGGTTATTGTTTCGTGGATCTAAAACCCACCAACGGCCACCTAGAAAGACCTCCATCCAGGCAGCGAAATCGTCTGGCGCATGAGGCTCCGGCTGACCGAATTCGCTCAGGTAGCCGGTGCAGTAGCGGGCGGGGATGTTCATGCAACGGCAGAGGGCGATTGCGAGATGGGTGAAATCCCGGCAAACACCCTGCCGGCCGGCCAACGCTTCGGACGCCGTGCGTGTTGCGCTCGCCTGCATGTAGTTGAACGAAATGGCAGAATGGACGTAGTCGCAGATCGCCTGTACACGCGCCCATCCCGGCGGCGTACTCTCGAACAGGCGCCAAGCGTCTTCCGACAGAAGATCCGTATCGCAGTAGCGACTGCCAAGGAGGTATGCCAGCGTCTCGAACGGTAGATCCACAACCGCATGTTGTCGGGCGTCCGGGGCGGCCGGATCGGGCAGACCGCTATCGCGGAATATCCCGTCCGTGGACAAGGTGAAGTCCCCCGCCGGCGCCACCATCCGCGTGCACCAGTTTCCGAAGCCGTCACGATAGGATTCGAGCGGCACGCTTGGTGAAGTCACCAGCTCGTCGACGTTCTCCAGGTCGCCAAAGCGAGAATAGCGCACGTTCAGCATGGCGACGAGCGGCGTCGGCTGGACCATCCGGTAGAGCAGGCGGCATCCTATCCGCATCCGTTTTCCGAACAGGCCGCCATGGGTGGCTTGTGGCACTCTATCGCCCAAGAACGCACTCCCCGTTGGAGAGCTGAAAACTGCGGTCGCAGCGCCACCTGTTTCCAGATCGATCGAGATGGGCATTTGCCGGCAGGGCGATCGCAACGCAGGTTTTGTCCGTGGCCTCATATGCCCGGTCGCAACGCCATCCAGTTTCTTTTGACTCCGGGTCAAGATACGCGTTTGCCGGAAGTTTCACGGGATCGCAGCGGCCATCGATCTCGAAGAAGCCCCTCTCGCAGATCCATTTGGCGCCATAGACCGCATTGGTGAGATAGCCGTTCTTGGGAACCGCAATGGGAGCGCATGCGTCTGCCGTCGCCCTAAAACCGCGCGCGCAGGCCCACCCCGAACCTGAGGTTTCATCGGTAAGAAATGCATTCTCTGGAAGAGTGATCGAAATACATGCCTTACGATCCAAACGATAACCGCGCTCGCATTGCCAACCGAAACCCGAAGATCGCAAGAACGCGTTCTCGGGCACCGGGATTGCTTCGCAAGTTGAACCACCCTTTTCCTGGTATCCACGTCGGCACGCCCAGCCCGTGCCGAATGAACGGCCAGTTGCATAGGCGTTCTCGGGCAAGTCGATGGCGACGCATTCTGTGTCATCTACCCGGTATCCCAGGTCGCAGTCCCAGCCACCGCCATAGTTCCGGGCCTCTGCATTCTTGGGGACCGGCCCGGTGCCATCCTGCGCAAAAACCGGTAGCGCAGAAAAGGCAATCATGCCGGTCGCGGCGATCACCGCCATACCCAGGCCGAGCTTCGGCATCCATGCTCTGGCCGCCTTGATGAACCGGCTCATCCTTCGTCCACCGTGGTATCCGGCTGCTCGGGTATCGCATCGACATCGAGCGATGCCAGGCAGGCTTTTGCGATGTCGCGATCCGGGGTTTCGGTTCCGGGGACCGTCGCCCAGCCAGCGGCCATGAGGGCGTCGCGTCTCTGATAGGCCGAGGCGGCTCGTATCGTTTCCAGCTTGCTCCTTCGCTGGGGGTCAGTTCGGGCTATGTCGAGGCAAACCGGCACCATTGATGCGACGACATCGTCTCGGGACATCGCCATCGCCCTGTCATATGCAGTTCCGCCGGTCACCCAGCCGCCCCAGGAAAATCCGACGATGCCGACAAAAGCGCCGCCAATCACAGCACCATAGATGCCAGGTTTAAGCCATTCGGGAGTGTTCATGTTCTATCCTCCTGCGGGGAAAGCGCCGCATCGCTGTGTTTGTTTGGTTTGGTCGTGGCCGCATCCCGGCTCAGCGCCTTTTCCAGGTCGCCATCGGAAGTCGCCCACAACTCGGTCCGTCCCGCATGACGGCCCCTTCCGCGCTCCGTCAGATAGGTGGCCGTCCGTCTATATGCCTCGAAGCTCAATCCTTGGAGAAGCTCCTCTTCGACGAGAATTTCGTAGTCGCCCGCAGGCAAATCGCCCGGGTATCCCGGCAAGGTGAACGGGTTCGAAAACGTCATCCTCGATCTGGTCGACCGCATGTTCATCTCTGGTCTCCGCGATGTTGGCAGATCCTTCGCTCACCACTGTTGACGGCCCCTTGGAGTTCGGGACGGACCAGTCGAACGATTTATTCTCTTGTACGCCGTGATCGTTCGACTGGCGCTATCGCATGTTAGTCCCGGGCACCGAACCGGCTGCGACCTCCCCGGGGGCGGTTGCCCGCACTGACCTGTGTAAGGGCGCGGGGACCGACCTGCGCGTATCCTTTGGGAAACAGGGGCGATCTGCGTTCCTGCAACCCTTGAAAGGATTGGCAATGGCCGACCCCAGTGTTCTCAACCCGCACCCGCCCGAGTTCGATCGGTTTCTCCATGCCTCCGTCGGCGAGGACCGGAACGGCTATGCCGTGACCGTGCTCTCCACGCTTGCGCGGCTTGGCCTCGATCCATGGAAGGAAACCGCTGAACTGGTCACGCTGGGGCGCGACGCCGCGCGAGCGCGATTGGGAACGCTGCTTGCCCGGTTTCGGGACGTTCCTGCGCTCGCCAGCGATCACGGTAAGGTCGCACGAGACTTGAGCCAGCTGCTCCCCGAAGACCGGGCGTCAGGTAGTCTGAAGCGAGCCGCCTCGACGGTGGCCGGCGGCCGGCCAGGCACAAGCGGAGCGATCTGGGCGGTGCTCGCGATCATCTTTGTACTGTTTCAGATGTTAATGGTTGGCGGGTCGGGGTCAGGCGAATGACCGTCTCAACCGCTACCATGGGCAGACCGGCACATGCGGCACACAAGTCCGGCACGCTATCGCCTCGCGAACAGGGCGTTCTCTGGGACATGGAGGAACACTTCTGGACCAGTGGCGCCGACAACGCGCGGGCAACGACTGCGACTAACGCCGTCATGGTCTTCCCCTATCCGCCCGGCATCCTCCAGGGCGATCAGATCTGGACCCACCTTCGTGAAAGGACCGGCTGGCGCTCCGTTGTCATGGCCGAACGGCGCGTGATGCGGTGTCGTGACATCGCCATTCTCACCTATCGCGTCTCGGCAGAGAAACCCGATGTGCCGATCTACAAGGCGCTCTGCGCCTCAACCTACCTATACGATGATGACACATGGCTGAGGGTTTCCCACCAGCAAACCGTAGTGACGTGAGTGCCATGACGTCAATCGACCTGCGACAGGCGCCGGGACTAACCTGCGTCAGTGCAGGGGACTGGTGATACCGTCTAAGTGAGACGTGCCCGCCGAATATTTGGCGGTGCATTTTTTTCCGAGTACCTGAGAAGCGTGTGGGCGTGCCGATCCCAAGAAAGGTCGGCATGTCTGCACGCTTCTTATTCTCGGATCGTCCATGAAAGGACATTTCCAATGACTCCCGAACAGAACAAGACCGCCGAGAAAATGACATCCGTGAAGGCCGCGTTGGATAAGGCGCCCGCTGGCGCGAAGAAGGACACGGCGCTCAAGCACTACCAGGCCGCCGACAAGGCAAACACGGCCAGGAACGATGCCGAGACAAACAAGGAACTCGATGCGGCGACCCACGCTCTCGCGTGACCTCCAGCATTTGACGTGATCACCGGGGTCGCCTGCCGCGCAGCGGAGGGCGGCCCGCTCATTTCAGGAGCGGCCCGGCCTGGTCCAAATATGCAGGATCGAACTCGGCAAGTTTCACCAGCCCCTCATAGTCGTGAAACGACACGCGGCCGTTCCGAAAGGTTACCAGGGCGTGTTCGCGAAGCTGCCGCAGGACACGGTTCACATGGACCGCGCTCAACCCCAGCGTATCGGCAAGGTGGTACTGCGTCAGCGGGCAGTCGAACCCCTTCTTGCTACCCATGCCGACCAGCGCAAGCCTCGATCCCAGCTCCAGCAGGAAATGCGCCATTCGGGCGCCTGCATCGCGTCGACCGATCCCGACAAGGTGCTCCACCACCATCGCCTCGTCCCTTGACGCAGCCCAGAGAATGGCGGTCGCCAGGCGAGGGGTCTGTGCAAACGCATCAAGAAGATCATGCGCCAGAACCTCGACGGCTTCGATGTCAACAATGGGTTCGAAACTGTGGTCCGAGGTGCGTAACAGCACGCTGCGCAATCCAAGAAAATCCCCGGGCACCTGGAAATCGACGATCTGGCGCGCCCCATCCGGCTGGATCTTGTAGGAACAAACCCAGCCCGCCGACAGGATATAAGCCGTCTGGGCGGATTGCCCCTGATGTACCATGTCCTGTCCAGCAGCGAACGTCCGGCGGCGTCGGTGCAGCCGCGCAAGCACAGCGAGCTCCGATTCCGACAAGACGACGAAAGCCGAAAGCTTGCGAATGAAGGGGCTGTGCGCCTCGCCGGTCATGTACGCCCTCGCAGTATCAGCAGGTTCTGATGGAGGCAGTCGCGAAAAATTTGGCCTAGCCACTGCTTCAGATCAGTTCACCCTAGCACATTTCCTGCAAGAAAGGAGCGGACCACTCTGGCGCGCCACAGTCATGCACGCCAATTCACAGCGAGGAGCGCCCACGTTGCCAGACAAAACAGATCATGCCGGCATGGCGGCCCTGTCGATCTGCGAAGCGCTTCTGCTGGCGATGAAAGACCGCAAACTGCTACCAGAGCACGAGATCATCGGGGTTCTCCGCGATGCCGCGGCAACCCACGAGAACGACACCGGCCCGAACGCGGAAATGCACCAAGCTGTTGCGGCTCTCATCAACCGAATCATCGCTGGTGAAAACTCCGTACGCAGGCCTTGACCCGAACACTTTCCACCAAAGAGGACCCCAGATTGCCCCTCCGATCTAATTCCCCATTGCCCCACCTGCTGCTTCAACCGCCCGACGATCGGGACATGCCTCCCAGCAACGACGGGCTTGATGGCGATGTGCGCTCCGCCCAGTGGGATGATGAACGGCGTCCGGGCGCATTGCCGGGTCAAGCCCACGCGCCGGAGGGTCCATCCGCAGGTGTCTCCCCGGATGCCGGCATCCCCTCGTGTATCAACGTTCCAGTACGGGACAATACGCACCTAAGCGCGTCGGACTGGACGAGGACGCTGGCGAGATACCGCCAGCCGCGTCCCTCCCGAAGCGTTTTCGAACTTGCAGTCACCCTCGTGCCGTTCGTCGCATTATGGGCAGCGGCCTGGTGGATGCTGACGATCAGCACCGCCATCGCCCTAGCTCTGGCCTTGGCGAATGCTGCTTTCCTCGTCCGTCTGTTCATTATTCAGCACGATTGCGGGCACGGATCCCTGTTCCGCGACCGGCGCCTTTGCGACTGGATCGGCCGGGTGCTTGGTGTCGTCACACTCACACCCTACGACGTCTGGCGACGGACTCATGCGATTCATCATGCCTCGGCCGGCAATCTCGACCGGAGGGGTGTCGGAGACATCCCGACCCTGACGGTGACTGAGTATCAGCAGAAAGGATGGCTTGGCCAGGCCCTCTATCGAACTATCCGCAATCCAATCTTTCTGTTCGCGGTGGTGCCGTTCTATACCTTCTTCTTTCAGAACCGGCTGCCCGTTCACCTGATGCGATCCGGTTGGCGCTATTGGATGAGCGCGATGGCGACGAATGCAGCCATTGCCCTCATCTTGACTACTGTTGTCTGGCTGGGCGGCTGGGACGTGCTGCTGTTCGTGTTCCTGCCCACGATGTTTCTGGCCGCTATCGCCGGCATGTGGTTCTTCTACGTCCAGCACCAGTTCGAAGAAACCAGCTGGCAGCACGAGGATTCCTGGAACATCCACGAGGCAGCCCTTCACGGCAGTTCGTACTACGACCTTCCCAGAATCTTGCGATGGATCACGGGCAATATCGGCGTCCACCACGTGCATCACTTGGCCAGCCGGATCCCATTCTACCGCTTGCCCGAGGTGATCGCGGATCACGCGATCCTGGCACAGACGAGGCACATTACACTTTGGGAAAGCTTCCATTGCGCACGACTGCACCTATGGGACGAGAAGCACCGGAAACTTCTTTCATTCGCGGAGGCCCGGACGCTTGCCGCCTGAGCCGTCCCGGACGCGGCTGAGGCGCCGGCAACTGCTTCTGGTGGTCAGCTCAGCCGCGTTGCGATGGCACAGCCTCTCTCGACCCGAAAAGGTATACTTCTCCCGTGATCGATTCTCATCAAGGCCTGCCCCATGAGGCCGCCGACAGCATAACGAAACCATTCGCACGCTTCCTGAAGATCGAAGCGGCAGCTGGTGGTCTCCTGCTAGCGGCTGTTATGCTGGCTTTGGGGCTGGCCAACTCGCCGTGGCAAGAAGGCTTTCTTCGTTTCTGGGAGACCCCCATCGGTCTCACATTCGGCTCGTTGGATTTCACCCGCTCTCTGCGGCACTGGATCAACGACGGTCTGATGACCCTTTTCTTCTTCGTGCTTTCTCTGGAACTCAAGCGCGAGTTGGTTCTGGGCGAATTGTCTTACGTCAGCGCCCATGGGACAGTTTAGGCATATTGCGGAACGGAGGGTGTTGTCAGAAAGGTGCTGACGACGAATTCGAACTCGTCTCCGAAAGGGCAGGATGACTGCCTTTTAGGCCGCGCAGAGACTGCGCCACTCGGCGAGAGCAGCGGCGCGGTTGAGCTTGAAATTCTGTCGGCTGGTGAGGCTACGCTCCGAGTTGAAATGGTTGCAGACAGAGGCGTGGACGGAAGCAAATTTCTGCAGACTTCGCATCCTGCGAAAACGGAGCATCGCCCGCTCTCGTCGTCGGAATGACAGGTGTGAATTCTCCGCTCGATTATTCATCCAGCGGTCGATTTCCTGTCGATCGGCGTTGCCGATGTCGTTCATCGCCGCGCCGTAGGACCGGAGCTGGTCAGTCACCAAGATATGCGGCCGTCCATGGCACTTCATCGTTTTCTTCAGGAATTTCAATGCCGCCTTCTTGTCCCGCGTCTTCGTCACGAAGCTTTCCAGCACCTCGCCCTCATGATCGACGGCCCGCCACAGGTAATGACGTTCCCCATTGAGCTTCACGAACATCTCATCCAGATGCCACCGCCATTGCGGCCAGGCGCGCATCCGCTCAACGCGTTTCTTGCGGATCTCGGACGCAAACATCGGACCAAACCTTTGCCACCAGAACCGAATCGTTTCGTGGCTGACATCGATACCGCGCTCGTGAAGCAGATCCTCAACATTGCGCAGTGACAGCGGAAATCTGACGTACAGCATCACCGCCAGACGAATGATCTCTGGGCTGCTATGGAAGTATTTGAACGGATCACGTTTCGGCATGCCGAGAAGCTACGAGACCGCCCTGCCCGCCTCAACCGGATTCCTTCTGACACCGCCCGACATATCGCTGGTGACGACGTGCATGGACCTCGGCCGCCGCGCCGCCGAGGCGCAGGCGGATGACGCGACGGCGCGGCTCTGCGTTCGCATCGCCAATGATTGCCAATTGATCTCCGACATGAAGATGGATCAGACGTTCCCTGCGCAGTTTGGCCGAAGCCAGGTATTCGAAAGCTTTGCAGCGACCCGCGAGCGTCACCTTTGATGGCGCGCAATCATCTCTTCCATATCTGTGCCGAGCCTGACCGTGATAGCATTCGCGATCGGAGATCGATTCTGAGAGAGGGAGCATTCCAATGTCGGCAGATAAACAGCTGGAAGACCTGAAGGCTTCCTGGGCGGCGCTTGCGGATGGAGACATGGACAAGCTTGCCGGTTTTTACGCGGAAGACATGATCTTCGTGCTGCCCGGCCAGGACGATGTCCTGATGGGCCGCACCGCATTCAGGGCAGCATTGGACGGCATCGGGGAGGCCCTGCCGCCCGGCTTTGACATCAAGGATTTGCGCTATTGCCCCGGTGACAACGAGATCGTGAACATCGTGGAGTTCACCACGGACAAGCTGCCGGGCGGCTCGCAATGTGCGGTTTTGTTCAGGTTCGGCGCCGACGGTCTGGTGATCGAGGAACGCTGGTTCGTCGATACCGAGCAGTGGAAGGCTGCGTTTTAGAGGGCTGCATCGATCCGTGCGACGGCATGGGTAAATCCTATGGCGAGCGCCTCGGCACGTATCGCCTGCAGGCGTGCCTTCACATCCTCACCGCACCCGTTGCGGGCGAGCGCGCGGCCACGTTCGCAGAAGAACCGGCTCCACGGCAGCGGCTCGCCGCTGGTGTTTTTCTCTAGCTGTTCGGCGTACCGGTCGGCTTCGTCCCAATCCCCGAGATCGAGGGACACCTCGATGGCGTCGCGGTAGAACCAGAGCAGATTGTGCGCACCGACGCCTTGCGCGATGAGTTCCTCTCCCTCCGCCAGAAACTCTCGCCGACGGTCACCGTCGCGGGTGACGAGCGCGAGGCTGCCAAGCGCCCGCCCGCCGAGGAAGCGCATGCTGGACTCCGATTGCCGAAATACCTCGACCGCGCTCGCGACCAGGCGCTCTGCCTTAGCATGGTCGCCCTCGAGCGCAGTGGCGCGGCCGAGATACTCGCGGCCAATATTCTCGAAATTTACCGAGCCGATTCGTCTTGCGGCATCGATGCTGGTCAGCGCCCAGTCCCTGGTTGCCGCGAAGTCAAAGAGTTCCAGCGTGTAGATACCGACCAACAAGGCAACAACCTCGGCGCGCGGATTGAAGTGCGATCTTGCCAGCTGCAGCGCTTCCTCGCAGTCCGCGAGGGCCTCCCCTGTACGGCAGAGATAGAGCAACGTCTGACCGCGCATCGCAAGATTTGCTGCAATAGCGTCGTCGAGGCCATGCTCACGGCCAAGCGAAACACACTCATCGAACCGTGCGTGGGCCGAGATCATCTGCGCTGCGGCAAACTCGGCGTCACCCAGATTGCCTTGCGCCTGTGCCTCCAGTTCCCGGGACCCCGCTTGCCGGGCGAGATCCAGTGATCGGCGGTTCTCGGCAAGGCCGGCCGCGGTGTCGCCGCGCACGAAATGCACGCCTGCCTGAAGTTGGCAGATCCGGGCGCGCTCACTCAGAAGAGGCGCGTCGTCTGCCTCGCGAAGTGCGTTTGAAAGCGTGTCGAGCACGTCGTCATAGGCCTCAGCGACGCGTTGCGCCTCGGCGACCCCGATCAGCGCCCTGCACCGTTCTGCCCCGTCATCTGTGGCAGCATTGGCGGCGCGATAGGCTTCGATCATCCTGTCGGTCTTGCCGAGGCGCCTCGATAGATCGCCCAGCAGCATCTGCAGATCGTACAGTTCTGGGCCCGATGCGATCTCGCTGCCGCGCGTCGCAAGCTGCAGGGCAGTCTCGTAACGGACCCGGGCCGCCTGGTCCCGCGCCGCCGCCAATGCGGCGGCCGCGGCCCCTGGTGCACCTGCGCGGTCGAGATGCTGCGCATGCAGCATCAGGTTGCGGTCCCGATAGTGCTCGGCCGCCACCAGATGTAGCTCGTGACGCCGATCGCGCAGGATCGATGCATGCACTCCTTCTCGGATCAGAGAGTGAGCAAAGACATGTTCCTCGCCTTCGATCCGGACAAGCCGATGCTGGATGAGCGTTTCGCAATCGTAGGCAGGTTTTCCTGTCAGATCGCGCAGCGCTGGCAGATCAAAGCGATTGCCGAGGACCGATGCCGCCATGATCGCCTCGCGATCGCTAACCGGAAGCCGGTCGATCCGCGCCAGCACCAGGCCGTGGATCGTGTCCGGCAATTCAGTGCTCCGGTCGTCGGACAAATTGCGCATCATCTGTTCGAGGAACAGCGGATTCCCGTCGGCCCGCTCGATCAGCCGCCCAAGGTCAAGCGAAATCCCCTCGGCAAGGGTTTCGGCCAGGCGAAGCGCCTCGGTCTCGCGCAGTGGCTGCAACTCGATGGTCGTGATCGGGCAGCCCCGGAAGGGCGCGGCGAAATCGTGGGACAGGGTCCATCCCTCGACCCGGCTGGTCAGCAGCAGAACTGCGGAAACGTCGGGCAGGTCCGCTGCCAGTCCCGAGAGCACGTCGAGCGTCGCCGGTTCCGCCCAGTGGATGTCTTCAATCACAATCAGCCGCGGCGTCGCTGCCGCCAGCGCTGCGACCAGCGCACCGAGCGTTGCGCCGATGCCAGCGAGACGCTCCTCGCTCTGCATCATGGCATAGCCGCGCTGCAGGTGATCAGGCTGCGGCAAATTTAGCAGGTCGTTGAGGAAGACGGCATTCCCCTCGGCAACGATCCCATCCGCGAGAAGCCGGCAAACAGCCGCGTTACGTTCTGCCGTTTCTGCCCGGAGCGGGAGATCCAGCAGGGTCGAGACCAGGTCGTGCAGAACGCGCGGGCCGCGGGCCGCGCCGAAATCGACAATGTGCACGCGGTGCGCCGCGAAACCCTGCGATCCGGCGATTCCGATGAATTCACCGGTCAGGCGCGTCTTGCCGATCCCGGCCTCGCCGCGCAACAATACGATGTGTCCGGAACGCTCGGCTCGAACACTCTCGGCGATTGAGGCGAGCTGGCGCAGTTCTGCGGTGCGGCCAACAAAGACTGCGGCCTGATCCGTTAGCGCAGCCTCGCGAAAACACTCGAACGCCCAGATCGGCACCGCCGCATCCAGCCCCTGCACCGATGCCTCGCCGCAGGGCGAAAAATCAGCGATCCGCGAGACCACTCGGTAGACCGCTTCTGAAACCAAAGTCTGTTCCGGCCCCGCCATGTCGTCCAGACGTGAGGCCAGGTTCACGGTATCGCCGGTCACTGTGTACTCGACATGATGCTCGCTGCCGGTCCGGCTGGCGACGACCTGGCCAGACGCAATCCCGATATGGGCGCTGAGATCGACACTCAGTCGGGCTGTCAGGTCGCGCATTGCGTCGTGAATTTCGGACGCAGCACGCAGGGCCCGCTCCGGATCGTCAGAATGGGCCACCGGCGCACCGAATACGGCCATGACACAATCGCCGATATGCTTGTCGACCCGCCCGCCATAGCTCTCGATGATCGCGTCCGCGGCGGCAAAGTAGCTGTTCAGGAGCCTGTGCGTCTCCTCCGGATCGAGGCGTGCCGAGAGCCGCGTGTAGCCCGTCAGATCGGCGAACAGAACCGTCACCTGCCGCCTTTGGCCTGTGACTGTGTCGGCTGGCGCGGGCATGGCCACGGCCGATACTGGTCCAGATTTGCTGATCGCTTTAAGGATTTTCTTTCGATGGCCGAGCAAAACGCCGATCAACGTGAGGTCTGCGTCGGTCAGTTCGGGCAATGTCTCCATATCGATCGCGTTCTCCTCGAAGACCGCGACGTACCTATCCAGACCAAGCTCTTCGAGCCATTCGGCGATGGACATCTAGAAAACACCCGAGCATCAACGTCGACGCAACGATAGCAGATGGTCGAAAAGATGTCGTCACCTCCCGCCGGCGTCGAGACATGCGCCGAGCGAATACTCATGCGTTGCGCTTGACAGGGCATGCGCGTCTCTTGTGGTCCGCTTTGCGCTTTGCGCTTTGCGCGTTGCGAGCCGGGCCGCTCGCTTACGCAGCGAACGACTGCTTTCGACCTTTCGAACCGGATCCCGCGTCACTCTCGATCGGCAGCTAAGGGCTCGAAGCGGACTACTGCGCCGCAGAAATGCTGGTCGAGCCTTTGGTTCCCAAAGCGGTCCTTGGTCGAGAGACGGTAGATTGTCGACGTCGGCGCGGTGCTGACGCCAGGAGCGGGAGGGCTGGATGGAGACCCCATCATGTCCAGAATCCAGCTCCCGGCAACGCGACCCGTACGTCCGGCATGGAACAAGGGCCGACTTATCGGCCAGAAGCGACCGCTCCTGCCCAAACAGGTTTGGGCCATTCGAGCCAGGCTTGAACTTGCCAATAACCTACGGGACGTGGCGCTGTTCAACCTTGCTATCGACAGCAAGCTCCGCGGGTGTGACCTCGTTCGTCTGCGCGTCAGTGACCTCGTCGTTGGCGGCTCAGTCCGCGACCGCGTGTCGGTCATACAGAGTAAGACGGGCAGGCCCGTTCAGTTCGAAGTCTCCGAGAATACGCGAAGCTCGGTTCTTGAATGGGTCATGTCGCCCCCGATGATCGGTTGCGGCGTCCTGTTTCCGAGCAGGTTCCACGGCTCGCCCCATCTCTCCACTCGACAGTACGCCCGTCTTGTGAGGGACTGGGTGTCTGCGATCGGTCTCGATCCAAATGCCTATGGGACGCATTCCCTGCGGAGGACAAAGGCCGCGTTGATCTACCGGAAGACAGGTAACTTGCGCGCGGTCCAGCTTCTGCTCGGTCACACCAAGGTGGACAGCACGGTCAGGTACCTCGGCGTCGAACTCGACGACGCGCTGAGCATCGCAGAGAAAATCGAAATCTGAGGAAGTGGCGGGCGGCAGCGGTCGTCCGCCATTTCAAACCGGACTGCGATCACCTCTGGCGGGAGCGGCGGCTCCGAGCCCCTAACGAGAATGCTGCACTCTGCATGAACGACCGTCATGCACGCATTGCCGCAGTTCCCAAACCAAGTTTTCTGATCACTGTCTGATCCGCCGATCTCGCGGCAGAGCATCGCATTCGATTTCAGTCCGGCATCCCAGCGGCTCGTAAGTCATCTAGCCACATTGAGTGCAACGCAGAATCACGCATTGGGGATAAAGCCTCAGCCTCGTCGCTCAGAGTGTGTGCAGGCGATTTCGCCATGTAACGTCTCACGTCCGACCGCGCTTCGGCGGTACGTCCAAGGCGCTGGTAAATCACCGCACGCGTCAGAAGGGCACGGTCGGGTATGTAGGTCAGCCGTTCGAAAGCCGTGAGGCCAGCGGCGGGATCGTTCGCAAAATAATAGGCCCATGCAAGGTTCCAGTCATACCAATATGGATGCAGAGGGTTACGCTGGGTTGCCTCATGTAGTCGCTTGATGGCTTCTGAGGTTTCGCCTGCATAGACAAGCGCCACTGACATGTCGGCCATAACGTCTGCTGCGTTGGGGTTGAGCTCCAATGATCGCTGGAAGTCTGACAACGCTGCCTCAAGATCGCCCGAGCGCATGCGAACTGTCGCCCTTGTCCAAAGCACGCGATAGTCAAATGGTGCTAGCGCGATTGCTCTGGCCACGGCTACGTGAGCTGCGGCAAGCGCAGATTCCCGCGGCTTGTTCCAGCTATACCGGTGCTCGTTGATGTGCACCCATGCCAATGAGCGATACGCGCTCGCATAGCCTGGATCGAGCTCTATCGCTTGGCTGTACATCTGTTCTGCCTTGGCGTTGGCTTCGGCAGTCCACTTTAGCCACTCGGCTCGGCCCAGTTGAACGAGTTCGTAGGCTTCGGGGTTGGCAATGTCGCTGTAGGATATGCGTTCAAGCTCACTTGAATCGACACGCCCACCGAGTGTTGAAACAATCTCTTGGGTTACTTCTGCCGGTAGCCGATAGAGTCCGTCTGGAAGAGCAGAAAAGGTCTTTGCCCAAACATGCCTTCCGGTTTCCGTTTCGACCAGCCGCGCGGTCATCTCAAATTCCAACCCAGAGTGCCGCAATCCACCCTCCACAACATATCGGGCGCCAAGTGCCCGACCAACCTCCCGAATGTCTTGGGCTTTGTCTCGATATGAAAAACTTGAATTGCGCGCTATTACGAAAAAGTCGCTGAACTGGGAAAGGTCAGCGATGATTTCATCGGCCAGCGCGTCACTCCAGAGCGTTTGTTTCTGATCGCCCGTGTAATTTTCAAAAGGCAAAACCGCGATGCTCGGTTTGCCATTGATCTGTTCATCTCCCCAAATGAATGGCGCGAGAACAGAAGAATAGCCAAGCCATCCCCCAAAGCCCATCAGAGCAACAAGAGTCCCAACCCACAACCAGAGCTTTCTTTGGCGTCCAGGAGCAATCCTCTGGGTATCAACCTCGGCAGGAGCTACGAGAGCAATCATGCGATAACCGATCTTGGGAACAGTCTCGACATGGGTGGGATGGGACGGGTCATCTTCCAGCGCAGCACGCAGTTTGCTGATGGCTCCCGCAAGTGCATCGTACCCAACAGTGACGCCGGGCCAGACCTCGTCTTCGAGTTCAGCTCGTTCTCTTGTCACATCCGGCCTCCGAGAGAGGGAAACCAGAAGGGCCATGACCCTTGGTTCCAGGCGTTTTTGAACTCTACCTTGTGAGATGCACAATTTGGACGGTTCCACATACCAGTTGCCGAGCTTGAACGGCTTCGCGCCGTATTTGGTTGCTTCGGTTTTATCCGCCATGCGCTTTGTTCCGAAAATCGTGCCCTTTTTTTCTTCCACCAAATTATCATCAGGAAAATATTAGGTTTCGTCCAAGTCTTTTTTTCAGCAAGGCGATAGCCATGGGCCGTCACAAAAAGGAGGTAGACATGACCCGTTCGAAAAAAATGCGTTTCGCGGTCCCGTTGATAGTCGCATTTGCCATATTGCCTGCAACCCTGCCTGCGCAGGAGCAATCGCAAAAGGACCGGATCACGACAATGGCCACGGAATACGCCATTTCCAGCTTCTACAACGACCTTGACTACAAGGTTGCTGAACTCCTCCAGATGCAGGCTCTTGCCATCTTGGAAGGCTACGCGGAACGCGAGCAGGACGACGGAGCCTATCGTTCAGACGCCTACAAACTCAACGAATGGATGCCGCACTATAAAGGCCAGATGGCCCGGCTGATTGCGGCGGCGAACCGGCAAGAGATGATGGCAGATTCCGACAGGGACCGGTTCATAGCGGAAGTAGCACGATTTTCCGACCTCATCTTGGCCGGAGACGCGATCGTTGAAGCGCTGACCAGTGGCGATCTCAATGCAGCCCACGACATCTTCCGCACGCAGTCTGTTACTATCGCAAAAGAGATTCGTGGCGGAATGTATACTTTGGCATCCGACTCCGGAAAACGTTTTGTGGCGGCAACACGTGGCCATTGAGACTTCTACCTACTCAGCTCCACCTGTTGTTGCCCTAAATCTTAATGCTCCTGCGACAAAGGGCTCCACGCGGCGACGTTTTGTACAAAAACCTTCCGTTCAGCACTCGTTGATCAGTGGTCACTTCGTCCGCAACCCGGCCGCTCGGGCCGGCTGCGTTGAATGGCGGCTTCCGGATGAGGTTCGTCATGCATGGCGCCGACCGCAAAGTTCATCCGCGCTCGTGGAGTGTGGCGAACGTTCGATTTATGTTCCTTTTCGTCGAGCGCCACTGGCATCGAAGTGTTCAGGCTGCGCTGAAAGTTTCTTTAATGCTTACAGTGGTTTGCAAGCAATTCACCAAATCAGCACAGTCATCAGGTTCAGAGAATTTTGGCCTGAGAGAACGGTTTCCGACCCTTTTCCGCCGACCGAGGTGAATAGCTCAATTGCTACAACCCTCTAAAACAAAAAGAAATTCCGGAGATGACAGTGAGCGGAGAAACAGTTGGTGAGGGCAAGTGGCGGACAGAAACGGATTCGAAATCGAGGGACGGTTTACGGAATCCTAAGAGCTCTGCAAAGCTGTCCTAACCCCTTGCATTCCCTTTGTTTCGGAGCATTGCTGTGCTGCCGCGAATTGGGTGAGAAGGACTTCCCGCCTTTCGCGGCCAAGCCGCTTTGAGAGGAATTCTTGCGATGCGCACCAGCCTGACCCATCCGCTTCAGATCGCCACGCTTTGCCCCGGTACAGGGATGGGGCGGATCGGAATTACTTTCTGCCCCGGCAAGGTGCAGGCCGGTGCGATGACCGGCAGTTGGAACCGCGATCTTGGGCTCGATCTCGATGCGGTTCGTGATTGGGGCGCGGTCGTGGTCGTGACCCTGATCGAGGATCATGAACTCGAGACCCTTCAGATCCAGGGAATGGGCGATGCCGTGCGCAAACGGCACATGGACTGGATGCACTTGCCAATCCCGGATGTCTCGGTGCCGGGCCCTAGTTTCGAAAGAGCCTGGACCGACTGTGGTCCCGACCTGCTTGGTCGCCTGCGCTGCGGCTTCGACGTTCTCGTGCACTGCAAAGGCGGGCTTGGCCGGGCCGGCACCATTGTGGCGCGGCTGATGGTTGAACTGGGACATGCGCCGCAGGCGGCCATTGACGCGGTGCGTGCGGCTCGGCCCGGAGCGATCGAAACAGTTGAGCAGGAGAGATACGTCCGCACGCTCACCCCTTTGCCCGAGGCAACACCCGCCACGACCGAGGCAGCGATCCGTGACCGGGCAGTGGGTGCCCTGCTCGGTCTTGCGGTTGGAGATGCCATCGGTACCACCCTCGAGTTTCGTAGCCGGGACAGCTATGCCCCGCTGACGGATATGGTGGGTGGAGGGCCCTTCGGATTGAAACCGGGGGAATGGACTGATGACACGGCCATGGCACTGGCGCTCGCAGACAGCCTCGTCGAGGCGCCGGTCCTCGATGAACGAGACCTGATGCAGCGCTTCGTCGACTGGCACGAGAAGGGCACTTATTCCTGCACCGGCCACTGCTTTGACATCGGCATGACCACGCGGCAGGCGCTGGCGCGCTGGAAGCGCAGCGGCGACCCGATGGCGGGATCCACGGACCCCATGAGTGCGGGCAATGGCAGCCTGATGCGCCTCGCCCCGGCCGCGATCCGGCATTGGCGCGACCGGGCGCGCCTGCGCGATGTCGCGGCCCGGCAGAGCCGGACCACCCACGCAGCGCCTGAAGCGGTGGATGCCTGCGTGACATGGGCGGAGCTGCTCGCCGACGCGATCGAGGGCCAGCCCCGCAGCGCCGTTCTGCGCAACCGCCCCGGCGGATATACCGGCGTGATCGACGGGATCATGGCAGGCAGCTGGCGCAGCAAGCCGCGCCATGCGATCCGGGCCACAGGCTATGTCGCCCATTCGCTCGAGGCCTCCCTCTGGAGCATTGGGGCCTCGGGCGACTTCGCATCGGCGGTGCTGCGGGCGGCCAATCTCGGCGAGGATGCCGACACCACCGCCGCCATCGCAGGGCAGTTGGCCGGCGCGCTTTACGGCGCTGCCGCAATTCCGGTGCAATGGTGGCAGCGTTTGGCCTGGGCGGATCGCATCGAAGTGAAGGCCGAACGGCTCTGTGAGGCATTCTGAGAAGGACCGATCCGATCAAGTCCGGCCCGACAATGGGGGCTCCAAGCCCAAGGTGGCGCGTGCCTCGTTATATTTCTCGGTGATCCCCCGGCGAAGCTCCTGAGCAATCAGTCGCGTTTTTTCGTCCTCTGTCCCTGCTTCGAGAGTATCGACTTCGCTCATCCGGTCCTCAAACCATTGTTCCAGGTCTTCACGTAGCCGGTCGCGCTCAGCCTTCTCCTTCTCGGTCATCGGGCCATTTAGACTGACGACCCCAGTCTCAAAATCGATCTCGATATCGTCTGGGTGTGGGACCAGGTCAGGAAGATTTGTGATCCCAAGGCGTTCACGCCTTGCGAGTTCTTTCTCACCGCCAACCTTGTACTCGATGAAGGTTTGTTGAATTTGCTCAAACAACTCACGGTCCCGTTTTTCAATAATAGCCATGTACCTGAACAACAGTTCAGCGTGTCGGGCGCTGCCCTGGATCGCCTTCAAGATAAGGGTTTTGACTACCGCTTCCGACATCGTCATCGTTACCACCGCGCCCCCATCCCGGACCGTGATCGTTTGTGCAGACAACTTTCGAAAGGCATCAAACGTCCGTTCTTCCGCCCCGGTATAACGGCGGCTGAAGGCCCCCACCGGCCTGCCTTTTGGGTTGCCGGACTGACCCTTGCGGAACCGCTTGTCCCGCGGAGGCTTGCCATAGCCGACCTCGTAATGCGGCGACGGCAGGAACGGGGGCTTGTCATCATCCTTGCTCATTCTGCGGCCTCCACTGCCTGAGCCTCGCTGTCCCGCCCAGGGAACAGACGAACGGCCCTGTCCTTGGCATAGGTCTCCCACCGCGCGAGGATCCGATCACAATAGACGGGATCAATCTCGCAGAGCCGGGCCCGTCGGCCGGTCTTTTCCGCCGCGATCAACGTCGAGCCCGAGCCACCAAACAGATCGAGCACGATCTCGCCCCGGCCCGAGACATCCCGGATCGCATCCGCGATCATCTGCACCGGCTTCACCGTCGGATGCAGGGCAAGCTCGTCCATTCGCCCAGCCTTGCGCGTGTTCACCCCGCGATATTCCCAGACATTGGTGCGGTACCGGCCGTGCTGCCCCAACTCGAAGCTGTTCACATGCGGCGCCGTGCCGTGCTTGAACGCCAGGATCATCTCGTGGCGCGAGCGGTAGAACGTGCCCATGCCGCCATTGTCCTTGACCCAGACGATCAGGTTCTTCAGCTCGGAATAGACCTGTCCTCCCGCCGCTTGCACCTCGCCCAGGTGACGCCAGTCCATGCAGATGAAGTGGATGGACCCATCCAGGCTGTGTCCGGCGAAGTTGTGGAACGCCCCCGCAAGGAAAGTGGTGAATGCTTCCGGGCTCATCTCGTCCGCGGCCATCGCAAACTCCCGGTGCCGGGTGCGACCGGAATTGCCCGCATGACCAGCGATCGGCACGTTGTAGGGCGGATCGGTGAAGACCATCCGGGCTTTCTCGCCGTCCATCAGGCTCCCGGCCCCTGCGGGATCAAGCGCATCGCCGCAAATCAGGCGGTGCTCTCCCAGTTGCCAGATATCTCCCGGGCGACAGCGCGACGGCACGTCATTGGGCACGAGGTCGTCGGCAGGATCGTTCGGTTCCACTGGCGCCGCCCCGTCGATGATCATGTCCAGTTCCGGGATCGAGAAACCGATTGCCTCGATATCGAAGCTGAGATCGGGTGAGGCCAGCAAGGCTTCAAGTTCCTCGGCCAGCAGGTCCTCGTCCCAACCCGCATTCAGCGCCAACTGGTTGTCGGCGAAGACGAAGGCCCGCGCCTCCTCCTCGCTCATATGTTCAAGCCGCAGACAGGGAACCGTGTCCCGTCCCAGGTGGCGGGCCGCCGCAACCCGGCCGTGACCGGCCAGGATGCGATCCTGCGCATCGATCAGCACTGGCGTGTTGAAGCCGAAGGCCTCGATGCTCGCTGCAATTTGCAGGATCTGTTTCTTGGGGTGTTTGCGCGCATTGCGCTTCCACGGCGTCAGGGACGCGATCGGGAGGTGTTCGATCTGGGCCGTCATGGCTCAGCATGCTCCTATAACGGGGATGGATCATGACCATCCCGGGAACAGACAGCCGTCCTCGGTTAACGGCGTGTCTGCAGTCGAGAGCCCAAGGCAGCAGCGGCTCGGCGATCTGGGATCGGCGGGTTTTCCCGAAAGGAATCATCGCCAGCACCCAAGAAAAATACTGAGTGAGCTCCCGAGGCAGATAAACATACTTTTAAACATTATTTCAAATACTTAGTATCATCAACTTGACAAAATCTTGATGAAATACTGTCGAAATTTTCGACCAGAAAGCACTGGACTTCGCCGCCCGACAGAGCGTCACTGGCCCCATGCCCGGCCGAGCCCGGGCCTCTCCCGGTACCGGCTGATCCCAACGGATCTGCCCAACAAGAAGGAGAGACCATCGATGAAAGACCTTACCAACGTCGCGCGCACGGAAACAGGCAAGGCGCACCCGATCCCCCTGCCATCGCTTGCCACGCTCGAGACCGCGGGTCGCGAGACCCTGCTCGATCACTGGCGTGATATCTTCGCGGCCCCGCCTCCCAAGGGCCTGAGCCAGGTCTTTCTGCGGCGCTTCCTCGCCTTCGAGGTGCAGGCCCGGCAGCAGGGTGGCCTGCCCAAGGACCTGGTCGAGCGGATTGCCCGGGAAGCGGCCGGCGAGACGCGTAAGGTGACGCCTGCGCTGCGCCCCGGTGGTCGGCTGCTGCGGGAGTGGAACGGTGTCACCCATGTGGTGGATATTCTCGAGGCGGGTTGCCTCTGGCAGGGCAAGACCTATCCCTCGCTCTCCGCGGTCGCCCGCGCCATCACCGGCGCACGCTGGTCCGGGCCGCGCTTTTTCGGGCTCACCACCGCCTCGGAGACACCGAGCGCCCGTCGGGGCACCAATGGCAAAGGCGCCAAACGATGAAGTCCGGGCAGAAGACCATCCGCTGCGCGGTCTACACCCGCAAGTCCTCCGAGGAGGGACTCGAACAGGCGTTCAACTCGCTCGACGCCCAGCATGAGGCCTGTGCTGCCTACATCGCCAGCCAGAAACACGAAGGCTGGAAGCTTGTCCCTGCCCGCTACGATGATGGTGGCCTCTCGGGCGGCATGCTCGAACGTCCTGCCCTGCAGCGCCTGCTCGATCACGTCGAAGCCGGACGGGTCGACATGATCGTGGTCTACAAGATCGATCGCCTGACCCGGTCGCTGATGGATTTTGCCAGGCTGGTCGACCGGTTCGAGGTCGCAGGCTGCTCCTTCGTCTCGGTCACCCAGGCCTTCAACACCTCCTCGTCCATGGGGCGTTTAACCCTCAACGTGCTTCTGTCCTTCGCCCAGTTCGAGCGTGAGGTCACCGCCGAGCGGATCCGCGACAAGATCACCGCCTCCAAGAAGAAGGGCTTCTGGATGGGGGGCAACCTGCCATTGGGCTATGACCGCCACCCCGACCCGGAGAAACGCACCCTCGTGATCAACCCCCCGGAAGCAGAAACGGTGACCACCCTGTTCAAGCTCTATGACGATCTCGGCGCGCTTGGGGCCGTGGCCCGCGAAGCGGACCGGCTTGGCCTGCGCTCAAAGCTCCGCACCAACAAGGCCGGTCAAACCAGCGGTGGCTCCCGGCTCAGCAACGGACAGATCCAGCACCTGCTGCGCAACCCGGTCTACATCGGGCAGATCCGCCACAAGGATAAGGTCTGGCCGGGCATGCATGACCCGATCCTCGACCCCGATCTCTGGGCCCGGGTCCAAGCCCGGCTCGATGCCGCCGCGCGGCGTGGTCGAGGGAGCAAGACGTTGCAAAACGGCACCGCCGCCAACGCGGCCCTCACCGGAAAGCTCCGGGAAGACACCGGCGACCGCCTTACGCCGACTCACACGGTGAAGGCCGGACGGTGTCACCGCTACTATGTCTCCAATCGCCTGATCGCCGGTGGTCCCGATCCGTCCGGTTGGCGCCTGCCCGCGGCCGCGTTCGAGCGGGTCGTGGCCGTCGGTCTCGCGGAGCACCTCGAGGCGATGGTCAAGTCGCACCGTCTGCTTGCCATCCCGGATGCAAGCGATGCCGATGCTCTTCTGGCGCGGGTCGAGACCTTGAGCAAGGCGCTCCGCGCCCGCCCGGCGGAGGCCGCTCCGCTGATAATGGAGGCCCGTCTTGCACGTTCCTCCCTCACTCTCACCTGCGATCCATTGGCGATAGCAAACTGCCTAAGCCTTTCCGCTGACACCTTCGCGCCGGAGGTGCTCTCCTTCATACTGCCGCTTACCCTGCGCCGCCGCGGCGTCGAAACCCGGATCGTGACCGGCACGCGCGCGCCCATGCCTGACCCGGTGCTGCTGAGGAACCTCGCCCAGGCGCATGACTGGACCCGTGACCTGCGCGGCGGTATCCCGATGTCTGGGGTCATCAACAAGAGCGGTCAATCCGAATCTTTCGTCCGCACCCGCTCGCAACTGGCCTTCCTGTCGCCCCGGCTTCAGGCCGCCATTCTCGCCGGAACCCTGCCGCCCGAGATGACCGCCCGGCGCCTCCTCTCCAATCCGATTCCCCTCAATTGGGCGGAGCAGGAACAACTCTACGGTCTGCCCAAGGCCTGATGCCCCTTCAATCGCTCAACTCCCGGGCCGGTCTCTGCGCCAGAGATCGGCCCGATCGCATTCACGCGTGTCGCCGCAAGAGCGGCGCGGCGCCGCCCGTTGCGTTTTTCCCTGTAAATTCCCTGTTAATCGCTCCCCGAAACGAAAAACCGCACCGCCCAAATGGCCCGCAGAGACTGCGCCCGAAATCCCGCTCTTCCGCAGCGCTCCAATACGTCTCTGTAGGCCAACACACCGCGCAACCGCCCGGAATACCCGGCAGAAATCGCATCTACTTCGTTGTAGGGGGAGTACCCGAAGGTGGCTGGCGGGGAGACAGGGATTCGAACCCTGGGATGGCTCTCACCATCAACGGTTTTCAAGACCGCCGCATTCGACCGCTCTGCCACCTCCCCGTAAAGTTGACGTCTAAGATCTCCGAAAAGCAGAGGCAAGCCCCTCTAATAGTGAAAACTTGCCGAGCGCGCTGCTGCGGGCTTTCAAAGGCAAGGCCCGCAGGTTATGATTCGCGCGACGCGGGGCCTCGCCCCGCAGTAGCGCAATGACCGGCAAACCGGCACCGGGACGAGAATTGTCCTGAAACAGGCAAGGATGTAATCGACATGCACGTTGAAATGGCGAAGGCAGGCCCCCGTATTCGGATTCTCGCTCTGGGTTTCAGCCTTGCCTTTCTGGCAGCATGCGAAGAAGGTGCAGGTGTGCCTTTTTTTCAGCCGAAGGAAACAGAGGCCACAACCGAGGCACGCAGCACCAAGCTGGTTGAACGCGATGTTGAGGCGCCGGATGTGTTCCAGGTGACCGAGGCCGGGCTTTGGGATGGTCGCCCGTCCCTGGGCGGCGTGTGGGTCGCGCATCCGGATGTCAAGGAGCCCGAACGCGTTATCATTCGGAACGCCAGCAACGACAAATTCGTAATCGGCGCCCTGTTTCGGCGTGAGCGCGACATCCCCGGACCGAGAATCCAAGCCTCTTCCGACGCCGCGGCAGCCCTTGGGATGCTCGCCGGCGCCCCGGTACAGCTAAACGTGACAGCCTTGCGCCGCGAAGAAGTTCAGGAAGAGCCCGCGATTGACGCAGCAACGGCTGACACCGCATCGCTTGAAGAATCGCCGGAGGTTTCGGAAACGCCGCTTGACCCGGTCGCCGGCGCCGCTGCCGCGATCGAAGCTTCTGCACCGACAGCACAGCAGCCTGCTACGCCCGCACCATCCGAGACACCCAAGCCAAAGACTTCGAGCCTCGACAAACCCTATATCCAGATCGGTATCTTCAGTGTCGAGGAGAATGCCAATCGCGCCGCAGACCAGATGCGTGCGGCGGGCATGGTGCCGACAGTCCGGCAGGAAACCACGAATGGCAAACCATTCTGGCGTGTCGTTGTTGGCCCTGCCCAATCCAAATCCGAGCGCACCGCATTGTTGGATCAGGTCAAGTCCACCGGGTTCTCCGATGCCTATGCGGTCAAAAAGTAGAACGGAGGTTCATTCTGGTGTTGAACTCGTTTCGTTACGCAACCCTGGCGTTTGTAGTTGCGCTGACCGCCATACCGGCAAACGCATTCGATACGTCCGCCCGCGCGGCCTATGTGCTGGATCAGAGCACGGCAACCGTGCTGTTGGCCAAGAACGCCGACGAGGCGCTACCGCCTGCGTCCATGTCAAAGCTGATGACGCTCTATGTCGCTTTTGAGGCTCTGCGAGACGGGCGCCTCTCCCTAGACGAACGCCTGCCGGTGTCGCAGCACGCGATGAGTTATGGCGGCTCGACCATGTTCCTAAACACGACCGACCGGGTTCGGGTTGAAGACTTGTTGCGGGGCATCATCGTGTTGAGCGGCAATGACGCCTGTGCGGTGATCGCTGAGGCGCTTAGTCCTGACGGCACCGAGGCCGGGTTTGCTCGTTTCATGACCAAGCGTGCCGAGCTAATGGGCATGACCCAATCAACCTTCGCCAATTCCAACGGCTGGCCAGCGGCGGGGCACCTGATGTCGGTCCATGACCTGGCCATTCTCGCCAGTCGGCTGATTGCCGACTTCCCCGAGTACTACCCCTTGTTCGCCGAAACCGAATACACTTTTGACGGACGGGCGCCATCAAATACACGCAACCGTAATCCACTACTGCGCCTTGATATCGGGGCCGATGGGTTGAAGACCGGACATACCGCCGAGGCGGGCTATGGTCTGGTGGGGTCGGCCAAACAGGGGGATCGCCGGGTGATCTTCGTCGTCACCGGACTTGAAAGTGAAACCCGCCGAGCAGAGGAGGCCGAAGCAATCGTGAACTGGTCCTTTCGCCACTTTGCCACCAAAACCATTGCCCGAGCCAACGCACCGGTCGCCAAAGCCGAAGTCTGGATGGGAGCGAAACAATCGGTAGGACTGGTTCCAGCCGAAGACCTGAACCTTTTGCTGCCGGTGCTGTCGGACAAGCGCATCAAGGCCGAAGTTGTCTATGACGGCCCTATCAACGCCCCGATTGCCAAGGGCCAGAAGATCGCCGAACTGGTTATCAAACCGGATGAGCTGCCCGAGATCCGCCGCCCATTGGTGGCAGCCGAAGGTGTGGCCATTGGCGGGTTTGTGGTGCGGATGAAAACGGCTGCAACAATGTTGCTGGAACAGTTCGGCACCGGCGCGCCGGAGGCAATGTGACAGGCAAGGGGCTGTTCCTGACGTTTGAAGGGATCGACGGCTCGGGGAAATCCACCCAGGCGAGGCGCTTGGCCGAAGCTCTGACCGAGCTTGGACACCAGGTTATTCTGACCCGTGAACCGGGCGGTTCGCCCGGCGCCGAGGAAATCCGGCGTCTTGTACTTGAAGGCGAGCCGGATCGCTGGTCGGCAGAGACTGAGATTTTGCTTTTTACCGCCGCCCGTCGCGACCATCTGGAACGCACGATCCTGCCGGCGCTGGAGGCGGGCAAGATCGTCATCTGTGATCGGTTCGCCGACAGCACCCGCATGTACCAGGGGCTTTCACGCGGCGATCTTCGACAACTGGTCGACCAGTTGCACAAGCTGATGATCGGGCGTGAACCCGATATCACCTTGTTGATCGACATGGATCCCGAGACCGGCCTGTCCCGCGCCAAGGGGCGCCAGGGAACCGAGGAAAGGTTCGAGGATTTCGGACCAGAGTTGCAACGGAAAATGCGCGCCGGGTTCCTGGAACTTGCGCAGGAGTTCCCGGACCGGTTTCATGTCGTGGACGGCAATCGTGACGCGGACAGGGTCGCCCAGGACGTATCGGACATCGTTCTGCGCGAACTGCGGTCGATGCCATGAGCGACGAGGTTCCAGCCCCGGATCAGGTTCCCGGCGCCCCACACCCGCGTGAGACGGCGCGCCTGTTCGGGCAAGAAGCGGCCGAGCGAGCTTTTCTGGACGCCCATTGTTCTGGTCGGCTGCACCACGGCTGGCTGCTGACTGGTCCGCAAGGGGTTGGCAAGGCAACCTTGGCCTGGCGCATTGCCCGGTTCCTGCTGGCAACCCCTCCATTGACGGACGGTGGATTGTTCGGCGCACCGCCCCCGCCCGACACGCTGGACATCGCGCCGGACCACCCTGTATCGCACCGCATTTTGGCGGGGGCAGAGCCCGGACTGGCGGCGATCACCCGGTCGGTGAACGATCAGGGACGGCTGCGATCAGAGATCGTGGTCGATGATGTCCGCAAGCTTGGCCGGTTCTTTGGCCTTAGCGCAGCAGATGGCGGACGCCGTGTCGTCATTGTCGACAGCGCGGACGAGATGAACACCAGCGCGGCCAACGCACTCTTGAAGATGCTCGAAGAGCCGCCCGCGCGAACCACTCTGCTGTTGGTCTCGCATCAACCCTCGCGCCTGTTGCCAACGATCCGGTCCCGCTGTCGGACCCTTCGGCTGTCGCCGCTGAAACCCGAAGCGTTGCAAACGGCCCTGGATCAGGCAGGCGCGGGAATGCCAGAAGAGATTGAAAACCTGGCCGTCCTGGCCAGCGGCTCGGTCGGCGCGGCACTGCGGCTGATCGAACTGGACGGTCTCAAACTTTATGGTGAGCTCCTTGCAATTCTGGCCAGCCTGCCCCGGCTGGATCGGCAGCGCGCCCTTGCTCTGGCCGAAGCAGCGGCGGGCCGGGACGCTTCGCAACGGTTCGATCTTTTGTTGAAGCTGATCGAAATCGTGCTGGCGAGGCTGGCCCGCACAGGTGCGACCGGACGGCCGCCGGAACCAGAGGCTAGACAGGGTGAGGCAAAAGTACTGGCGAGTCTCGCCCCCGATCCCGAAAGCGGTCGGTGCTGGGCCGAAATCGCCGCGACGATCTCTGCCCGCGCCCGCCATGGTCAGGCGGTCAACCTTGACCCCGCTGCGCTTGTCCTAGATACGGTATTCAAAATGCAGGATACCGCCAGTTGGAGCCAATGAGCGCAACCGAAACGACACCGGAAATCACCGACAGCCATTGCCACCTCGACTTTCCCGATTTCGAAGGGCAACTCGATGATATCGTGGCCCGCGCGTGTCGCGCGGGTGTGACGCGAATGGTGACGATCTGTACCCGTCTCAGGAATGAACCGGCTGTTCGTGCCATCGCGGAAGCCCATCCACCGGTTTTCTATGCGGCCGGCACCCACCCGATGAGCGCCGCAGCAGAACCCATGACCACGGTCGAGGAACTGACCGCGCTCAGCAAGCATCCGAAGTTCGTGGGCATTGGCGAGACCGGGCTGGACTATCACTATACTGCCGACAGCGCCGAGGTTCAGAAACAATCCTTGCGTATCCACATCCAGGCCGCGCAGACAACCGGGCTTCCGCTGATCGTGCATGCCCGCGCGGCAGATGACGATATGGCCCGTATCCTGTCGGAAGAGTATCGCAACGCTCCCTACTCCTGCGTGATGCATTGTTTCTCTTCGTCGGCAGAACTGGCCCGAGCCGCATTGGATTTAGGGTTTTATCTTTCCATGTCGGGGATTGCGGCCTTTCCCAAAAGCCAGGACCTGAGAGACATTTTTGCCGCCGCGCCTCTGGAACGCATTCTTGTGGAGACCGACGCACCCTATCTTGCCCCGCCCCCGCATCGCGGCAAACGGAATGAACCCGCGTATACCGCGCACACCGCCCGAAAGGGCGCCGAAGTCTTTGGCATCGACTACTCTGAATTTGCGGCGCAAACACAAGCCAACTTCGACCGGCTGTTCGCCAAGGTCGCTCGTTTCAGGGCTGCGGCATGACGATGGAACTGCGTTTCACCATACTGGGCTGCGGGTCTTCCGGCGGTGTGCCGCGATTGGGTGGGCATTGGGGCGATTGCGATCCGTCAAATCCCAAGAACCGCCGCCAGCGGTGTTCAATGCTGGTCGAGCGCGAAGGCCCGGATGGGACCACAACGGTTCTGATCGACACCACGCCGGACATGCGCAACCAGCTTCTGGAGGCGGGAACAGGGCGTCTGGATGCTGTTGTCTACACCCATTCCCATGCCGACCATGTGCACGGGATCGACGATCTTCGCATGATCGTTTTCAACATGCGGGCGCGGGTTCCGGTGTGGGCCGATGGCGACACTCAAAACGCATTGCTGTCCCGGTTTGGCTACGCTTTTGTCCAACCCGAGGGCTCTCCTTACCCGCCCATCCTGGAAATGAAGACCATCTCCGGGCCATTCGAGATCGACGGCCCCGGCGGCCCCATTCCCTTTCGTCCTTTTCGGGTTGGCCACGGTTCTATCGACAGTTTGGGATTCCGGATTCACGATCTGGCTTACCTGCCGGATGTGGCCGAGATTTACGAAGAGTCCTGGCAAGTCTTGCACGGACTGGATTGCTGGATTCTGGATGCTTTGCGGCGCACGCCGCATCCAACACACGCGCACTTGGAAAAATCCCTCGACTGGATCAACAAGGCCGCCCCCCGTCGCGCGGTGCTGACTAACATGCATATCGACCTTGATCATGCCACCGTTTCGGCAGAAACGCCGGACCATATTGAACCTGCCTATGACGGCATGGTCATAAGGTATCCGCTTTGACAGATGAGAGTTGTGCTTGCGGATATCCCGATTGACTGCTTCATAACACGTCGAAACGGATAAATTCGCACATGTTTCAAGCCTTGATCGACGTCGTCTTACCTGTTTTTCTGGTCATTGGCGCAGGGTACGCAGCCACCCTTGCGGGCTATTTCAAGCCCGAACACATCGACGGGCTGATGCGGTTTACCCAAGGCTTTGCAATACCTTGCCTGTTATTTCGCGCGATTGCCCATCTTGACCTGAACGCCAGTTTCGACCCCGCACTGCTCGGCAGCTTTTACGCCGGTGCCACACTTTGTTTTGCGGCGGGGCTCTTTGGTGCCCGATACATCTTTGGGCGCGACTGGGAAGACAGCGTTGTGATCGGGTTCTGCTGCCTCTTCTCCAACTCGGTCCTGTTGGGACTGGCCATCACCGAACGCGCCTACGGGCCCGAGAATTTGACCGGGAACTATGCGATCATCGCGATCCACTCGCCGTTCTGTTACGGCCTCGGGATCACCGTGATGGAGGTGATCCGCAACCGCGGCCGGGGCGGACTGAAGATGGCCAGTTCGGTTCTTTCGGCCATGTTTCGAAATGTGCTGATCCTGGGCATCGCTATGGGCTTTGCTGTAAACCTCAGCGGTCTAGGACTGCCACAGATTCTGGACGACGGGTTGTCTCTGATCACTCGCGCCGCCCTGCCCGGCGCTCTGTTCGCCTTGGGCGGCGTTCTGGTGCAGTACCGGCCCGAAGGGGATCTGCGGGTCATTGCATATGTGTGCGTGATATCCCTTATGGCCCATCCGGCGCTGGTCTGGCTTTTCGGATCGGCCCTGGCGGTGGAACAGGGTCTGTTTCGGTCCGGCGTATTGAATGCGGCTATGGCCCCCGGATTCAACGCCTATATCTTTGCCAATATCTACGGCCGGGCCAAGCGCGTTGCGGCCTCTTCAGTTCTCATTGCAACCGGGGCGTCCATTTTTACCGTTTGGGCATGGCTAACCCTTTTGGGCAGTGCGGCACCTTGACTTGAGTTTCAGCCGCAACACAACTCTATGCATGAGCAATTCAAAACACGCCTTATTGGTGGCCCATGGGCAACCCTCTGACCCGAAACCCGCCGAGGATGACTTGGCGGAGATCGCAAACCAGATTCAAGCCGATGTCCCAGAAGTGACGGTGCATTCGGCAACACTGGCCTCTCCCGGGTATCTGGAAATCGTTTTGGATCGGCTGCCGGCCTCGACCCCGGTTTATCCGCTGTTCACCTCCGATGGCTGGTTTGTCACCAACGCCTTGCCACGCAGGCTCGGGTCCCGGGCGAATTCGATCATGCCACCTATGGGCATCGACCCGGATTTGCCACAGGCGGTTGCACAGCATTTGCACGATGCCCTGAATGCGCGGGGCTGGCACGCCGGGGACACTGAACTGGTGGTAGCAGCACATGGATCGGGGCGCAGCCGCAATCCGGCGGTCGCAGCGCAACGTTTTGCGGATGCCCTTCAGACATTGGCTGGTTTCGCCAAGATCAATGTTGGCTATGTCGAACAAGAACCGTCAATTGCCGACGCAGCCCGGCACTGCGGCAGCCAAGCTATGTGCTTGCCATTCTTCGCCTGTGCAGGCGGACATGTTCAAGACGACATACCAATGGCCCTGACCGAAGCGAGTTTCAAAGGGGACACGCTGCCGGTCCTGGGCCTTCTGCCGTCTGTTACGTCTTTGATTGCCCGCAGGATACTCGAGCATTCAATTCCCACGGCGGGTGGTTGACCCGCTGCAGCAAACGACATTCAGTTTCCGCTGGTTGAGACCGAGAAAACCGGAAGACCGGGCGTCGCCGGAGCGGTAGATGCCTCGGAAAGAACCGCAATCCGCTCTGCATTCTGACCAAGTACGCTGGAACCACTTTGCGCGGCATTCAGTGCCAACCGCATCCATTCACCGGACCGTGCCATTCCGACGGGCGCGCCGAACCCTTGCCGCAACTGATGGCTAATCACCTCGCCGTAGCCAAGCTGCCCCGCTGATGCCAGTAGTGTCGCCGATGCCAGGGCCATTTCGGCATTGTCGGTCCGATACCCTACCCCAAGGCATACCTTGCCACCTGAGATCAAGCTCGGCATCGGTTGGCCCGAGTTTTGCAGGAACGTAGACGTCGCCGTCACCACCTCGGATGGAGCTTTGGTATCGATGCCCACCATCTGCGCTGCCATCGCTTGTGTCAGACCTTCGCATTGTTGTTCGATCTGAACCGATGTCATGTTCGGGATCGTAACCTCGATCTGGCTTGCTTCGACCATCGCCTCACCGCGCGCCTGACAGAATTGCTCGTTTAGCGCGAACACCGGCTCGCGGATCTGCCCTGAACGGCTGAGGCCGCCATTCGAGGTGGTCAACAAGTTGACTTCGTTGCAATGTGCATTGATCGATTTCGAGCCCTGTTGTGCAAATCCGAAGCTAGGCAGCGCAGTCCCGGTGTCTGCACGTGCAGTCACAGTGGGCGCGGTTGTCAGTGCTTGCGATGTTGCCGCCATATGGGTCTGGGGCTGAATCGGCTGCACGGCCTGCGGAGTCTGAATGCCCAGTTGTTCATTCCGGTAGGTGCGCAGCAGACCTGCCTGCCCTTGGCTTGCCAGAATCTGGTTGTACGGCGCCACATGGGCGCTTGCCAAGGCACGCTGGTGCGACGTCAGCAAGAACCCCAGCTCGTGCTGATCAAGGTAGCCATCGGTCACGTAGCCCATATCCGCCTGATATTGGGCAATCGCGCTACGGCTACGTCGCCCAAGCGATCCATCAACCGTACCGGCGTTGTAACCGAAATAATTGAGAGCCGACTGGACTTCGCGGTTTTCCTGCCGCTGAGCAGAGGAGGTACCGGAACGCCTGGTTGTGTTCCGTGAGGCCTGCTGCTGGCGCTGCTTGTTCTTGTGAACTTCGTTGACGATCAGTCCACCCAGCAGCGCACCGCCAATCAAGGCTGCCGCTTCATCGGCCATGGCCCTTTGTATGGGCATCACAACTATGCTAGCCGCAACGAACGCGGCACAAAGGCGTGCTTTTTTCATCTCAATCACCTTTCTCCATGGCATCCCGGCGTCAAAACTACGCAAGAATACCGGCTACGAAAATGCAATAATCTAGATCAAATGGCACCAAACCGACGGGTCTTTGTCAAGGTCATTAGAGGTTATCGGAAAAGCACCCATTTTCTGCGAACGAACGCCTGGGACATACAGAAAAAAACCGGTAGCCGATCAGCCAGAAAACTCTATCGAAGCGGCAGTGGTTTACCGCTTGCCGGAACTCGGAGTTGTGGCGTCAAACCCTGCCCAAACCATTCGACCGTGAGGTATTCGGTCTAATAAAATTTAGGAGTCTTACTCACCACCAATCCGGAATGCGGCCTGCGGGCAGTCAAACTTGTGCTCTCTATATGCGATGCCTTTCCTGTCCCTGTGGCGCGTCCGGTCCGGGGCGCTGTTCGGTTAACTCCCCAAAATCGTCACCCACTTCTTTGCTGACTGCCGGGGCTTTCTGCGTTCGCCACAGGAAGTGTCAGGTTTCTATTGTAAAACCTGTACGTCGCCCGGCCTTTTCGTTTTGCAGAATACAATGCCAAATCGGCGGCATGGATCAACTTAGGTGCTTCAGGGCAGGTAAATTGCGTAGACAGAACGATTCCAATGCTTGCCGAGATTTGGCATGTCTCTCCATTGAACAGAATAGGTTCTTCCAAGCGGTCGATCAAACGGCGGGCAATACTTTCAAGCTTTTCCTTGTCCTGCAAATGATTGAAAATTAAAATGAACTCATCACCACCAATGCGCGCGACAGTGTCGTCGCCTCGGGTCTCTTCAACCGTTATCCTGGCGACTTGCTGCAACACGTGATCGCCTGCAGCATGCCCCAACGTATCGTTGACGGACTTGAAGTAATCGAGATCCAAATGCATCAAGCTGAAAGGCGTCACACCGTTGATCAGCCGGGCCAGAATGTGATCCATTGCGCGACGGTTCTTCAAGCCGGTCAATGTGTCGGTATAGGCCTGTTCTTCGGCTGCGATCATCGCCCCCTGAAGACGAAGGTTCAATGTGCGCGAAGCTTCCATAGCGGCTGATTTCGCTTCCACCAAATAGAGCAGTTCGATGGCCAGGTCGGTCCCCGAGAAATCGGCACTTGTCAAAGCGTAGTCGCGTACCGCATCCAGGATCGATATCCCGAACGAAAGGTTGATGACAGCGCCTTCGTCGTCGGGGAGTGGAACGATAACACCCTTCAAGGCCGTTCGGGGGTTATCCCTGAATCGAAGATGCAGTTTTGCACCGGACCTCGCGATAACTTGCATCGTTGCCACGGACCGTGGTCGCAACAACTCGAAAACGTCCAAGAAAGATCTTCCGACCATCTCCATTTCAGGACGAAGCTTCTGCAAGGTCGGACCAGCACTGGCTATCCTGCCCGCCGCATCTAGCAGAACAAACATCGGGCACAGCTTTTCCAGTAGATAAGAAAAATTTTCCTTGTCTTTCATCTGGCTCGGGCCCCGAGCTCAAAAATGCGGCCTTCGGCAAAGTCCGTTTCGATCAACGTGATCTCTATCAGTTCATATTCGCTGACCTGGCCTGCGTGCTCCAACATCACAAGTGCCCCATAGTCATCTGCCATAGCACGAAGAATCCCCAGCAGCACATAGGAAAACCCTGGCAACCCTCTTTGGCATGCCAGGGTGAACCGACCCCCTGTTGATTCTGTCAACTCAAGCGCCGGCAAGTCCAAATCGGATACCGCCAAACGTGCACGGTCTGGGAGATCATCCAGCGAATGCAAGAATTCAACATAGCTCACCCCACCAAAACGGAGCAGCCTTCGCAAGGCTTCGGTATTGGGATTGGAAACCAGATATGTCCCGAGATCCTCGAGTATTTCCCGTTCTGGTCGACCCAATTCACTGCACAAGTCGTCCAGCACCCTGCGAGACGCATCGTTGTCATAGACAAGCATCGCCTCGAACTCGACAAACCCCAGATGTGCCGCCTCTGTCACGCGGATCCAGCGGCTCTTGCCATAGGTATTGCATACAAACGACTGTATTGCCTTGTTGATGAGGCCATGCATGAAGGATCCTCGTTACGTTCACCACAGTCTCACACCGGAAACGTTAACAAAGCTCCAACGAGGGAACAGAGATTGATCAAAAGCTCCTATTCCTTGGGGGCAATCACCTTTCCCGCGACGTCTAGGGCCTTTTGACCTGAAGGAACGATTGCAAATCGCCCACTATGCGCCTGCATCAAGACCTCAACCGGAAACACTTCGGTTTCGTTTTCCGCAAGGGCCGCCGCTGCCCGAAGACGCAAATCGCCATTAGAATTGCGTAACAGGTGGGTGACATGCACAAATCCATCCGAATCCAGAAACAACACAAAGGCTTGCCCATCGGCGTTTGCGACCGGACTGAAGGCGCCACGCAGGAAAAGACAGCCCGGACGACCGTTCGGCAAGACCCGCTGGCATCCGTCGTGCCAGGTTTCAAGCTGGTGTGCTGGGACACCCGTCAGATCAGAGGCATCCAATGGCGTCCCCTCTCCTGCCACCGGCATTTTTGCCAAAAGCTCTGGTACAATCTCTTCGGACGGCAGAAAGAATTCGGGTTCGCTGAACTGATATCGGCTCTCGATCCGTCGGGCCCGGTCGATGATGCTCAACAGCTCCTGGTCACCGCGAACCCGTGCCATTTTTGCCAGTTGCTCGAGCCCCTGGTCCCCGGCCTTTCCCCAATAATGCGCCATTTCCCAGATCGGAAGTTCGTCAGGGCCAGCGGTAGCGGCATCGTAGCGCGACACCTGGCTCGCCGTCGAAATGCGATATCCATCCAGCACTGGTGTCAGCCAGATAGCCGCCAGACCGACAAGCAGGATCGCAAAGCCCACGTTGGATCGCCGCAAACGGCTTTTCCAGTTCTCACCGACCAAAGCCAATCCAGCATAACCGGTTGCGTAGACCGCGAGAAGCCCGGCAATCATCGCAGCTAGCATCCGGTCTGGTGTCCAACCGTAGCTTGAGACACGAACCGCCAAAGCCCAGACGGCCAGGCCGACCAGAGTTGGCAGTAACATGGCCAACATACGGGTCGCCCGTACGATTCCAGCGGTCTGAATGGCCTGCGCATCGTCACGATCGACCGCCGTGGAAATGAGCGTGATTGCCGCAGAAGCCGTCATCATCAGAATTGCGGCGGACGAAAGATCGCCAAACAACCCTGTCAAACCGCGCATAGGAAGGGCTAACAAGAAAATAGAAACGACCCCCAGCATCACCGGCACCAGCAGACGAAGCAACCGAAGCAGAGGAAACGGCGCCACTTTTTCCCTGACTTCGTGAATAACCGCCAGGCCGAAGCCAACAACCGCCCCGCTCAGTCCAAAAGCCAACCAACTGGTCCGCATGACGATATCGACCAATCCGATTTTGACCAGATCAAGCAGGGCATCGGACAGAAACAGAACCACCCATACCATGGCCAGGAACAGCCAGACCAATACAAAACGGGTCGTGATCTCCCAGGCGGTCTCAAACAGAAGGCTGTAGTCGTTCCAGCGCTTTGGGTCCTTCAACCAGACAGCCAGGTATGGGGTCGCGACAAAGACCAGCGTGCTCATTGCCGAAACCAGGTTCGGGTGGTCGAGCGCATTGGTGGCCACATCGAACCGTGAGCCAACAGACAGAGCCAAAGCCGTGGCAGGGACCGAGATCAGGAAAGCCCCGACCAGAGACCGCAGCAAATCCACAGTTCCCGACATGGCCAGTGATACGCCCGCGTGCACCAAAACAAATGTCAGCAGCCCAAGCCGTGCCATATCAGGAACAGTTGAAACAGACCAAGTCTCTGCCAAAGCCCACAGCGCCAGCGCGGCCAAGAAACCGGCAACGGCCTGACTCAGCCGGGCGCGGATTTCAGGCGTAAGGCGATTGTCGGGCATGGTGTCTTCCCTGCTCAGTCCATATTCAAATGAGCCTAACCGCCAAGGCGACGGGACTCCATGGGGAGCAGCACACTGTGCCCGGTCCCGTGTTAGAAATCAGTGGGTGCGCCCCCTTCGGATTTGCGTCTGGAGACAAAATCGGCCAGCTCTTCCCGGATCGCTTCGTCGAGCAGGGGGGCTTCGAAACTGCCGATGATTTCCTTGAACATGTGATGCGCGCGTTCCGGCGTCCAGACGGCACCCGCTGCCTCCCAGCCCTCGTAATTCTTCCAGTCGCTCAGGAACGGCTGGTAGAACGCGGTAGTATAGCGGTCCTGGGTGTGCTGGATGCCAAAGAAATGTCCGTCATTGCCCACCGCGCGGATCGCGTCCAACGCGATGTCGTCTGGCGTGGTGGCATAGGTGGCAGGCTCCATGTAGCGCTGGATCTGCTGGAGCACCTCACAATCCATAATGAACTTCTCGGGGCTTGCGATCAGCCCGCCCTCCAGCCATCCGGCGGCGTGATAGACCATGTTGGTGCCCGACTGCACCGCCGCCCAGAGCGAGTTCGACGTCTCCCACATGGCCTGGCCATCGGGCACGTTGGCGGCACAGACCCCAGACGAGCGTACAGGCAGACCATAGAACCGCGCCATCTGGCCGGTCATCTGGGTGGCGCGCATGTATTCCGGCGTGCCAAAGGCGGGCGCGCCCGATTTCATGTCCACATTCGAGGTAAACGTGCCGATCACACAGGGAATGCCGGGCCGGACATATTGGAACAGCGCAATGGCGCACAGCGCCTCGGCCAGCGATTGCGCCACCGCACCCGCCATGGTCACCGGCGCCATTGCGCCCGCCAGCGTAAAGGGCGTCACCACGATCGCCTGCCCGCGCCGGGCCAGCCGCAGGCAGCCGTCGATCATCGGATGGTCGTGTTTCAGCGGCGAGGTCGAGTTGATGTTAGTATACATCCGCGGCGTCGCCTCGAACTCCTCGTCACTGAGGCCCCCAGCGATGCGCACCATCTCCATCACGTCCTCGACCCGCTCCTTGCCCAGGCTATAGGCATGCATGACCTTGTCCGAGATCGTGAGCTTGTCATAAAGCACGTCGAGATGCCGGACCGAAGCATGGATATCCACAGGTTCCACCGGATAGCCGCCGGCGAAATGGATGCAGTTGAAATACTGGGTCAGTTTCAGCAGGTTCCGGCATTGCTCGCGATTGCCCGGCACCTTGCGGCCGATCTCCATATCCCAATAGTTTGGCGGCGAAGAGACATTGCCGAACAGGATCACATTGCCGCCGATCTTGAGCGTTCTTTCAGGGTTCCGAGGTGTGATTGTGAATTCACGGGGCGCTTTGGATACCATCTCCATGACCCAGTCGCGCCCCATGCGCACCACGTCACCATCCACCTTGCACCCGGCTTGCCGGAACAAGGCCAGCGCTTCTTCGTTGAAAAAGGCGATACCGATCTCTTCGAGAATGCGCATGGCGCCGTCGTGAATGGCCTCGACACCCTCCTGATCCAGCGGTTCGGTCGGTCTGTCGACGTTCACGGGCAAGCGCCATGGCATTTGCTCGATAACAGCCTTGCCTCTGCGGGCGGCGGCACCAGCCCGGCCACCGCCACGACGTTTGCGGGTATCAGTGTCAGCCATGGAACCCTCCTGATCTGGACGGTTCAAAACTCTCATGTCTTGGGGACCATGCCGCCCTGACACCGACACCATATGTCGTTTTTTTCTGTTTTACTGCCGCCCTAACCGATTTTTGTGGTCAAGAGGCCAGCCAATCCCGGATATGGCCAATGTTAGGCAGGACGACATCCGCATGCGGGGCCAGTTCGTCATGTTTTGCAAGGCCGGTCAGAACGGCAACCGTTACCATCCCTGCGGCACGCCCTGCCAGCATGTCATGCGTGCTGTCGCCCACCATGACAACTTGCGCCGGGTCCATGTCAAATGTCTTGGCAAAGGCCAACATCTGGCCCGGTCCGGGTTTGGCGCCGTGGCCGGTGTCGAAACCCGCGATGAAATCGAACTTGTCAGCCACCCCGACAGATCCCAGATGCGCCCGCGCCGGGGCCTCGCCATCATTGGTGGCAACACCCAGCTTAAGACCCCGACCGCGCATTTCATCCAGAAATCCGGCCAGCGGCACCGCCTGAACCTGTGGAGCGCGGGCGCTTTCCTCGTTGATCATCGCGACCAGTTCCGCATGAGCGAAGCCGCTCAGCTCTGGCAGCAGGGCCTCGGCGATCTCGCCCGGAGTACCCGCAATCACGATACTGTCGCGCGCATACTGCCCTTGGTCAAAATCAAATCCGATCATGGCCCCCAGGTGCGCCGCACGCCCTGCGTCGCCGCCGCCGACACGGGTCAAAAATGACCGGCCGAACGCACCCCAAGTCGCCGCAAAATCGAACAAGGTTCCATCCTTATCGAACAACAAGGCGTCAATTGGCATCTGTTATGGCTCCGGTTTGAAATGTCAGGTCCAGTGCACCTTGGCTCCGGCCAGTGCAGTAAGTGCCTGCATAGGATAGTCATACGCCAAGCCCTCTGCATCGCAAAACGCGACAACCCAAACGTCATCCATGGTGAGAAACTCCAATACGGACGCCAGAAAAGCGCGCTCGGTTGCGCGTTCCTTCATTTCGGCGGGATCAGCACCTGTCGAACCCAGAAAAACCGGCAATAGATCATCATTCCCCAACAGCCAGACCAGAGCTTTCAGGGCGATAGTTTCGGCGGCATCGGCGGAAATCGGCATAGCCATCGGGGCGGTAACGTTCGGAAAGGGTTTGTTAACCAGTCTCATAAACACTTTGACAAGAATTGAAAGCAATAGTCGAAGGACTGGTGCGGTGCATGGAACGATATTGATACTGGACGGCGTGTCCACGAACCGGATCATGCTCAAGGTCCAGTTGTCGGCGGCATGGTATCACGTTGTACAGAGCGACCGGTTGGACGGGGTGCTCGGGATCTTACGCAGGGTCCGGCCAGACCTTATCCTGTGCGCATATTCGCTACCGGACGGGAATGCGCTGGATCTCAAAAGATGTCTGACCGGTACTCCGGATTGCGCCGACATCCCCTTGATCGCGATTGCAACGCAGAATGACCATTCGACGCGCCGCAAGGCGTTGGCCGCTGGCATTGATGACGTACTGAGCCAACCATGCGGCGATGTCATTTTGCTGGCCCGGATCCGGAGTCTGATCCGCGCACACTCCAGAGCGCTGGAGCTGCGCGAACAAAGTGGATCACATATTATGGAACTCGATGAAAGCCCAGTCGAATACATCGGGCCGCGTCGCTTGCCCGACATCGCTGTTGTAACCCAGACGCCGGGAACCGGAGCAATCTGGCGCTCCCGGCTCATGGGCCAAATAGCCTGCAACTTGGATCTGCATCGTATCGAAGACGCCCAGAACCTGCTCAATGAACGGGCACCGGATGCAATCGTGGTCGAATTGAACGATGGGACGACCGGCATGCGCCTGCTCGCCGACTTGCGGGCCAGGACCAGCACCCGAAATGCGGCGATCCTTGGTGTTCCGAATCCAACCAACCCTCACTTGGCCGCCGATGCCCTGGACCGGGGGGCAGACGATGTTATGCCGGCCGGATTCGAAGTATACGAACTGGCATTGCGTCTCGAAACTCAACTCAAGCGCAAGGCGCGGGCAGACAAATATCGCCACTCCCTTCGCGCCCGCGTCGAGGCCGCGATGTTTGATCCGATGACCGGCCTTTATAACAGGCGATTTGCCATGCCCGAATTGCAGAGGTTAGCTGGACTGACCGCCGATACGGGCAACCCCCTTGCTGTCTTGCTGGCGGATCTCGATCACTTCAAGACAATCAACGACCGATACGGCCACCCCGCCGGCGACGCGGTTCTGATCGAAACGGCGATACGGCTCAAATCCCAACTTCGCCCGACTGACTTGTTGGCGCGTATAGGTGGCGAAGAATTCCTGATCGTGTTGCCAGGAACAAGAGAAGACGAAGCCCTACAAGTGGCAAACAGGCTATGTGCGCATATCAGCCGTTCCACTTTCGCGATTTCAGACAATGGCAGACATGTATCGGCAAGTCTTAGCATTGGCCTGTTTGCCGCAACGGCATCGGACTTGCGCGGTTTCCAGCGCGATCAACTTGCAACCAAAATGATCGACCGAGCCGACCAAGCGCTTTATGCCGCCAAGGAAGAGGGTCGCAACCGGGTCTCGGCAGCGACCGTACCCCCGCTGCCCCTGTCAGTCCCGCCAGGGTTTGTGGCGTGATTTCCTGGCAAGCGATGTAAGCCGATCCGCATATTCAGTGCGCTCGTCTTCGCTCATCGCCGCGATACGGCTCAACATCTCTTGCTGCATCCTGGCCAACCTTTGCCCGCGCATTGCTTCTTGTGCCTGCAGGTGAGCCGCAAAACGATCAGGATCGAACGGGCGGGCTTTCAGCAACTGAACAATGTCCGAGGTGGAATGGTTGTCACGTTCCCCTGCCTCTCTTGTGCCTTGATGGGAAACGTCTCGCAGGATTTTGCGATCCTGTTCCGGCAAGGCAAGGAAAAGGGCAATTGCCGTCGGCGGCGGTCTGTGATCCCGCCCCGGCCCGTGCCGCCAGGCAATACCGACCCCTAGCCCGATCACCAGCAGGTTCAAGGCAAGGGACGTCACCAGCAAGACCCGGATGGGCCACCCGATTTTCTTTGTCTTCTCGTTCATTTACCCATCCCCACCCAAGACATCGACCAACCCGTAATAGCCCAGCAATTCGCCATCGCTTTGCGTTTGAAAAACCAGGTCGGATGGATCTGGCAGGATATCCGGCGGGAACATCCCGATCCAGACTCCGGTGGCACACGCAGCGGCCATTCCGCCCAACCCCGGCCAACCGCCGAGACTGTTCAATAGTTGCCGCCAAAGACCAGGTTCCCGTCTTTCTGCAACGGCGCGCGGACCGGCATATCTGTTCGTCTGAATCCGATCGGCGTCTGTCAGAATGCGCCCGACAAGGTCATCCGGGATGTCCTGCCGGGAGAACCGCGCGGCCACCAACAATTCGTCCAGTCTCGTCGTTTCATCCGCCATCTTAATATCCCAATTCATCTTTTCGATCAGCGAGAACAGCGGTAAGTGCCCGTTTACCGCGCGCGGTCAGGCTTTCAACCGCTTCCACTCCGATTTCCATGATCCCGGCAATCTCTGGGTTTGAAAGCTCTTCGATATGACGAAGCACCACGGCCTGCCGCTGCCGGACCGGTAATCTCATCAAAGCATCCTGAAGCGCGTCGACGCGTGCCACATGAAGCAAGCGGTCCATTGCCTCCGGCTTGTCGTCTTCTGGTTCTGGAATGTCGTCGAGATCTAATGTTTGCCTGCGCCGGCGCAGATCTAGACACAGATTCATCACAACCCGATAGAGCCAAGTGCTGACCTTTGCCTGGCCACTCTGCCACTCTGGCGCGATTCGCCACAGGCGCAGCATCGCTTCTTGCGTGACATCTTCAGCCTCGGCCCGGTTGCCTAGAACCCGCAAGGCCACGGAGTAAGCCCGTGGGCCAAGCCGCCCGACCAGTTCACGCGCGGCCCCTGAATCCCCATTGGCATAGAGGCGGAGAAGCGTCTCCTCCGCCACAGGTTCCGCGGCAGAAGTTCCGCCGCGGTCCATTGAGCCTCTGGAGGCCAAGTCCTTCATCCTGATCAGTGCTTCTTTTTCTCGCCAAAGCCGTGATGCCCCTGACGCTCTGACTTCCGCTGCTGCATCTGCGCAAACTCCTCTTCCGAGATCGCGCCGTCACCATCCGCGTCCATCCGGCCAAAGAAACGTCCCATATTCTTGCGCGGCTCGGGCATTTCATCCTGACTCAACTGGCCGTCCTTGTTGCTGTCAAGGCGCTCAAGCATACGGCTGACATGTTCGGACGCGCGCGCTTGCGCTTCGGCCTCCAGCTCGGACCGGCTCAGCATTCCGTTTCCATCGGTGTCAACGCCTGAGAAGCGCGCGGCCCGGTGCCCCTGCATTTCCTCCATCGTAATCTTGCCATCGCCATTGACATCCAGTTCCGAGAAGCTGTGACGCGGTCCCGCGCCCGGCCCCATGGCCCAAACCGTAGAAGCGTTTGCCGCAGCCGTTACCAGTACAAGTCCCGCGACCAAGCCTGCAAGTTTCATGTCGGTCATCCTTTACCTTCGGCGGCACCGTACCGCCGTTCATGATACTCAAACGCGGCAACCGCGCTTGTCCGTCGCAGGTTTCGACATTTCCTGTGGCGCTTCACGAATTGGTGAGGGCGGGATGCTTTTTTTTGCGACATCCGGACGCAAGACCGCTCAGCACCCTTTCCGTCGTCGGCAAAGACAGTCACATTGGCGCAAACACATGGATGAAAAAAAGCATGACCGATCAGACCGCCTGCGCAGGCACCGACCGCCCGACATGGCCCGCCCTCTTTGCCGGGTTCCGCGGCAAGTGCCCCAATTGCGGCGAAGGCAAGCTGCTGCATTCCTACCTCAAGGTAAACGACTGCTGCGCAAACTGCGGAGAAGAATTCTCTCATCACCGTGCGGACGACGGCCCGGCCTATCTGACCATTTTGTTTGTCGGGCACCTGATGGCCCCCTTGCTGCTTGTGGTTTTTGAAACCTGGCGACCCAGCCCGATGACCCTGTTCAGCGTCTTTGCCCTTGGCTGCGTTGCCTTATCGCTCTACCTTCTGCCGCGATTGAAGGGGAGCGTCGTAGCCTACCAATGGGCGCGACGCATGCATGGATTTGACAGTTCCATCTGACCCTGGAATGGCAGGAGGGGACATGGAGCAGGACAAAACGGCAATTCGCAACGCTGCCACGGTGATCGTCTTGCGTGACCGGGCAAGCGATCCGGCGATCCTCATGGGGCAACGGGGCGCCAAGGCGGCATTCATGCCGAACAAGTTCGTCTTTCCGGGCGGGGCCGTGGACAAGGCTGACGCAGGCATTCCGCTGGCGGCCCCCTTGCCGCAGGTCTGTGCCGATCGTCTGACCGAGCAGGCTGCCGAAGACCTGGGGCATGCTCTGGCGGTGGCTGCCGTGCGCGAGCTTTGGGAAGAGACCGGGCTGATCCTGGGCAAGCCAGGACACTGGCCCGGCGCGGTGCCCGACGATTGGACAAGCTTCGCGGCCACGGGACATCTGCCAGCGGCCGATGCCTTGCAGTTTGTTTTCCGTGCGCTCACACCTCCCGGGCGGCCCCGTCGCTTCGATGCCAGGTTCTTCTTGGTCGACGCCGTCGAGATCTCGGGCGATCTCGACGACTTCACCCATGCCTCTGATGAGCTGTCGCATTTGCAGTGGATCCCGCTCAAAGATGCACGCCGGTTCGACCTGCCGTTTATCACCGAGGTCGTATTGGCCGAAGTCGCGGGCAGGGTCGATGACCCAACGCCCCCGGAGTCGGTGCCCTATTTTCACAACAATGACGAAGCAAGCCTGTTTCTGCGATTGCGCGGCTATCCGATGCCTGAGGCAGGCTGACCCGGCCGGGGGAGCGCGCAACAAGATTTGAACTCAAATCTTGTCCACAAGGTCTTTCTCAAGACCTTGTCCAGCGCCCGGTTCAACGCATCCGGCTGATCACCACCGTCACCTCGGGCTTCTTGCCGATCTCTGTTTGGGCCGATTGTCGGGCAATGCGGCGCAGCGCTTCCTCCAGCCGGTCATCATCGCGCAACGTTTTCTGATTCGAGCGCATGAGAAACTGGTTCAGGTCCTCTTCCAGCACATCGACCAGCGGTGCCTTGGATGTGCCGATCTCGGGCAGGCCGATGATGTCGCACCAGGGTTCACCCAGCGGTTCATCCTCTTCGTCCATAATCACAGTGACCGTCACATGCCCGTTCAGGGCCATCCGGATCCGGTTGCGGATCACCCCGTCCAGCGCCCCAACCTGCACCGTGCCGTCCAGATAGGTACGTCCGGTCTCGACATGAGCGGCCACCACCGGTGCGTTTCCGCTGAGGTCCAGCATGGTACCGTTCACCGCCACCACGCCCTGGCGCCCCCCTGCCTCGGCCACGCGCGCATGTTCGCGCAAATGCCGGTGCTCGCCATGCATCGGGATCACTATCTGCGGGTCGATCAGCGCATGTACCCGCTCCAGGTCGGGACGGTTGGCATGGCCCGAGACGTGATACCGGCCCGAACTGTCGTCGACCACGTCCACGCCCTTTTCGCTGAGCTGGTTGATGATGCGGATGACTTCCTTTTCATTGCCCGGGATGGTTTTGGACGAGAACAGGAACAGATCGCCCTCGGCCAGTTCCAGACCGCGATACTTGCCGCGCGCCAGTTGGGCGCTGGCGGCGCGGCGTTCGCCCTGGCTGCCGGTCACGATCAGCATCAGGTGATCGCGCGGGATGTCCTGCGCCTCTTCCGGGCTGATCACGGGCGGAAACTCGGACAACACGCCGGTCTCCATCGACGCCTCGATCATCCGCCGCATGGCGCGGCCCAGCAGAACCACCGACCGCCCGGCGCGGGCGCCTGCTTCGGCTAGAGTCCGCACCCGCGCCACGTTCGACGCGAAAGTGGTTGCCACCACCATGCCGGTGGCGCCCGCAACCAGTTTCTCGATCTCGGGGCCGACCTCGGATTCCGAGCGGCCCGGATTGGGCGAGAACACATTGGTCGAGTCGCAGACCAGCGCCCGCACCCCGCTCTTGCCGACCGAGCCCCACAGCTCGGGGTCAAAGGCCTCGCCTACAACCGGGTTGGGGTCGAGCTTGAAATCACCGCTATGCACGATCCGCCCCCCCGGCGTGTCGATGACCAATGCGGCGCTTTCCGGGATCGAGTGCGATACCGGCAGGAATCCCACGGTAAAGGGACCGGCCTGCACCTGCTCGGGCCAGGCGGAAACCGTCTGCACCGCATCCTCGGGCAGGCCCAGTTCGGCCATCTTGCGCCGGGCGATATTGGCGGTAAAGGCGCGCGCATAGATCGGCTTGCGCAGCTGATCATAGGTATGGGCAACCGCGCCCACGTGATCCTCATGCGCATGGGTGATGAACACCGCCTCAAGCCGGTCGACATTCTCGCGCAGCCACGAGATGTCGGCCCAGATCAGATCCACCCCCGGCGTCGTATCCATGTCCGAGAAGGCCACGCCGATATCGACCAGGATCAGCCGTTCCTTGCCCGGCAGGCCATAGCCATAAACATAGGCGTTCATGCCGATCTCGCCGGCGCCCCCCAATGGAAGGTAGATCAATCTCTCGCGGCTCATACGGTCCCGTTTTCCTTGTTATATCGATGGATCACGGTCAGCCCGTGCATCGTAAGATCGTCTTCGAAGATATCGAACAGAATTTCGCTTTGCTGGAACAATGCAGCCAGCCCGCCGGTGGCGATCACCTGCATGTCACGGTCGCGTTCCGCCTTGATACGGGCGCAGATCTCCTTGACCAGCCCGACATAGCCCCAGAACACGCCAGACTGCATGCAGGCCACGGTATTGGTGCCGATCACCGCCTGCGGCTTGGCGATATCCACATGCGGCAGCGCTGCCGCCGCCATGTGCAGCGCCTCGAGGCTCAGGTTTACACCGGGCGCGATCACGCCGCCAACATAGGCGCCGTCGTCATCGACCACGTCGAAGGTGGTGGCGGTGCCGAAATCGACCACGATCTTGTTGCCGCCATGACGATCATAGGCACCGGCGGCATTGACAAGACGGTCGGGGCCGACGGCGGTGCCCGTATCGACGCGCGGCAGAACCGGCAACAGACAGTCGGGCTTGCCCACCACCAGCGGACGGCAGCCAAAGAACCGGTCGGCAAAGACACGCAGGTTGAACACCACGCGCGGCACCGTCGACGAGATGATCACATCGGTAATGTCGGTCTCGATCCCGTAATGTTTGATCAGGGTCGAATACCAGGTGAAATAGGCATCCGCCGTGCGCGCGTGATGGGTCGAGGTCCTGAGCGTGCACAGGAATTTCTCACCATCCCAGATCGAGAAGACGGTATTGGTGTTGCCGCAGTCAATGGCCAGAAGCATGGCCCTGTCTCCCCTAGAAATAGACCTCTGCCGCCGGGATGCTGACCCGGCCCTGGGCGGTGTTTAGGACAAGGTTGCCCTCGGCGTCCACCGTTTCAAAGGTACCCACAGTTTCAGACGTTGCGGTACGGGCGGTGATCACTTCGCCCAGGCGCGCGGCGCGGGCCAGCCAGGCACTGCGGATCGGGGCGAAGCCATAGGTCAGGAACTGCGTCTCATATCGGGCAAAAGCGGCGGCCAGTTCGGTCAGAAACAGCTCCGGCTCCACCCGCGCGCCGGTCTCCGAGACTAGCGAGACCGGTCGCACCGCGCCCGGCTCGACCGCGTCGGCGCCGGGGGCATCGGCCAGGTTCACACCGATGCCAATGGCCAGATGGGCCACCCCGCCGCCATGGCCGGTGCTTTCCAGCAGGATACCGGCCAGCTTGCCGCCGTTCAGCAACACGTCATTGGGCCATTTCAGCGCCAGCCCCTCGGCCCGTCCGGTCACCGCGACACAAGCATCGAACAGTGCCAGCGCGGCGACAAAGCTGCGCAGCGCGGCCTGTTTCGCCTCGCCCACCGGGCGCATCACCAGCGTTGCTGCCAGATTGCCCTCGGGCTGGGCCCAGGCCCGGCCGCGCCGCCCGCGCGCAGCGGTCTGGCGCCGCGCCATGATCCATTCCGGACCCGACAGCGTGGGTGCGATCCGGGATGCCTCGTTCAGGGTGCTGTCGACCTCGTCCAGCACCCGCTTGCCATAGCCTTGGGGCCAATCACTCATTGCGCAAAAAGGCCCGGTCCTAGGACCGAGCCCCCCTTTTTTGGTTGTGAACCGGGATCAGTTGACAAGCGTCGCCGCCGCCGCGGCGGCTGCCCCCTCGACCCCGAACTGATAGAACAGCCCGACCAGCATCATAGCCGCCGATCCCATCAGCGCCACCCACAGCACGGGCGAGGAGCGGGTGTCGATCGGCTCTTCGTTCTCGGCCCCGAAATACATGTAGAACACGATGCGCAGATAGTAGAAGGCACCGATGACCGAGGCGATGGCCGAGGCCACGACCAGCCCCATCAGCCCGGCGTCGATACCGGCCTGCCACACGCCCAGCTTGGCGAAGAAGCCCAGCATCGGCGGCACGCCCGCAAGGCTGAACATCAGGATCAGCACCGCCAGCGCCTTGCCCGGATCGCGGCGCGAGAACTGGCGCAGGGCGTCGATATCCACCACCGGCTGGCCGTCCCGCTCCATCATCAGGATAAAGGCGAAGGTGCCCACGTTCATGGTGACGTAGATCGCCAGATAGATCAGCATCGCCTGCACGCCCGCCTGGGTACCAGCCGCGAGGCCGATCAGGGCATAGCCCATATGCGCGATGGACGAGAACGCCATCAGCCGCTTGATGTTGCGCTGGCCAATCGCGGCCACCGCGCCCAGGAACATGCTGAGCACCGACAGGACCACCAGAACCTGTTGCCAGTCGCTGACCGCGTTGCCGAAAGCATCGAACATCAACCGGGCAAAGAGACCCATCGCTGCCACTTTCGGCGCAGTGGCAAAAAAGGCGGTTATCGGCGTGGGTGAGCCTTCGTAAACGTCCGGCGTCCACATGTGGAACGGCACCGCCGAGACCTTGAACGCCAGACCCGAGATCAGGAAGATCAGACCAAAGAGCAGGCCCAGCGAGACCTCGCCATGATGGGCGCTGACCAGGATGCCCGAGAACAGCGTGGTGCCGGTATAGCCGTAGACCAGCGAAGCCCCATAGAGCAGCAGGCCGGAACTCAGCGCGCCCAGCACGAAGTATTTCAGGCCCGCCTCGGTCGATTTCGCACTGTCGCGGCGCAGCGAGGCCACGACATAGAGCGCCAGCGATTGCAGTTCGAGCCCCATGTAGAGAGACATCAGGTCACCAGCGCTGACCATCATCATCATGCCGACGGCGGCCAGTGCCACCAGCAAGGGATATTCGAACCGCAACAGCCCGCGCCGCGCCATGTAATCCTGGCTCATCAGCAGGACGGCACCGGCCGAAAGCAGGATCGCCACCTTTGCAAAGCGGGCGAACGCGTCATCGACGAACATGCCACCAAAAGCCACGCGGGTGCCGCTGTCCTGGGTCGCAATCCAGATCGCCAGCACCGCCATCAGCGCCGCCGTGGCCCAGACCAGGACCGGGCCCAGCCCGTCCTTGGTGGTATAGACCGCCCCCAACAGCGCCGCCATCGCATAGAGCGCCAGAACGATCTCGGGCAGGATAATGTACAGATCAGCCTGGATCATGTTCCCAAAGCTCCCTTAATGCGATGCGACCTGGGTCGCGGTCTCGGCCGCGGCCAGGGCCGTGTCAAAGTTCGAAATCAGCGCAGCGGTCGAGGGCCCGATGATATCGGTGACCAGCGCGGGATAGACCCCCAGCAGGATGGTCATCACGATCAGCGGCGCAAAGATGGCGCGCTCGCGCGTGGTCATGTCGGTGATCGCCTTAAGGCTTTCCTTGATCAGGTCCCCGAATACCACCCGGCGATAGAGCCACAGCGCATAGCCCGCAGAGAAGATCACGCCCGAGGCGGCGACCGCCGCAACCCAGGTGTTCTTCTGGAAGGTGCCCATCAGGGTCAGGAACTCACCGATGAACCCGCTGGTGCCCGGCAGGCCCACATTGGCCATGGTGAACAGCATGAACACACGGGCATAGGTCGGCATCCGGTTCACCAGACCGCCATAGGCATCGATGTCGCGGGTATGCATCCGGTCATAGATCACACCCACACACAGGAACAGCGCCGCCGAGATGAAGCCGTGGCTGAGCATCTGGAAGATCGCCCCGTCGATACCCTGCTGGTTGGCGGCAAAGATGCCCATGGTGACAAAGCCCATATGCGCGACCGAGGAATAGGCGATCAGCTTCTTCATGTCCTCCTGCACCATCGCCACCAGCGAGGTGTAGACAACCGCGATGGCCGAGAGCCACAGGATCAGGTCGGTCATCACCTCGGCCCCCACAGGGAACATCGGCAAGCTGAAGCGCAGGAAGCCGTAACCGCCCATCTTCAACAGGATCGCGGCCAGCACCACCGAACCGGCGGTCGGCGCCTGCACGTGGGCGTCAGGCAACCAGGTATGCACCGGCCACATCGGCATCTTGACCGCGAAGCTGGCGAAGAAGGCCAGGAACATCAGGGTCTGCGCCCCGCCCAGCACATGCACGCCCAGCAGGCTGAAGCTCTCGGACGAGAACTGGTGCTTCAGCAGGAGGGCGATATCGGTGGTGCCGGCATCCGCATACATGGACACCATCGCCACCAGCATCAGCACCGAGCCGAGGAAAGTGTAGAGGAAGAACTTGAAGGAGGCATAGATGCGTTCCTTGCCGCCCCAGATCCCGATGATCAGGAACATCGGGATCAGGCCCGCCTCGAAGAACAGGTAGAACAGCACCAGGTCGAGCGCCATGAACACGCCCAGCATGAGCGTTTCCAGCAGCAGGAAGGCGATCATGTATTCCTTGACGCGGGTCGTGACCTCCCAGCTGGCCAGGATGGTCAGCGGCATGATGAAGGTAGTCAGCAGCACGAAGAGAACGCTGATCCCGTCAACGCCCATCTTGTATTTCAAACCCATCAGCCATTCACCCTCTTCCACCATCTGGAAGCCGGTGTCGGCCGGATCAAAGCCGGTATAGATGCCGATGGACACAAGGAAGGTCACACTGGTCGCAAACAGCGCCACCCATTTGGCATTGCGCTGGGCTGCGGCGTCCTCGCCCCGCAGGAACACGGCCAGGATCGCCGCGGCCAGGGCCGGGATGAAGGTGACAATGGAAAGAATGTTGTCCATCAGTGTGCGCCCCCGCCGATCGACATCCAGGTGACCAGGGCAGCAATGCCCAAGACCATCCAGAAAGCATAAGTAAAGATGTAGCCGGATTGAGCCTTGCCCGCGAGGCGGGTGAAATAGGGCACCACGCCCATGGCCACGCCGTTCAGGAAGCCGTCGATCGTGCCTCCGTCACCGCGTTTCCACAGGAACCGGCCCAGGGCCAGCGCCGGGCGGACAAAAATGGCGTCGTAGATCTCGTCGAAATACCACTTGTTCTTGAAGAACAGGTAGAGCGGACGTTGATTGGCCGCCAGCCGCTTGGGCAGCTCGGGATTGACGATATAGAACAGATAGGCCAGCGCCAGACCCAGCACCATGGCGATGAAGGGCGAGACCTTGACCCATTTCGGGGCCGCGTGGGCATCGTCCAGCACGTGGTTGTCCGGGCCGAAATATAGTGCGCCCTCGCCCGGAGCACCTGCAAAGCCCGCGTGATGCTCTCCCTCGGCCTTGCCATCCGTTGGCTCGGCGCCGTGACCGGTATCGGTGCTGCCATGGCCAGCCTCGCTGGTGGTTAAAGTATCGGTGTCCGTGGCGCCATGGGCCGCGTTCTGACCACCCGCCGCGGCCTCGGCCACCGGGATGCCATAGAACTTACCCACCTGATCGGCGTGGCCAAAGAAGTTGCCGTACCAGATCATGCCCGCAAACACCGCGCCCAGGCTGAGCACGCCCAGCGGCACCAGCATCACCTTGGGGCTTTCATGGGCGTGTTCGTGGGTATGTTTATCGCCCCGCGCCTCGCCGTAGAAGGTCAGGAACATCAGCCGCCAGCTGTAGAACGAAGTCATGAACGCCGCGATCACCAGCAACCAGAATCCGTAGGCGGACCCGCCCGCATAGGCGCTTTCGATGATCGCATCCTTGGACAGGAACCCGGCAAAACCGATGGTGGTCAGCGGGATGCCGACGCCGGTGATGGCCAGCGTGCCGATCATCATCGCCCAAAACGTATAGGGGATCTTTTTCCGCAGCGCGCCATAGTTCATCATATCCTGCTCGTGATGCATCGCATGGATGACCGAACCGGCGCCAAGGAACAAAAGCGCCTTGAAGAAGGCATGCGTGAACAGGTGGAACATCGCCGCCGAATACATGCCCACACCCGCGGCCACGAACATGTAGCCCAGCTGCGAACAGGTCGAATAGGCAATCACCCGCTTGATGTCGGTCTGCACCAGACCCACGGTCGCGGCGAAAAACGCGGTGGTGGCGCCCAGCACGGTTATGAACCCGGCCGCACCCGGCGCAAATTCATAGAGTGGCGACATACGGCAAACCAGGAACACGCCCGCGGTCACCATGGTGGCCGCGTGGATCAGCGCCGACACCGGGGTCGGGCCTTCCATCGCGTCGGGCAGCCAGGTGTGCAGGATCAGCTGCGCCGACTTGCCCATCGCGCCGATGAAGAGCAGAACGCCGATCACCTCGGCCGCGTTCCAATCGCGCCACAGGAAGGTCAGCTGCGTTTCGGCCAGCGTCGGCACGGCGGCGAAGATGTCAGAGAAGTTGATGCTGTCGACCAGGAAGAACAGGGCAAAGATACCCAGCGCAAAGCCGAAGTCGCCCACCCGGTTGACGATGAAGGCCTTCATCGCGGCCGCATTGGCGCTGGGTTTGCGATAGTAGAACCCGATCAACAGATACGAGGCGACGCCCACGCCCTCCCAGCCAAAGAACATCTGCACCAGGTTGTCCGCCGTCACCAGCATCAGCATGGCGAAGGTGAAGAAGGACAGATAGGCAAAGAAACGCGGCTTGTAGCTTTCGCCGGTACGCCATTGCGGGTCGTGATCCATGTAGCCGAAGCTGTAAAGGTGTACGAGCGCCGAGACGGTGGTGACCACGATCAGCATGATCGCGGTCAACCGGTCCAAACGGATCGACCACGAGGTCGAGAGCGAGCCGCTCTCGATCCAGCGCAGGATCTCGATCTGCTGGGTATGGCCGTCAAAGCCCAGGAACACGATCCAGCTGAGCGCACAGGCCAGGAACAACAGGCCCGTGGCGGTCCACATGGCGGCTTTCTCGCCGATGAACTTCCAGCCGAACCCGCACAGGATGGCGCCCACAAGCGGGGCAAAGAGGATGGTTGTTTCCATGATCCCTTACCCCTTCATCACGTTGACGTCTTCGACGTCGATGGTGCCGCGGTTGCGGAAGAAACAGACGAGGATGGCGAGGCCAATGGCGGCCTCGGCGGCAGCGACGGTCAGGACAAAGAGCGTGAAGACCTGCCCGACCAGATCGCCCAGAAAGGACGAGAAGGCCACCAGGTTGATATTCACCGCCAACAGCATCAGTTCGATGCTCATCAGCAGGACGATCACGTTCTTGCGGTTCAGGAAGAGACCGAAAATGCCGATGACGAACAACGTCGCCGCGACCGTTAGATAATGTTCAAGTCCGATCATTCGTCCATCCTGTCCTTCGCGCGGCACCGAAATCTTGCAAAGATTTCGGGCCGATTTTTTTGCAAAAAATCGGGTCGCTCACAGCCCCTGCCCCGGTTTCACGTCCTTGAGTTCCATCGCCTTGGTCGGGTCGCGCATCATCTGTGCGATGACGTCCTGACGCTTGACGTCCTGGCGGTGACGCAGGGTCAGCACGATGGCTCCGATCATCGCCACCAGCAGGATCAGACCGGCAAGCTGGAACAAAAGGAAGTATTGATCATAGATGATGAGACCCAGGGCCTCGGTATTGTGGCGATCCGCCGGCACCGGCTGGGCCAGATGTCCGGCCGCGCCCTCGGCGGTTTCCCAGGCGCCATAGGCCATGACGAACTGCATCAGGATCACCAGCCCGATCAGCAAGGCCAGCGGCATATAGCGCGCCATCTCGGCCTTCAGCTCGGCGAAATCCACGTCCAGCATCATCACGACGAACAGGAACAGCACCGCGACCGCCCCCACATAGACGATGACCAGCAGCATGGCCACAAACTCGGCCCCCAAGAGCACGAACAGCCCCGCCGACGAGATGAAGGCCAGGATCAGCCAAAGCACCGAATGCACCGGCTGGCGGCTGATCACGGTGAACAGCCCACCGGTGATGGCGCTGATGGCAAAGAGGTAAAACGCAAACACGCTCATTGATCATCGTCCCCATTATCGCCCATGACCTCTTGCGCCAGGTTCAGCGCGCGGGTCATGGCCGGAATGCCGGCAAAGACCGACATCTGTCCGATCGTTTCCACGATCTCTTGTTTCCTTGCCCCCGCTTCCAGCGCGTGGCGCACGGTCTGGCGCACGGCGGTATCCGCCTGGGCGCCCTGGCAGGTCAACCCCGCCAGAGTCAGCAGCAGCCGGGTCTTGGCATCCAGCCCGTCCTTGTTGACGGTATTGCCGAACATCAGCTCCATCACCTCTTTGGGCATGGTGGGCCACATCGCCTCGAACCCCTTGAAGGCCTCGGAGGGAGAGAAATTCTCGAAGCCCGGGTTGACCGCTTTGGCCATGGCCTGACTCTGCTCAATCAACTGTTCGAACAGTTTCGACATGTCGGTCATACAACACCTCTTCTGGCTTGTGGTTTGCCCATCCCGACCTCGGCCAGAAAATACCCCAGGAACGATCCCGGATCGGCCTCGCGCTCTTCCATCTGACCGCGAATTCTGCTGCCCCAGAGATGCACCGCCCAGGTGCGCTCGCTGAAGGCACGCGCGGCCACCTCGTAAGGGTCCCAGAACTGGCTCTTGTTCGAATACTGGATCGGAAAGATCACATCCTCGGCCAGCGCCTCGCCGGTCCGGTTATGGATCTGCAACAGATGCCGCAGCACGAAGGGGCCGCTATAGCGGCGCGCATGCATCTGGCCGCGATGCATCGGCGTGTCGGTGCGGCGCAACTCGCGGATACGGGCATTGACCTGCGCGCCATAGAACTGCTGCGGCTCGGGGAATTCGTCCTCTACAACGGCGATATAGTCGAGCAAGACCGGATCGTCGGGGGCGAAATACATGGTCGTGTTGGCGGGCAGATTGTCGTTGACCGCAAAGAACGAGCGTCGGATATCCGGGAACCGGTCCGAGACTGGTAGGAAATCGCTGTCGACCCAGGCCATGCTTTCCTGCCGGATCATGTGCAGACGGAAGATATCTGCCGCCATGGCACCCGGCAGGGCGCGCACGCCTTCGACGGCGCGGTCCGAGAGGTCCCGCTCCATCACCTCACGAGCATCCCGGAAAGGAATGTCCGAGGGCAGGTTTTCCGGTCTCTGATACCCGAACAGGGTCACATCCCAACCGGCCCGGACCATGTTCAGCATGCACATGGTCTCCATCCGCGGCAGGCGCGGGCCAAGCCAGAGCGTCCCCAGCGGCGGGGTCGTCTTGCCAGGGGCAATGGACAGGGTATCCGGCAGGACGGGTTTCATCTGTAGGGCGCATCCAGTTCCAGGTTGCGGGCAATCTCGGCCTCCCAGCGGTCGCCGTTCGACAGGAGTTTTTCCTTGTCATAGAACAGCTCTTCGCGGGTTTCGGTGGCGAACTCGAAATTCGGGCCTTCGACAATGGCATCGACCGGACAGGCCTCCTGGCAGAAGCCGCAATAGATGCATTTGGTCATGTCGATGTCATAACGCGTGGTGCGGCGGGAACCGTCCTCGCGCGGTTCGGCGTCGATGGTGATGGCCTGCGCCGGACAGATTGCCTCGCAGAGCTTGCAGGCGATGCAGCGTTCTTCGCCATTGGGATAACGGCGCAGCGCGTGTTCGCCGCGGAAACGAGGGGAAAGCGGCCCCTTTTCATGCGGATAGTTGATGGTCGCCTTGGGGGCGAAGAAATACTTCAGCCCCAGCTTCATGCCGCCCCAGAAATCCTGAAGCAGGAAGTATTTGGCGGCGCGGGTATAGTCGATATTCGCCATGATCAGCCCCCCACGGTCCAGCGGGCGAAGAGGCCCCAGAACCAGTCGAATTTCGCCGCAAAGGCCACGAACACCACCCAGACCAACGAGAACGGCAGGAAGACTTTCCAGCCCAGCCGCATCAGCTGGTCATACCGGTAGCGGGGCGTGATCGCCTTGACCATTGCAAAGAGGAAGAAGAAGAACGCCATCTTGGCGACCATCCACAGCACCCCATCGGGCAGGCCTGGAATGGGCGACAGCCAGCCGCCAAAGAACAACAGCGACGTCAGCGCGCACATCAGGAAGATGGCGATATATTCACCGGCCATGAACAGCAGGAAGGGCGTGGCGGAATATTCCACCTGATAGCCGGCCACCAGCTCCGATTCCGCCTCGGGCAGGTCAAAGGGCGGGCGGTTGGTTTCGGCCAGCGCCGAGATGAAGAACAGGAAGACCATCGGGAAATGCGGCAGCCAGTACCAGCCGAAAAAGCCCCAGCCCGTATCCTGCGCCCGCACGATATCGCCAAAGTTCATCGAGCCGGTGGACAGGATCACCCCGATGATGATGAGACCGATCGAGACCTCGTAAGAGATCATCTGCGCGGCAGACCGCAGCGAGCCCAGGAACGGATACTTCGAGTTCGAGGCCCAACCGCCCATGATCACGCCATAAACCTCAAGCGAGGAGACGGCGAACACATAGAGGATGGCCACGTTGATATCGCTCAGCACCCAGCCGTCGTTGAACGGGATCACCGCCCAGGCGATCATCGCCAGCACAAACGAGGTCATCGGCGCGAGGATGAACACCGTCCGGTCGGCGCCGGCGGGAATGACCACTTCCTTTACCACATATTTCAGTGCGTCGGCCACCGATTGCAGCAGGCCATAGACGCCCACCACATTGGGGCCCCGGCGCATCTGGACCGCGGCCCAGATCTTGCGGTCGCCATAGACGAGGAAGAGAAGCGAGATCATCACAAAGGCAACAACTGCAAGCACTTGTGCCAGGATGATCAGGGCTATGCCGCCTGGGGTGTTAAAGAATTCAGCCATAGGTCCTCACACCGTGGGTATTCCATTTTCGGCGCAGTGCGCGACCACGACTTCGGCGTCGATGGTCTTTGCCCCGCGCGGCAGGGATGGCGAGATGGTGTAAACAGCATCCGCCGCCCACACGCCACCCTTTTCATTCACATTCGTGCGCAAATGACGCGCAAAGCCGTAGCCCCGGATCAGGGCATATTGGGCCGCCGCGCATTCGGCATAGTCATCCAGATCGGCGGCGCTGCGCGCGCCGCTCATCCGCACCCCGAATTGCACCAGATCGCCCTCGAGCAGCGCGGTTTCGACGCCCATGTATTGGGGCGTGAAAAGCGAGACCTGATCCTGCGCCGGATCGGCGCAGGCCATCAGGGCCAGGAGCGATATGAGTGCGAGGCGGGTCATTCTGCGGCGATCTTCTCCGCCCGGCGCGCCTTAGCGGCGGCCGACAGTTCCGCCATCAGGGCGCTGGCCCGGGCAATCGGGTTCGACAGATAGAAATCGTCCACCGCGTTGCGGAAGCTGGCCGCGCCCAGCGGGCCCTGTTCCAGCGCTTGAGCGGCGTTTTCCGGCACCTGGTCGATCTGCGCCAGATGCGGCACCTCGGCCACCAGCGCCTGACGCAGCTGTGCCAGCGAATCGTAGGGCAGCGTGGCGCCCAGCTCGGCGCTCAGCGCCCTCAGGATGGCCCAGTTTTCCTTGGCCTCGCCGGGGGCAAAGCCCGCGCGCATCGCCAGTTGCGGGCGGCCTTCGGTGTTGACGAACAGGCCGTTTTCCTCGGTATAGGCGGTACCCGGCAGGATCACGTCGGCGCGATGCGCGCCCCGGTCACCATGGCTGCCCTGATAGATGACGAATGCACCGGCGTCGATTTCAACCTCGTCGGCGCCCAGGTTATAGATCACCTCGGCCCCGTCGATGGCGGCCTCGATGCCGCCCTCGGTCACCGCGCCGATATCCATGGCACCCACGCGGCCCGCCGCGCTGTGCAGCACCAACAGGCCCGAGCCCGAGATTTCGGCCATCTTCTGCGCCGCGGCCAGAACCGCCAGACCGTCGGCCTCGCGCAGGGCGCCCTGCCCCACGATCACCAGCGTCTTCTTGTTCTCGCGGGTCTGGTCCGAGACGCCCTGGGCGATCATGTCGGCCAGCGCCTTACGGTCGGTGCCTGCGTGGTAATAGTCATAGGTCAGATCGGCGGCGGGCCCGATCAGCGCCACTTCGGCGCCCCGGGTCCAGGCCTTGCGGATACGCGCGTTCAGCACCGGCGCCTCGTCGCGCGGATTGGTGCCAATGAGCAGGATCATTTCGGCGTCGTCGATATCATCGATGGCGGCGGTACCCACATAGGCACCCCGATTGCCGATCGGCAGGCGGGCATTGTCGACCCGGCATTCCACCTTGCCGCCCTGCCCCTCGACCAGCTGTTTCAGCGCAAAGGCGGCCTCGACCGGGACCAGATCACCAATCAGGCCAGCAAGTTTCTTGCCCTTCATCGCGGCAGCGGCGGCGATCAGCGCCTCGGGCCAAGTGGCGGGCTTCAGCTTGCCATCGACGCGCACATAAGGCCGGTCCAGCCGCTGGCGGCGCAGCCCGTCCCAGACAAAGCGGGTCTTGTCGCTGATCCACTCTTCGTTCACGCCGTCATGGTTGCGCGGCAGGATACGCATCACCTCGCGCCCCTTGGTATCGACCCGGATGTTCGATCCCAGCGCATCCATCACGTCGATGCTCTCGGTCTTGGTCAATTCCCAGGGACGGGCGGTGAACGCATAGGGTTTCGACGTCAGCGCACCCACCGGGCAAAGGTCGATGATATTGCCCTGAAGGTTCGAGTCCAGCGTCTGGTTCAGATAGCTGGTGATCTCGGCGTCCTCGCCCCGACCGGTCTGGCCCATCTGGGTGATGCCCGCCACCTCGGTGGTGAAGCGCACGCAGCGGGTGCAGGAAATGCAGCGCGTCATCGCGGTACCGACCAACGGACCAAGATCCAGATCGTCCACCGCGCGCTTGGCCTCGCGGAAGCGGCTGAAGTCGACGCCATAGGCCATTGCCTGGTCTTGCAGATCGCACTCGCCGCCCTGATCGCAGATCGGGCAATCCAACGGGTGGTTGATCAGCAGGAACTCCATCACACCTTCGCGGGCCTTCTTGACCATGGGCGAGTTGGTCTTGACCACCGGCGGCTGGCCTTCCGGCCCCGGGCGCAGGTCGCGCACCTGCATCGCGCAGGAGGCCGCCGGTTTCGGCGGGCCGCCCACGACCTCGACCAGGCACATCCGGCAATTGCCCGCGATCGACAGACGCTCGTGATAGCAGAAGCGCGGCACCTCGATCCCGGCCACTTCGCAGGCCTGAATCAGGGTCATCGCCCCGTCGACTTCGATCTCGTGCCCGTCGATGTTGATCTTGCGGAGGTCAGACATGATCTAATTCGCCCTCAGTAGCGCGCCGATTGCGCTTTTGTTCGAAATTTCCAGCCGGCCCAGTCGGCACAGGTCGCCCGGCGTGTCATAGTTGAGGCCCAGCTCGGCCATATAGACGCGGCCTCTGGCCCGCATCCGTTCTTTTTCGTCATCCGAGTCCAGCACCGCGCGGATTTCGTCGTCGGAATAGCCAAGTTCATTGGCCCTTGCCCGCAGCCGACGGATCTCGCCGATCCCTTTGAAAATGCGACCGTCGATATCGTCGCATTTCTTTCGGATTTCGTTCGCCACCACTATGGTGAAAATCCCGTCTGATATCTCGGGCACTTCGCGCAGTGGCGGTTTGGCTGCGGCCGCAGCCGCCGCGCCGAGACAGAGGGCCGTTGCGAATGCTGTGATTGCACGTTTAGACATGGAATATTCCTTTGATTTGGAAACACCAAATCGAGGCAACCCAGGGACGTTATTCAATAACGCCACGCCGGATCGGCAAGGATATGCCACAACCCGCGTCATGGCCGCTGGCAGGTTCCGCTGAAGGTCAGCTTGTCGTCGACAATGCGCAACTGCGCCGGATCGCTGTCCGGGCCAAGCGACCACTCGATCTCGGAGGTACCGTAGTTGCCGATGCAATACACCGTTCCACCATGCCGCCCGGCCTCACGCGCGTCATCAGGCGACTGGCTGGCCTTGTCCACGGTCACCGTGAAATCGGCCAGGCTGACCTTCTTGTCGATGGCTTTGGCCTTGACCGGAAAGTAGAACCCGCCGAACAGCAAGCGGTTTTCGCGCTTTTGCCACGAACAGCCCGAGGTAACCGCCAGTGCGACGGCAAGCCCGGCAAGACCTACCCGTCCTTTCAGCCTGGACATGGAAATATGCTGGCCGCCCATGTTTCTCACTCCGCCGCCATCGCGCCCGACCGGCCCGATTTCTGCGCCTTGATACGGTCCTCAATCTCGTCGCGGAAGTTGCGGATCAGGCCCTGGATTGGCCAAGCCGCCGCATCACCCAGAGCACAGATGGTGTGCCCCTCGACCTGCTTGGTCACGTCCCAGAGCATGTCGATCTCTTCCAGTTCGGCCTCGCCGCGCACCAGGCGGTCCATCACCCGCATCATCCAGCCAGTGCCTTCTCGGCAAGGGGTACACTGGCCGCAGCTTTCATGCTTGTAGAACTTGCTGAGCCGCCAGATCGCCTTCACGATATCGGTGGATTTGTCCATCACGATCACCGCCGCCGTGCCCAGGCCCGAGCCCAGTTCGCCGCGCAGGTAATCGAAATCCATGATCGCGTCCTTCATCTTTTCCCCGCGCACGCAGGGAACCGAGGAGCCACCTGGGATCACCGCCAGCAAGTTGTCCCAGCCGCCGCGAATGCCACCGCAATGGGTCTCGATCAGTTCCTGGAACGAGATCGACATCGCCTCTTCGACCACACAGGGGTTGTTCACATGGCCCGAAATGGCAAACAGCTTGGTGCCCGCGTTGTTCTGGCGGCCAAAGCCTGCAAACCATTCCGGCCCGCGCCGCAGGATGGTCGGCACAACCGCGATGGACTCGACGTTGTTGACCGTGGTCGGACAGCCATAAAGCCCCGCGCCCGCCGGGAAGGGCGGCTTCATCCGGGGCATGCCCTTCTTGCCTTCGAGGCTTTCGATCAGGGCTGTTTCCTCGCCACAGATATAGGCGCCCGCGCCGTGATGCAGGTAAAGGTCGAAATCCCAGCCCGACTTGGCGGCGTTCTTGCCCAACAGACCCGCGTCATAGGCCTCGTCAATCGCGGCCTGCAGCGCCTCGCGCTCGCGGATGTATTCGCCGCGAATGTAGATATAGCAGGCGTTTGCGTTCATCGCGAAACTGGCGATCAGGCAGCCCTCGATCAGCGTGTGCGGATCGTGACGCATGATCTCGCGATCCTTGCAGGTGCCCGGCTCGGATTCGTCGGCATTGACCACCAGATAGGACGGACGGCCATCGCTCTCCTTGGGCATGAAGGACCATTTCAGACCGGTGGGAAAGCCCGCGCCGCCGCGCCCGCGCAGCCCGCTGTCCTTCATCTGCTGGATGATCCAGTCCCGCCCCTTGGCGATGATGCCGGCGGTTCCGTCCCAATGGCCGCGTGCCATCGCGCCTTTCAGCGTGCGGTCGTGCATCCCGTAAAGATTGGTAAAGATCCGGTCCTGATCCTTCAGCATGCTTCCTGCCTACCTTTGGCTATCCTGACGCAGGCGCCAGAGTTGAAAAATGTTGATCACCGCATAGATGAACCCGGCAAGCGCGGCAAAATCGAAGAGCAGCGCGTACCGGCCCGGCAGCCCCAGCGCCGGACCGATGAACATCGACAGGACAAGCCACAGCACCATGGTCACGGCGATGACCAAGGCGATGTGGCGACCCTTGCGGGCAATGTCCTGTTCCAGTTTCTCGTCCATGTTTCCAGTGCGCGCCACGGGTCACGCCGTGGCACTGTTTCCTTCATATCGCCACGTGCCTTTGCGCGCGGCCAGTTCAGCTTCGCCTGGCAAGGCCTTGGACAGCTGAACCAATTTCATCTCTTCTGCGGTCTCGACTGTTGTCGCGACCGGCTCGGGTTCCGCTGCCGCGCTTGCCGCCGGTGCCGTCGGCGCCGGGGCGCTCGGGGCGACATCGGCCAGGGTTTGCGTGGCCAGTTCGGCCCGTTCCTGGGCCTCCTGCACCGCGCCGGACATCCGTCCGCCAAGGTAGCCGCCAGCGACAAAGGCCACCACACCTGCGATAGCGGCGGTCATGACACTTGTCTGACCAAACACCAGGATCACCCCCGCCACTACGAGCCCGCCATAGGCTGCCCGTTTCCAGACACGCGTGGTGTCCGCCGTTTTATCCGTTGAGGTCGTCATGGTGTGGTCTCCCTGTTGTCAGTTATTCGTCGTAGAATCCGTCCTTTTTCGCCCGTTTGGCAAATTCCGTTTCTTCACCCGCCGCCAGTTGACGGGCCTGTTCGACCCAGCCGTCCCGTTCGATCCGGCCCTTAAATTTCAGCCGCGCATCGACCCAGGCCACCTGCGCCGGGGTCCAGGCCGCGACCTGATCGAAATGGTGAAAGCCCAGCTCGTTAAGAAGAACTTCGAGTTTCGGCCCGACGCCCTTGAGCAGCTTGAGGTCGTCCGCCCCGCCCTCGCGCGCGGCGCTCAAGGTCAGGGGTTTTTCCTCACCCACCTCTTTCGTAGCCGTCTCGGGCTTAAACTTGGCCTCGGGTGTCTGCTTGACTGCCGGTTTCGGCGCGGCGGGTGCGGGCGGCGGGCTGACCTTGCCCGCACGGCTGGCAACCGTGCCATCCTTACCAATCCAGGGGGTCAGCAGCGGCACCTCGGTGCCGTCGATCCGCTTGACCGTATCGCCGATATCGGTGGCCAGCTGCACGCTGGCATTATAGCGGGTCTTGCCGCTGTCATAGTCGGTCAGGCTGCTCAGACCCTTGAGCGGTTCCGACGCGTAACGCCCATTCTGTGGACCCGGAACCGGCACCTTGCCAGCGGCCAGCTCGTCCAGAAGCTCACCGAACCGCTTGGCGGTCAGGTCCTCGTAATAATCCTTACCGATCTGCGCCATGGGCGCGTTGGTGCAAGACCCGAGGCATTCCACCTCTTCCCAGCTGAACTTGCCATCGGCAGACAGGGTATGTGGCTTGTCGGCGATCTTTTCCTTGCAGACCGCGATCAGGTCCTCGGCGCCGCAGATCATGCAGGAGGTGGTGCCGCAGATCTGGATATGCGCAACACTTCCAACCGGTTGCAGCTGGAACATGAAGTAGAAGGAGGCCACTTCCAGAACCCGGATGTAGGCCATGCCAAGCATATCGGCGATGGTTTCGATGGCGGGCCGGGTCAGCCAGCCCTCTTGCTCCTGCGCGCGCCACAAGAGCGGGATAACCGCGCTGGCCTGGCGGCCTTCGGGAAACTTGGTGACCTGCGCCTGCGCCCAAGCCAGGTTGGCGGGGGTAAAGGCGAAGCTGTCGGGCTGTTCGGGATGCAGACGGCGGAGCATTAGCGGTCGATCTCTCCAAAAACGATGTCCATCGTGCCGATAATGGCGGCGACGTCGGCCAACTGGTGGCCCTTGGCGACATGGTCCATCGCCTGAAGATGCAGATAGCCCGGCGCCCGGATCTTGGAGCGGTAGGGTTTGTTGGTGCCATCGGCCACCAAGTAAACGCCGAACTCGCCCTTGGGCGCCTCGACGGCGGCATAGACCTCGCCCGCGGGCACGTGGAACCCTTCGGTGTAGAGCTTGAAGTGATGGATCAGGCTTTCCATCGAGGTTTTCATGTCGCCGCGTTTCGGCGGGGTCAGCTTGCCGCGCGCCAGCACGTCGCCGGGGCAATCGCGCAGCTTGGCAATGGCCTGACGGATGATCGAGATCGACTGGCGCATCTCTTCCATCCGGCAAAGGTAACGGTCGTAGCAATCGCCGTTCTTGCCCACCGGCACCTGGAATTCGAATTCGTCATAGCACTCATAGGGCTGCGCACGGCGCAGGTCCCAGGCAAGACCCGAGCCGCGCACCATCACGCCCGAGAAGCCATACTCCAGGATCTCTTCCTCGGTCACCACCCCGATATCGCAGTTGCGCTGCTTGAAGATACGGTTCTCGGTCAACAGCCCGTCGATATCGTCGAGTACCTTAGGGAAGCTGTGGCTCCACGCTTCAATATCGTCCAACAGCGCGTCGGGCAGATCCTGATGCACCCCGCCGGGCCGGAAATAGGCCGCGTGCAGACGCGCACCACAGGCCCGCTCGTAAAACACCATCAGCTTTTCACGCTCTTCAAAGCCCCAGAGCGGCGGGGTTAGCGCGCCCACGTCCATCGCCTGGGTGGTCACGTTCAAGAGGTGGTTCAGGATACGGCCGATTTCGGAATAGAGCACCCGGATCAGGCTGCCCCGGCGCGGCACCTCGACGCCCGTCAACCGCTCGATCGCCAGACACCAGGCATGTTCCTGGTTCATCGGCGCCACGTAATCGAGCCGGTCGAAATACGGCAGGTTTTGCAGATAGGTACGGCTTTCCATCAGCTTTTCGGTGCCGCGATGCAACAGCCCGATATGCGGGTCGCAACGCTCGACGATCTCGCCGTCAAGCTCCAGCACCAGACGCAGCACGCCATGAGCCGCAGGGTGCTGCGGCCCGAAGTTGATGTTGAAGTTGCGGATCTTCTGCTCGCCCGTCAGCGCGTCCTCGAAGCCCTTGCCGCCATCCATCATCTGTCTCTCCTGTCCGGGCCATCCCGGATCACAATTCGCCCCAGAGCCTCGGCCCCAACGCTGGCGCGGTCAGCGCCGCTGGTTCTTTTTCGCCCCTGCCCGGATCCGGACGCGGTGCGTTTCGGCTGCCTTGATCGCGGCCCCAGCAAGGATCACCCCGAGTGCCGCCAGTGCTGTCAATTCCCCCAGGATCGCCGTCATCTCACCTGCGCTCCAACTCTTGCAGCTTGACCGCCATCCACCAAAGCAGCGCAATCGCCCCGATGGGAACCACGCAGACCAACGCCCAGTATTTGTCGATCCCGAAGTGAGGCAGCAGTTTCAACATCGGCACGATGGTCGCAACGGTCCACACGAGCCAGAAGAGGAATTCCATCACTTGGCCTCCTTCTTCTCATCCCCCGGAAGAATGTAGTTTGCGCCTTCCCAAGGGGACATGAAATCGAATTGCCTGTACTCCTGCACCAGGCTCACGGGTTCGTAGACCACCCGCTTTTCCGCCTCGTCATACCGCACCTCGGTATAGCCTGTGGTCGGGAAATCCTTGCGCAACGGATAGCCGCGAAAGCCATAGTCGGTCAGGATGCGGCGCAGGTCGGGGTGACCAGTGAACAGGATGCCGAACATGTCGAACACCTCGCGCTCGAACCAGTTGGCCGAGGGATGAACCCTCAAGATGGACGGAACCATCTCGTCTTCACGGATCGATACCCGCAGCCGGATACGCTGGTTCTGATACATGCTGAGGAAATGGTAGACCACATCGAACCGCTTGGCGCGCTCGGGGTAATCGACAGCGGTGATATCGACCAGGGTCGAGAACCGGCAAGATTGATTCGATTTCAGGAAATCGACAAATTCGACCAGGTTCGAAGGCGCCACGTCGACATTCAGCTCGCCAAAAGCGATGTCCCAGGACAACACGCAATCTGCGCGCTTAAGTTCCAGTTGCATGCCCAGTTCTGTCAGTGCTTCACTCATACCCGGGTCCCCTCAGCGCACGATGGTGCCGGTGCGGCGGATCTTGCGTTGCAGTTGCAACAGCCCATACAGCAGCGCCTCGGCGGTCGGCGGGCAGCCCGGCACATAGATGTCGACCGGCACGATCCGGTCACAGCCGCGCACAACGCTGTAGCTGTAGTGATAGTAACCGCCGCCATTGGCGCAGGAGCCCATCGAGATTACGTAGCGCGGCTCGGGCATCTGGTCATAGACCTTGCGCAGCGCGGGCGCCATCTTGTTGGTGAGCGTACCGGCAACGATCATCACGTCCGACTGGCGCGGCGAGGCGCGCGGCGCGATGCCAAAGCGTTCGGCGTCATAGCGCGGCATCGAGGTATGCATCATCTCGACCGCGCAGCAGGCCAGACCGAATGTCATCCAGTGCAGCGAGCCGGTACGCGCCCAGTTGATGATATCCTCGGTCGAGGTCAGCAGGAAACCCTTGTCCTGCAACTCGGCATTCAGGGCCTGGGTGGCGACTTCCTTGTCGACGCCCGCGGTATTGGCACCCGTCATCACTGCCATTCCAGCGCCCCTTTCTTCCATTCATAGGCAAAGCCGATGGTCAGCACGCCCAAGAACACCATCATCGACCAGAATCCCACATCGCTGATGTCCTTGAACCCCACGGCCCAAGGGAACAGAAAGGCGATTTCCAAGTCGAAGATGATAAACAGGATCGACACCAGATAGAACCGGACGTCGAATTTCATCCGCGCGTCGTCGAAGGCGTTGAACCCGCATTCATATGCGCTGACCTTTTCGGGATCGGGATTACGCACGGCCAGAACCACCGCAGCGAGAATCAGAACTATGCCAAGACCGGCTGCGACGACCAGAAACACGAGGATCGGGAGGTATTCCCGCAACAGCTCTTCCACGAGTGGCTCCTTTCCTGCGCGTCCCGTTTGGACGCACCGTCAATTGGCGTGTTGACTCGACCTTCTCTAACCGCGCCCGCGCAGAGGGTCAACTGAACGAAAGCCCGCAGCGACGCATATTTCGACGCAGGCAAACATAGTTTTTCGTGAATGTTATCAGTCCTAAATCCTGGGCGTGACTGGACCCTAAACCTGAGTATTCCATGCAGGTTTCCGTTTTTCAAAGAAGGCACCAATTCCTTCATGCGCCTCCTCGGTTTCCCATCGGTCCACCAGCGCCTGGATTGTCCGGTCGATCGCGGCATCGTCGATCCGTGGGCCCAGATCGCGGATCAGCGCCTTGGCCGAGGCAACCGCACCGGGCGCACAAGCGAGATAGGGGGCAACCTCCGCCTCGACGGCAGCCGAGAGTTCTTCGGCCGGGACCGCTCTGGCCAAAAGGCCCAGTTCAACCGCCTCAGACGCGCCAAATATCCTGCCCGACATGAACACCCGGCGGGCCCGCGCCTCACCCATGCGGGCAATGACATAGGGGCCGATGGTGGCCGGGATGATACCTAGGCGGGTTTCCGTCAGGCCCATTTTCAGGCTCTCCACTCCGATGGCGATATCGCAGACGCTGGCCATCCCCACCCCGCCGCCAAAGGCATTGCCCTGTACCGCGCCGATCAGCGGCTTGGGCAGGGTATTGAGGGCCTGAAGCATCTCGGCAAGCTTGCGCGCCTCGACAAAGCGGGTGGCGGCATCCGCCGCCATCTGCGCCTGCATCCAGGCCAGATCGCCCCCGGCGCAGAATGTCTTGCCCGCGCCGGTCAGAACCACGACGCGCACAGCCTCATCCACCGCCAGTTCCCCGGCCGCCCGGGTCAGGTCCGCCAGCATCTGTGCCGACATCGCATTATGCTTGTCCACCCGGTTCAGGGTAAGCGTTGCAACGCCGCGCGGGTCGGTCTCGATTGTGATGGTCTGATACATGGTCACTCCTCAACAGCCGCCTTGCGGCAGGTAAATCAGGGCTAAACTGACACTCTGGTTCAGGCGGCCCGCATGTTGCGGGCCATCTCTGCCGCTTCTTCGATAACGCCCATATCCAGCCCGGTCCGATAGCCGAGACGTTCCAGATGGGCAGCGACCGCCTCGGTCGCGACGTTGCCCGCAGCGCCCGGAGCATAAGGGCAGCCCCCAAGCCCACCAACTGCCGCATCGAACACACGCACGCCCAGCGCCAGCGAGGCGTCGATATTGGCCAGCGCCCGGCCTGCGGTGTCGTGGTAGTGCCCGGCCAGTCGCGTAACAGGAACCCTTTCGCGCACCGCCAACAGCATCCGCGCGATCTTGTCGGGCGTTGCCTGCCCGATGGTGTCCCCCAGCGAAATCTCGTAGCAGCCCAGCGAGAACAAACGGTCGGCCACCTCGGCCACCTTTTCCGGCGGCGTCGGCCCGTCATAGGGGCAATCCGTCACGCAAGAGACATAGCCGCGCACCGGCAGGTCGATATGACGCGCAGCCTTCAGGATCGGCTTGAACCGCTCGATGCTCTCTTCGATCGTGGCATTGATATTGGCCTTCGAAAACCCCTCGGACGCCGAGGCGAAAATCGCGATTTCATCCGCCTTGGCCGCAAGCGCGTCCTCGTATCCCCGCATGTTGGGGGTCAGCGCAGCATATCTGATACCATCGCCGCGTGTGATGCCTGCCAGCACCTCGGCCGAGCCCGCCATCTGCGGCACCCACTTGGGTGAAACGAAGCTTGCCACCTCGATCCGGTTGAACCCTGCCCGGCTCAGGCAGTCCACCAGGGCGACCTTGTCCTTTACAGGGATCTCGCGCTTTTCGTTTTGCAGCCCGTCGCGCGGACCCACCTCGAAAATCTCGACAAAATCGCCCATCTGCGTACTCCTGCTTCGTTCTGGTTCAGGACACCATTAGCACGACGGAAATGAACCGTCGTGCGCTCATTCGTCCTCGGGTTCCAACCGGACCAGAGCGGCCCCGGCCTCGACCTGCGATCCGGCCTCGGCAAGCACTTCTGCCACCACGCCGTCGCGCGCGGCCAGCAGCGAATGCTCCATCTTCATCGCTTCGAGAATGGCCAGCCTGTCGCCCTCCCGGACCTCCTGTCCGGCGGTGGCAAAGACCGCCTTTACCAGACCGGGCATCGGCGCAAGGATCACGTTGGTATCGCCACCCGCGCTGCTTTCCCGCGCCAGCGGATCGACCAGACCAAAGCGATAGCCATTGCCCCAGAACACGGTCAGCTCATCCCGCCCCCGGGCAACCCGCGCCTGTACCCGCGTGGCGTCGACCCACCACAGGCCACCCTTGTGTTCCACCCGGTGCCGCATGCCGTCGCCCAGCGCCACATCGAACTGCCCCGGACCGCTGACCAGAACGCGGGCCGAGAATTCCTCGTCATGGTGGGTCAGGGTCACATCCCAGCCCAGCGGTCCCCACAACGTGAAGCCGCCCAATTCACCCGCGCCCTCATGCAGGCCCAGCGCCGCCAGTGCCGCGATCGAGCGCGCCTTGGTGCAGGCCACCGGCGCGGCGGTCAGGCTGTCGGCCTCGCGCCCGATCAGCCCGGTGTCGACATCGCCCCGCACAAAATCCGGCTGGCAGGCCAAAAGCCGCAGGAAGGACACGTTGGTGACCGTGCCGCCGATATCGGTCCAGCGCAGCGCCCGTTCCAACTGACGCAGGGCCGCACCACGGGTCGGGCCATGCACGGTGATCTTTGCGATCATCGGGTCATACCAGGGGCTGATCGTATCGCCCGCGCGCACGCCGCTGTCGATGCGGGCGCCCGCCGGAAACTCCAGATGGCTGAGCGTGCCGGTGGCGGGCAGGAACCCCTTCGGCACATCCTCGGCATAGATCCGCGCCTCGAACGCATGACCGTTGATCGACAGATCCGCCTGCCGGGCGGGCAGGCTCTCGCCTGCAGCCACCCGCAACTGCCATTCGACAAGGTCGACGCCGGTGATCGCCTCGGTCACCGGATGTTCCACCTGAAGACGGGTGTTCATCTCCATGAACCAGAACCGGTCGGCGCGCAGCCCTTCGGAGGCGTCGACGATGAATTCAACCGTCCCGGCGCCCTTGTACCCGATGGCCTCGGCGGCGCGCACGCCCGCCTGGCCCATCGCCGCGCGCATTTCCTCGGTCATGTCGGGTGCGGGTGCTTCCTCAATCACCTTCTGATGGCGCCGTTGCAGTGAGCAGTCGCGTTCGAACAGATGCACCGCATGGGTGCCGTCTCCAAACACCTGCACCTCGATATGCCGGGGCTTCGAGACATATTTCTCGATCAGCACGGCATCGTTGCCAAAGGCGGTCTTCGCCTCGCCCCGCGCGCTGTCGAGCGCGGCGGCAAAGTCCTGCGGCCGTTCGACCAAACGCATGCCCTTGCCACCGCCGCCCGCGACCGCCTTGATCAGTACCGGATAACCGATGGTATCAGCCGCCCCGGAAAGGTGCTCGGGGTCCTGGTTGGCGCCGTGATAGCCGGGCACGACGGGCACGCCCGCCTCCTGCATCAGCGCCTTGGCCGCATCTTTCAGCCCCATCGCGCGGATCGCCTTGGCCGACGGGCCGATAAAGGTCAGGCCCGCCGCCTCGACCGCATCCACGAAACCGGGGTTCTCGGACAGAAACCCGTATCCGGGGTGGATGGCCTGAGCACCGGTATCCAGCGCCGCCTGAATGATCACTTCACCCTTCAGATAACTGTCCGCCGGGGCCGCGCCGCCGATGTGGACAGCCTGGTCCGCCATCGCCACATGTTTGGCGCCGGCATCGGCATCGGAGTAAACCGCAACGCAAGCCACGCCCAAGCGTTGCGCCGTTTCCATCACTCGGCAGGCGATTTCGCCCCGGTTCGCAATCAGGATCTTGTCGAACATCTAGCTCTTCCTTCTGTCCCAGCCGCCCGCAAGCAGGGCCTCGGCCTCGTGGGCCATCTGTTTCATGATTTCCGCCGCGGGGGCGCTGCCGTTGACCAGCCCGATCCCCTCGCCCAGCACCGGATTGGCGACCGACGGGTCACCCACCGCCAGCCCTTCGGCCCAGGCCGCGTGCTGCGCCGGATCGGCGCGAAGCCCGTCCAGATCACCCTGCCAGCGCGCGGTGAATGCATTGTCGAGAACGCGGATCCGGAACCGCTCGGGCCAATCATAACCGCGCACGATATCGACCACCTTGGTGGCAACGGTCTGATCCCCGCTGGCCGCAATACCCGCCTGCTGAAACTGCGGCGGGATCAGCGCCTCGTCGCTCAGACAGAACCGCGTCCCCACCAGCACCCCGTCAGCGCCCAGCATCAAGGCCGCAGCCAGGCCCCGCCCGTCGGCTATTCCACCGGCGGCCAGCAGAAGCGTTTCAGGAGAACCCGTCCGCAACAGATCCGCCACTTCGGGCACCAGCGTCAGGGTCGCCCGGTTGGCGCCATGGCCCCCGGCTTCGCCTCCCTGGGCCACGATCACCCGCGCCCCGGCCTCGACCGCCTGGCGCGCATCATTCAGCGTCTGTACCTGACAGATCAGCGCCGCCCCGGCCGCATGGATCCGTTCAGCAAAGGGCCGAGGGTCGCCAAAGGACAGAAACACCGCCCGCGGCCCATGATCCAGCGCCGCATCCAGCACCTGCGGCGCTTCTGCCAATCGCCAGGTGATGAAACCGCAGCCAACGGCGGTATTCCCGGCATTGGCGAATTCGGTTTCGATCCAGTCGACCTCGCAATAGCCGCCGCCGATCAGACCCAGACCGCCCGCCCGCGACACCGCCGCTGCCAGTCGCCCACCAGCCACCTTGGCCATCGGGGCCGATACGATCGGATAGTCCAGTCCGAAGGTCTCGGTAAGCCTTGTTCGTATCATGTCGCACCTCTCGTGTTGGTCAGATCCACAGAGCAGCTAGGGGCCACAGGATCGGCGGCAACCGCGACGGGGGCGCTGCCCCCCGACCCCCAGAGTGCTTTGCGCGAAATGAAGCTCACATCCGGAACACGCCGAAACGTGTCTCCTCGATGGGTGCGTTCAGCGCGGCGCTGAGCGACAGGGCCAGCACGTCGCGGCTCTTGCGGGGGTCGATGATGCCATCATCCCAAAGCCGGGCGCTGGCATAGAGCGGGTGCGACTGGCGCTCGAACATCTCCAGCGTCGGGCGTTTGAACTCGGCCTCTTCCTCAGCCGACCAACTGCCGCCTGCCCGCTCGATCCCGTCCCGCTTGACGGTGGCCAGAACCCCCGCCGCCTGTTCGCCGCCCATCACCGAGATACGGCTGTTGGGCCAGGTCCACAGGAAGCGCGGCTGATAGGCGCGGCCCGCCATGCCATAGTTGCCCGCGCCAAACGAGCCGCCCACCAGCATGGTGATCTTGGGTACGCTGGTGGTGGCGACCGCCGTCACCATCTTGGCGCCGTGGCGCGCAATACCTTCGTTCTCGTATTTGCGGCCTACCATGAAACCGGTGATGTTTTGCAGGAACACCAGCGGGATCTTGCGCTGGCTGCACAGTTCCACGAAATGCGCCGCCTTCTGCGCCGCCTCGCTGAAGATCACGCCATTATTGGCGATGATGCCGATCGGGCAACCCTTGAGATGGGCAAAACCGCAGACGATGGTCTCGCCAAAGCGCGGCTTGAACTCGTCAAAGCGCGAACCGTCGACCAGCCGCGCGATCACCTCGCGGATGTCATAGGGGGTTTTCAGGTCGGCGGGCACCACGCCCAGGATTTCCTCGGGATCGTATGCCGGTTCCTCGGGGCTGGCCCAGTCCACCGTCAGCGGCTTGCTGCGGTTGAGCGAACGCACGGCACGGCGCGCCAGCGCCAGCGCGTGGGCGTCATCCTCGGCCAGGTAATCGGCCACGCCCGACAGGCGCGTGTGCACGTCGCCGCCGCCGAGATCTTCGGCGCTGACCACCTCACCCGTCGCCGCCTTGACCAGCGGAGGACCGGCCAGAAAGATGGTGCCCTGTTCCTTGACGATGATGGTGACGTCGGACATGGCGGGAACATATGCGCCACCTGCGGTGCAGGAGCCCATCACAACCGCGATCTGCGGGATGCCCTTGGCGCTCATCCGCGCCTGGTTATAGAAGATGCGGCCAAAGTGGTCGCGGTCCGGGAACACTTCGTCCTGGTTGGGCAGGTTGGCGCCGCCGCTGTCCACCAGATAGATGCAGGGCAGGTTGTTTTCCTCGGCGATCTCCTGCGCGCGCAGGTGCTTCTTGACCGTCATCGGGTAATAGGTGCCGCCCTTTACCGTGGCGTCGTTGCAGACGACCATGACCTCCTGCCCCTCGACCCGTCCGATCCCGGCGACGACACCGGCAGCGGGGGCCGCGTTGTCATACATGTCATGGGCTGCGGTGGCGCCGATTTCGAGGAAGGGCGAGCCCGCGTCGAGCAGGTTGGCCACCCGGCGGCGCGGCAGCATCTTGCCCCGGCTTTCATGGCGGGCCCGCGATTTCTCGCCGCCGCCCAGACGCGCGGCCTCGGCCGCCGCCCCGATCTGCGCCAGCGCCTCCAGATGCGCGGCGCGGTTCGCCTTGAAGCCCTCGGAGGCGGGCATGGCCTTGGATGTGAGTTTCATGGATTGGCCTCCAGTTCTGCCGCTGCGCGGCGCTTCAATTCCTTGCGGATCACTTTGCCTGTCACCGTCATCGGCAGCGCGTCCAGAAACGCCACCTCGCGCGGGTAAGAGTATTGGGCAAGCCGGTCTTTGACCCAGGCTTGCAGTTCTTCGGCGCTGGCCCGGGCGCCCGGTTTCAGCACTACATAGGCCTTGACGATCTCGGTCCTGAGCGGGTCGGGCTTGCCCACAACGCCCACGGTTGCGACGCCCGGATGGGTCAGCAGGCAATCCTCGATCTCCGCCGGGCCGATGCGGTAGCCGGCCGAGGTGATCACGTCATCCTCGCGCCCGACAAAGCGGAGGTAGTCGCCCTCCCACACGCCGCGGTCTCCGGTCACCAGCCAATCGCCGCGAAACTTCTCGGCGGTGGCCGCCGGGTTGCGCCAGTATTCCAGCAGCATCGAGGCCGAACCGCGCCGCACGGCGACATCGCCCTCGCCCTTCGTGGGCTGGCCCGCACCGTCGATCACCGCCACCTCGTGCCCTGGCACCGGTTTGCCGATACAGCCCGGACGCACCGGGAAATCGGCGGCACAGGAGGACACGGTCATGTTGCATTCGGTCTGGCCGTAGAATTCGTTGATCGTCAGGCCAAAGGCACCCTCGCCCCAGGCCAGCATCTCGGCCCCCAGCGGTTCACCGCCCGAGGCGACCGAGCGCAAGCCGGGAATGCCCTGATCCGCCGCCTTGAGCATTCGGAGCGCAGTGGGCGGAAAGAACACGTTTTTCACCCCGCCGCGCGCAATCACATCGGCGCAGGCCCCTGCGCTGAACTTGTCCAGCCGCGCGGCCACCACCGGAATGCCCAGCGCCAGCCCCGGCATGAGCACGTCAAAGAGACCGCCAATCCAGGCCCAGTCTGCGGGCGTCCACAGGCAATCGCCCGGGCGCAGGTGGTTGTGGCTGATCGAGACGCCCGGCAAATGGCCGGTCAGCACCCGGTGGCCATGCAGCGCGCCCTTGGCCCGGCCCGTCGTGCCCGAGGTATAGATCAGCACCGCCGGATCCTCGGGCCTTGTATCGGCCTGCGGCACAGTCGCGCCCTGCACCCCGATCTCGGCCGCCATCAGCGGGGTCGCCAGATCGCCCAGCAGGGTCGCGCCCTCGGCATCGGTCAGCACCAGACGCGCGCCGGAATCCTCCAGACGGCTGCGCAATGCGTCGCGCTGGAACAGCTGGAACAGCGGCACCGAAATGGCGCCGATATGCCAGAGCGCCAGATGCGCGGCCGCGCACCAGGGCGACTGGCTGAGCAGCACGCCGACCCGGTCGCCCGGCGCCACGCGCGGCAGCAACGCCCGCGCCAGCCCCTGCACCATGCCCGTCAGTTCGCCATGAGTGATGTCGCGCCGCGCGGGTCCGGTCAGGTCGATGATGGCCAGCGCATCGGCAGGTTGCGAAAGGCATTGCCGCGCCATGTTCAGACGCTCGGGTAAATCCCAGCCCCTGTCGGGGCGCAATCCCGGTATGCGCGCCGCAAGTGTCATTGGAACACCCTGCCGAAAGGTCCTTGTTCACAAGGGGTTTCAAACGCATTTTTCAAATAAACATAATTGGTTACGCGGGGAAACTTCACCAGCTTTTGATCCAGATCAGAGAATCTGCATATGACCGGGCGCAGAACCGGGGCGTCAACTAAACCAAAGGTACTCAAATGACTCGTATCGCTGCTGCCATGGCGCTTTCCACTGCCCTTGCCACCCTGGCCGGACCGCTCGCGGCTCAATCGCAGGGCGATTGGACCGTCGGTGTCGGTGTGGGCTATGTGAACCCCAAATCCAACAATGGCACCATTGCCGGCAGCACAGCCACCGTGGATGACAACACCCAGGCAATCTTTACCGTCGAATACTTCATCCGCGACAATCTGGGCATCGAGCTGCTGGCCGCAACGCCGTTCAAGCATGACGTTTCGATCAGTGGCATCGGCTATGCCGGAACCGTCAAACAGCTGCCGCCCACCGTGTCGCTGAACTATCACTTCCCGACCAACTCGGCCTGGAAACCCTATGTCGGCCTCAGTGTGAACTACACCACCTTCTTCGAGGAAAGCTCGCCGCTCGGCACGCTCAAGCTGGATGACAGTTTCGGTGTCGCCGTGAACGCGGGCCTCGACTATCAGATCAGCGACCGGGGCGCCCTGCGTCTGAACGCGCGCTGGATCAGCATCGAATCCGACGCCACCCTGAACGGTGCCGCCATCGGCACGGCCGAGATCGACCCGCTGGTGATCGGCGTCCAGTACGTGCATCGGTTCTGATCCCTCCTCGGCAAGACAGGCGGCCCGCAAGTTCCCTCGGCTTGCGGGCCGTTTGCGTTTTCAGAGCACCGTGTTCATCAGCTCGCGGCCGATCAGCATGCGGCGGATTTCCGAGGTGCCGGCACCGATCTCCATCAGCTTGGCATCGCGGAAAATACGGCTGACCGCGCTATCGGACAGGAACCCGGCACCGCCCATCGCCTGCACCGCCTGATGCGCCTGCACCATCGCCTGTTCACTGGCATAAAGACAGCAGGCGGCGGCATCCTGACGGGTCACGTCTCCGCGATCACAGGCCTTGGCCACCTCATAGATATAGGCGCGAGCCGAATTCATCGCGGTATACATGTCGGCGATCTTGCCCTGCATCAGCTGGAAGCTGCCGATCGGTTTGCCGAACTGCTTGCGCTCGGCCATATAGGGCATGATCTCGTCCAGACAGGCGGCCATGATGCCGGTGCCGATCCCGGCCAGCACCACGCGTTCGTAATCGAGACCCGACATCAGCACGGCAACGCCGCGCCCCTCTTGGCCCAGAACGTTCTCAAACGGCACCTCGACATCCTCAAAGACCAGCTCGGCCGTGTTCGAGCCGCGCATGCCCAACTTGTCGAAATGCTTGGACGTCGAGAAGCCCTTCATCGACTTTTCGATCAGAAAGGCGGTGATGCCCTTGCTGCCCGCCTCGGGGTCGGTCTTGGCATAGACCACCAGCGTATCGGCATCGGGGCCGTTGGTGATCCAGTATTTGTTGCCGTTCAGGCGGTAATGGTCGTTGCGCTTTTCGGCGCGCAGCTTCATCGACACCACGTCGGACCCGGCACCCGCCTCGGACATAGCCAGCGCGCCCACATGTTCGCCAGACACCAGGCCCGGCAGGTATTTGCGCTTTTGTTCGTCGTTGCCGTTCAGCTTGATCTGGTTGACGCAGAGGTTGGAATGCGCGCCATAGCTGAGGCTGACCGAAGCGCTGGCGCGCGCAATCTCTTCAACCGCGACCACATGCGCCAGGTACGACATGCCCGCACCGCCGAACTCCTCGGGCACGGTGATGCCCAACAGGCCCAGATCGCCCATCTCGCGCCACAGCGCGTTGGGAAACTCGTTGGTCTGGTCGATCTCGGCGGCCATCGGGCGGACCCGCTCCTGCGCCCAGCGATGCACCATATCGCGCAGCGCGTTCACATCCTCGCCCAGATCGAATTGCATGGTAGCTGCGAACATCGCGCTCTCCTCTCCGCATTAATGAACAACTGTTCAATAATGCGATAGCAGCGTTGGTGATTCCCGTCAATCGTTCTGCGCGACCCGGGAAAAACGGTTTGGCAGATACGGAAACGGGCGGCCCGAAGGCCGCCCGCCGTGATCAGGATACCCCTGCGCGCGTCGTTCAGCGCAGGATGTGAATGACAATCCGGCTTTCGGGATTCACCAGAACCGGCAGACCGTTCACATGGGCGAATTCGTATTTCGACTCGGGGATCGGCTGCAAATCGACCACATCGGGCAGCAGCGCGCCGGGCACAACTTCGCCCTCAAGATAGATCGGCTCCGGCATGTTGGCGCGCACAAAGGTCACTTCTTCCTCGCGCGGCTCAGGCTCCGCCGCGGTGCCAAGCGCACCGCCGGCAACCGCACCGGCCACGGCACCACCCGGGCCACCGATCAAGCCGCCAGCAATCGCGCCCATTAGGCTGCCGCCGACAACCGCACCGGTATTTGTCTCGTCTTCATAGGTCACGCTCTCATATTCCAACGAATTGTCGGGCGAGATCACGGGAACCCAGACGGTTTTGCCGGGATCGACGAGGTATTCGCCATAGGCCCAGCCGTCGGCACCCTCGTAAGAGACCTTGCACCACTGGCTGTCCTTGATGCAGCCGACGACTTCGGTCTGTGCGTCCTTTTCGATCACGCCAATGACCGGATGGTGCGGGCCAGGGCCCGAACGCATATTCAGGTCGGTCACCGCCATTGCAGTCGGACCAGCCAGCAGCGGGCTTGCCGCAATTGCCAGAACGGATGCCGTCAGGGTCAGAACATTGGTTTTCATCGTCTTCTCCTCAGTCTCGTGCGAGATACAAGCGCCTACTCGCGCTCTTGTCTCGTCACAACCAACCGACCCGGATTTTGGTTCCCAACAATTTTTCCGGCGCCGATGAGCCGCCAGACATGCGGTTCCCGCAGGATTGAGGAGAAAGGACGATGAAGTCGGGTTATCCGTTTTGCCAGACGGCCCCCACCTCGGCCCGGATGATGCGCGCGATCAGATCGCAATCCTCCAGGCTAAAGGTCAGCGGCACCCGCATGTCGATGATCCCGGCCAGCACACGGTCGCTGGCGGGCATCGGCGCGCTCTCGGCATAGCGCCAGCTGTCATAGCGCGAGGTAAATCCGACGGGTTCGGGTGTGCCGAACCATTTCAGCTCGACCCCGCGTGCCGCGCAGCGGCGCAGCGCCTCCTGCACCTTGTCCGCCGCCCAGTCGAGCAGAAGGAACTGGATGGACGAGCCGACATAGGTCTCGGCCTCGGGCCGCTCGATTACCGTGAGACCCGGCGTACCGCGCAAGCCCGCCTCGATCCGCTGATAGCGCTCGTTCCAGCGTGCCACCTGTGTTGAGAGCGCGCGCAGCTGCGGCCGCAGGATGGCGGCGCGCAGATTGTCCATCCGGCCCGAGATATTGGGGGTGTGATACTTGATCCGCTCGAACACCTCAGGTCCCGGCGCCGCCAGGTGACGTTCATAGAGCATATAGGACCCGGACAGCATCACCGCCCGCGCCGCGATCTCCTCGTCATCGGTGACCAGAAGCCCCCCCTCGCCCGAGTTCACGTGCTTGTAGGTCTGGCATGAATAGCAGCCGACCGCACCCTGCCGCCCCGAAGCCACCCCGTTCCAGGCCGCACCCATCGTATGGGCGCAATCCTCGATCACGGTGATCCCAGCCGCGTCGCAAATCTGCATCAGCCGGTCCATGTCGCACAGATGCCCGCGCATATGGCTCAGCATCAGCACCCGCGCCGCGCCCGCCTTGGCCGCCAGATCGTCAAGGTCGATGGTCAGGCTCTCTGTCACGCCCACGAACACCGGCCGCGCACCCACCGAGGCGATGGCGCCGGGCACCGGCGCGAGCGTAAAGGCATTGGTCAGCACCGCATCGCCGGGCTTCACCCCCACAGCGCGCAACGCGGTGGCCAGCGCATAGCCGCCCGAGGCCACCGCCAGACAATAGCGCGCGCCGGTCTGGGCGGCGAATTCCTGCTCCAGCAGGGCGGTTTCGCCCAGCTCTCCCTTGGCAAGGTTGTAACGATGGAGCCGACCATGGCGCAGCACGGCAAGCGCCGCCTCTATCGCCTCGTCCGGAATGGGTTCCTGCTGGGTGAAACTACCCGAGAATGTCTCTGTCATGGCGATGTTTCTGAGGTCGGCCCGCCCGCCGGTCAAGAGGTCGCATGCCGATTTGAAAAATCGAAACCCAACCTCATCCGATCAGACGGTTCACGATGCCCGGCAAATCCTCGAAACGATCCAGCAGCGCCTCGGGTTCCAGCGCGGCCATGTCGGCGCCCGAGGGGCCGAACGTAACCAAAATAGAAGGCACCCCCGCCGCCCGCGCCGTATTGCGGTCGGTGTCACTGTCGCCCACCAGCACACAGGCCGCCGGGTCTCCCCCCGCCGCCCGTGCCGCCGCGCGCAACGGCTCGGGGTCGGGCTTGCGTACCGGCAGCGTATCGGCCCCGATCATCGACGCAAACGCCCCCCGCACCCCCAGGCGCTGCAACAGCAATTCGGCCAGGGCTTCGGGCTTGTTGGTACAGATCCCCACGCCATAGCCTTGCGTCCGCAACGCCTCCACCGCATCCATCGCCCCGGGATAGACAAAGGTGTGGTGGTCAATCGCTCCTCGATAGGCCTCCAGCAAGACGGGATAGTACCGGTCGACGGTGGCATCTTCATAGGCTCCCACCCGCTCCAGCCCGCGCCGCAGCATCATGCGCCCGCCCCGCAAGGCAATGCCCGCATCCTGTCCGGGGATCAGGACATCACCATAACCCATCTCTCGAAAACAATGATTTGCCGCCGCCAAAAGATCGCCAGACGTATCCGCCAATGTGCCATCAAGATCGAAAATCACCGTTCGCATGCTGCCTCCTTCGGCGGCTTTCCGCCTTGGCCTGTTGCAAGCCGCAATCTAGTTTGATCGCGCTAACGCTTGCGCCTTTGTCTCCAGCGGATAAAACGGGCGGCAGCAAAACAAAAGAGAAAAAGAGAAAACGCCATATGAGCACCGCATTGATCATCCTGGCCGCAGGCAAGGGCACACGGATGAACTCGGACATTCCCAAGGTTCTGCACCCGATCGCCCAGGTCCCGATGCTGGTTCATGCCATGCGGACCGGGGCCGCGCTGGCGCCCGAACGCACGGTGGTGGTCGCGGGGCACGGCGCAGATGCCGTGCGGGCGGCGGCCTTGGACGAAGACGAAACCGCCAGCGTCGTTCTGCAAGAAGAACAATTGGGCACCGCCCACGCGGTCGATCAGGCCCGGCAGGCTTTGGAGGGTTTTCCCGGCGATGCTGTGGTCCTCTATGCTGATACGCCCTTTCTGCAACCGACCACGCTGGAACGGATGGTCGAGGCCCGCGCCAAATACGACCTTGTCATTCTTGGGTTCCACGCCGCCGATCCGGCGCGTTATGGCCGCCTGGTGATGCAGGGCGACAGCCTTGAGAAGATCGTCGAGTTCAAGGACGCCAATGATACCGAGCGCGCAATTTCCTTTTGCAACTCGGGCCTTCTGGCCTGCAAGGCCGACACCCTCTTTTCCCTGATCGCCGAGGTGGGCAACGAAAATGCCGCCGGTGAATACTATCTGACCGATGTCGTCGAGATCGCTCGCAAACGCGGTCTGAAGGTCACCGCCGTCTCCTGCGATGAAAGCGAGACCTTGGGCGTGAACTCACGCGCTGATCTGGCCGCGGCCGATGCCGTGTTCCAGACCCGCGCCCGCGCCGAGCTGCTCGACCTGGGCGTGACCCTGATGGCACCCGATACCGTCTATCTGGCCGCCGACACTGTGATCGGGCGCGATACGGTGATCGAGCCGAACGTGGTCTTCGGCCCCGGTGTCACCGTGGAAAGCGGCGCGACCATTCGTGCCTTCTCACATCTCGAAGGCTGCCATGTCAGCCATGGGTCGGTGGTCGGGCCCTATGCCCGGCTGCGCCCGGGCACGGAGCTGGCCGAGAACACCCGCATCGGCAATTTTGTCGAGATCAAGAACGCCGAGATCGGCGAGGGCGCCAAGGTCAATCACCTGTCGTATATCGGCGATGCCAGCGTCGGCGCCGAAACCAATATCGGAGCAGGAACCATCACCTGCAACTATGACGGCGTCATGAAACACCGCACGACCATCGGCGCCAATGTCTTTGTCGGGTCCAACACGATGCTGGTGGCGCCGGTCTCTTTGGGTGACGGGTCCATGACGGCAACCGGAACGGTTGTCACCCGCGATGTGGACCCCGACGCGCTGGCGGTTGGACGCGTCGCGCAGGAAAACAAGCCGGGCTATGCGCGCAAGCTGTTCCAGATGCTGCGCGCCAAGAAGGCCCGAAAGCAAAAGGAAACCTGAGCATGTGCGGAATTGTCGGCGTTCTGGGCGACCACGAGGTTGCCCCAATCCTGGTCGAAGCTCTCAAAAGACTCGAGTACCGAGGCTATGACAGTGCGGGCATCGCGACAGTCAACAACGGGGTGCTGGATCGCCGCCGGGCTGTGGGCAAGCTGGTGAACCTCAGCGACCTTCTCGTCCATGAACCGCTTGCCGGCAGATCCGGCATCGGCCACACCCGCTGGGCCACCCATGGCGCACCGACGGTCAGCAATGCCCACCCCCACCGCGCCGGTGCGGTTGCTGTGGTCCACAACGGAATTGTCGAGAATTACCGAGAGTTGCGGGCCGAACTGGCCGAGCTTGGTATCACCTTTGCCACCGAGACCGATACCGAAACCGTGGCGCTGATGACCGAGCGCTACATGCGCGAGGGGCTGGGCCCGGTCGAGGCGGCCTATCGCACGCTTGACAAGCTCGAAGGCGCCTTTGCCCTGGCCTTTCTCTTCGATGGTGAAGAGGACCTGATCGTCGCCGCCCGCAAAGGCAGCCCGCTGGCCATCGGTCACGGGGACGGAGAGATGTTCGTCGGCTCGGACGCCATTGCACTCGCCCCGCTGACCGACAGGATCACCTATCTAGAGGAAGGCGACCGCGCGACCGTCACCCGCAAAGGGGTCGAAATCCGGGATGCGCATGGCAAGCTGGCCAACCGCCAGATGCGCACTATTCGTCTCGACAGCACGCGCGTTGACAAGGGCGGCTACAAGCATTTCATGGCCAAGGAGATCGCCGAACAACCCACCGTCATCGCCGAAGCGATCAGCTCGTACTTGCCAGCCGGATCGGACAGCGTTCAACTACCCGGTGAAACGATTGACTTTGCTTCTATCGACCGGCTGACCATGGTCGCCTGCGGCACCGCCTATTACGCCTGTCTGACGGCAAAATACTGGTTCGAACAACTGGCCCGGCTACCGGTCGAAGTCGACGTGGCTAGCGAATTCCGATATCGTGAGCCACCGATCCCAGCGCGCACATTGGCCTTGTTCGTCAGCCAGTCCGGCGAGACAGCCGATACCTTGGCGGCGCTCCGATATTGCCGCGACAAGGCGGACAAGATCCTTTCCGTGGTCAACGTGCCCGAAAGCTCGATCGCCCGCGAAAGCGATCTGGCGCTGCCCATCCATGCCGGGGTCGAGGTCGGCGTCGCCTCGACCAAGGCTTTCACCTGCCAACTGAGCGTGCTGCTGATGTTGGCGCTCAAAGCGGCCTGTGACCGGGGAATGCTCTCTCCCACGGCGATGGCCGACCATGCCGCGGCGCTGCGTGGTCTGCCATCGGCGCTGAATGCGGCGCTGGACCAGAACGATACCGTACGGGCCGCCGCGCAGAAACTGAGCGAAGCCCGCGACGTGCTGTTCCTGGGCCGTGGCCTGATGTATCCGCTGGCCCTGGAAGGGGCACTGAAACTCAAGGAAATCAGCTATATCCACGCCGAAGCCTACGCGTCGGGAGAACTGAAGCACGGACCCATCGCATTGATCGACCAACAGATGCCCGTGGTCGTCCTTGCACCCCGCGATGCGTTGTTCGACAAGACCGTTTCGAACATGCAGGAGGTCATGGCGCGCAAGGGTAAGGTGATGCTGATCTCGGATGCCGATGGGTTGTCCGAGGCCCGCGATGGCGTATGGTCCACCATCCAGATGCCGCATGTGCACCCCTCGCTCACCCCGATCCTTTATGCGATTCCGGCGCAATTGCTGGCCTATCACACCGCCGTGGCCAAGGGGACCGACGTGGACCAGCCTCGCAACCTGGCAAAATCGGTGACGGTGGAGTGACAAGATGGCCAAGCAGTTTCCCCGGATCGACGAGGCGCATCGCGCCTTCATCGAAGAGCAGCACATGTTCTTCACCGGTTCGGCCGGTCCCGAGGGTCGCGTCAACATCTCGCCCAAGGGGATGGATTCGCTGCGCGTCCTTGGGCCGAACCGCATCGTCTGGATGAACATCACCGGCAGCGGCAATGAAACCGCCGGGCATCAGCTCGAAAACAACCGGATGACCCTGATGTGGTGTTCCTTCACCACCCGGCCCCTGATCCTGCGCTGCTACGGAACCGCCAGCACCCTGCATGCCGGTGATCCGGGCTGGGACAGCCTTGCGCCGCTCTTCCCCGCCCATCGCAGCGCGCGCCAGATCTTCGATGTCTCGGTCGATCTGGTGCAGACCTCCTGCGGCTATGCCGTGCCGTTCATGGAATACACATCAGAACGCGACACGATGCAGAAATGGGTCGATGCAAAATCGGATGACGACATCCGCGCCTATTGGGTCGAAAAGAACCAGACGACCATCGACGGCAAACCCACCGGCGTACCGGTCTGAGACCGGCACCAGAGGACACCCCGATGCTCGCACATTATCTGGACCAGATCGGCGCCCATGCCGACCCTGAGCGCGCCATCGAAATGGCCGCCTATCACAAGGTTCCGCGCCGGTATCTGGGGGTCTCGAACCTCGTGCTGAACGACCTGACCAAAGCGTGGCGGCAGGATCTCGACCTGCCCGACCGTGTCGCCCTGGCCGACGCGCTCTGGCAGACCGACATTCACGAGGCCCGGTTGGCAGCGGCAAAACTCCTGACGCAGGCGCGGATCAGACCGGATGGAGAGGTCTGGGCACTGCTCACCTCATGGCTGCCGGATTTCGATGCATGGGCCGTCGCCGACCATGCCGCGATGGCAATGCAGAAACGTCTGGTTGCAGATCCCTCCCGTCTGGACGTGGTCGAAGACTGGACCCGGTCGGATCACATGTGGACCCGGCGCGCGGCACTGGTTGCCACCCTGCCCTGGGCCAAGATGAGCAACCCCAAACCCGCCGATACCGCGGCGCGCGACCGTATCCTGGGCTGGGCGGCAAACTATGTGCCCGACCGCGACTGGTTCATGCAAAAGGTCGTCGCCTGGTGGCTGCGCGATCATTCCAAACACGATCCCGAGGCGGTGCGCGCCTTTCTGGCCGAGCATGGCCCGGCAATGAAACCCTTTGCCCGCAAGGAAGCGGGCAAATACCTCGGCGATCAGTTGGAATAGACGTCGAGTTCGACCAACTCGTCGATCGGTGCCAGGAGCGCGCGCATCGCCTCCAGCGACAACCGGCTGCCCGCCCCCGGATCCCCCGCGACCGGGATCAGGGTGACATGTGCCGTCGCCCCGGTCTTGCGCACCACCACGCGCCCGTTGCGTTCCTGACTGACCAGCGTTGTCTCCATCCAGCGTCCCGGAATCGTAGGATCGCCCAATCCCGCGATGGTCTGCCTTGCGCCGACCCAACCGGGCTGAATATCGGCCGCCTCCTGAACCGGCTCGGCGACCGCCTCGGGTTCTTCCGGCGCTTCGGTTTCGGATGCTTCGGTTTCCGGTGCTGCGGTCTGCGCAACCGGCTCGGAACGGTTGAACAGCTTGTCGGTGGTCGAGCGGACCCGGTCACAACCGGCCACAAGGATCAGGGAAATCAGCAGAACGTATCTCATATCGCTACCCTAATCATTGGCACCGGTGACTCGCCAGCCCTAACCCATAAGGACACTTGCCGCAGGCGGTGCGCCGCTTTACCTATGTGGCCATGACAGCTCCACTGATCGACCCTTTCGCGCGCGCCATCACCTATCTGCGTGTCTCCGTCACGGACCGCTGCGATTTTCGCTGCGTCTATTGCATGTCGGAAAACATGACCTTTCTGCCCAAGAAAGATCTGCTGACGCTGGAAGAGCTGGACCGCATGTGCTCGACCTTTGTCCGCATGGGGGTGGAGAAGCTGCGCATCACCGGCGGCGAGCCGCTGGTGCGCCGCGATATCATGACCTTTTTCAACGGCATGACCCGACATCTGGACAGCGGCGCGCTGAAAGAACTGACGCTGACCACCAATGGCTCGCAGCTGGAACGCTTTGCCGATCAGCTTTACGCGGCAGGCGTGCGCCGGGTGAATGTCTCGCTTGATACGCTGGACGATCAGAAGTTCGCCGACATCACCCGCTGGGGCCGGTTGCCACAAGTGCTGCGCGGCATCGACGCGGCCCAGCGCGCGGGGCTGAGAATCAAGATCAACGCGGTGGCGCTCAAGGGCTTCAACGAGGAAGAACTGCCCCGCATCACCGAATGGTGCGCCGAGCGCGACATGGACCTGACCTGGATCGAGGTCATGCCGATGGGCGATATCGGCAACGAGAACCGGCTGGACCAGTACTGGTCGCTCAAGGACGTGCGCGCCCGCTACGCCGAACATTACACCGTCACCGATCTGGCCGAGCGCAGCGGCGGTCCTGCGCGCTATGTGCGGCTGGAAGAGACCGGGCAAAAGATCGGCTTCATCACCCCTCTCAGCCATAATTTCTGCGAAAGCTGCAACCGGGTACGGCTGACCTGCACGGGCGAACTCTACATGTGCCTCGGGCAGGAAGACATGGCCGACCTGCGCAAACCGCTACGCGACCATCCCGGCAGCGAGGAACCGCTGGAACAGGCGATCCGCGCCGCCATCGGGCTGAAACCCAAGGGGCATGATTTCGACTATTCCCGCCAGCAGGTCGACGGCAGGATGTCCCGGCATATGAGCCACACGGGCGGCTGACGCATGTCCGGCCCCGGCCTGTCGCCGACCCCGCTCTATCACCTGTATCGCGCGGCCTCGGCCGTGCTGGTGCCGTTTGCCTGGCGAACGGTCCGCAAGAAGCTGAGCCGCGCCGATGTGCCGCTGGAACGGCAACATGAACGGCTGGGCCATGCCAGCCTGTCACGCCCGCCCGGGCGGCTCGTGTGGTTCCATGCCGCCAGCGTCGGCGAAAGCCTGTCGGTCCTGCGCCTGATCACCCGCATGGGCGAGCGGATGCCAAACCTCGAATTCCTGATCACCTCGGGCACGCCCACCTCGGCCGATCTGATCGCGCGGCGGATGCCGCCGCGCTGTCGCCACCAGTTCGCGCCACTCGACGGGCCGGGTCCTGTGACGCGCTTCTACAAGCAATGGCGCCCCGATGCGGCTGTGTTCGTCGAAAGCGAGCTATGGCCGCGCATGATCGTCGAAGGCGCCCGCGCGGGCGTGCCGCTGGCCCTTCTCAACGCCCGCCTCTCCGAAAAATCGGTGCGCGGCTGGCAGCGGTTCCCGTCAACTGCGCGCTTTCTCCTCGACCGCTTTCGCCTGTTCCTGACCCAGAACCGGCAGACCGCCGACAACCTGATCGCCATGGGTGCCGATCCGGCGCGGGTCACGCCCGGCACTAACCTCAAGGCGATGGCCGGGCCGCTGCCGGTCGATGCCGCCCTGCTGACAGAGATGCGCGCCGCCATCGGCCCCCGCCCGGTCTGGGTCGCCAGCTCCACCCATCCGGGCGAGGAAGAGGTGGTGCTCGACGCCCATCGCCAATTGCTGGCCGACCATCCCGACCTGTTGCTCTTGCTGATCCCGCGCCACCCCGAGCGCGGCACCGAGGTGTCGGCGCTGATAACCACCGCCGGGTTCACCTCCGCCCGCCGCAGTAGCGGCGAGAGCATCACCCCCGGCACGCAGGTCTATCTGGCCGACACGCTGGGCGAGACCGGCACCTGGTACGCGCTTTGCCCGCTGGTCTTCCTCGGCGGCTCGCTGCGCGAGATCGGCGGTCACAACCCGTTCGAACCGGCCCAGGCGGGCGCGGCGGTGATCACCGGGCCAGGCTATTTCAACTTTGCCGAAACCTATCAGCCATTGATTGCGAGCGGTGGCGCCATCGAGGTAACAGGCGCCACGCCCCTGGCCCGCGCCGTGCGTCACTGGCTAGACGATGCAGAGGCGTTTGATACCGCCCGCACCCAGGCCCGCGCGCTGGTCGCCGCACAGGAAACCGCGCTTGAGGGTGTCATCGACACGCTGACATCCCGGTTGGAGCTTGGCTGATGCCCGATCTCTTCGTCACCAATTTCAACCGCAATTTTACCGGTGTTTCGGCCACGGCGGCGAATGTCATCCGCCAACAGGTCGCGACCCACGATCTGGCGCTGGTGGGGCACGCCCTGCCCGGCTGCCCCACACCGATCAGCGCCCGCGCCGCCCGCGCGCTGTCACGTACACCGCCGCCGGGCAAGTCCTTTGCCATCTGGCACGTGCGCCGCAATCCGGAAATGCAGACTGCGCTCTGGGCGCGCGATGTGCTGCGCCTGCCGATCCGCATCGTCTTTACCTCGGCCGCGATCCGGCGGCATTCGGCCTTTCCGCGCTGGCTGATCAGCCGGATGGATGCGGTGGTGGCCACCTCGGATGCTGCGGCAAGCTTTGTCCGGCATGTGCGCGCGGTGGTGCCCCATGGCGTCGATACCGACCGTTTCACCCCCGCCCCCGACCGCCCCGCCGCCTGGGCGGCGCAGGGTTATGGCGGCACATTCGGCATTGCCACCATCGGTCGGGTGCGCCCGGAAAAGGGCACCGATCTCTTTGTCGAGGCGATGCTGCGCCTCTTGCCCGATATGCCGGGCGCGGTGGCGCTGGTGGTGGGCCGCGCCACCAAGGAACACCAGAAATTCGCCCTGACCCTCAAGGACAAGGTTCAGCGCGCCGGCATGATCGACCGCATCCGTTTCATCGACGAGGTGCCGCCCGACCGCCTGCCCAACCTGATGCGCGCCCTGTCGCTGGTGGTGCAACTGCCCCGCTACGAGGGCTACGGCATGGTCCCGCTCGAAGCGATGGCCTCGGGCGTACCCTTTGTCGGCTCGGACACCGGCTTCTTTCGCGAATTCTCGGCCCAGGGCCGGACCGGGCGGGTGGTGCCGCTTGAAAACGCAGGCCTCGGGGCCGAGGCCGCCCGCGCCCTGCTGGTCGACGAGGATGTCCACGGCGCCGCCGCCCTTGCGGCACGCGATATCGCGGTGGACAGTTTCAGCGCCGCGCACGAGGCCGCAGGAATCGAAGCGGTCTACCAGCAGCTCTGGTCACAAGGCTGATTGCCGCTTCTTTCTGGTCGAAAATACTCTAGGGGGTGAATTGGCCTGAAAGGCCAAGAGGGGGCAGACGCCCCCTCCTCCTCTTCCTCAGGCCGCAGGCATCCGCTGTTCGACGATCCCGGCCCACCAGCTGCATCCCGCCGGAATGGCCTCGTCGTTGAAGTTGTATTCGGGGTGATGCACCATCGCCGTGTCGCCATTGCCAACCAGGATATAGGCGCCCGGACGTTCCTCGAGCATATAGGCGAAATCCTCGCCCCCCATGACCAGCGCCGCCTCCTCGCAGCCCCCCGACACATCGCGCGCCACCTTTGCGGCGAACTCGGTCTGCTCGTCGGAATTCACCATCACCGGATAACCCCGGATATAGCGGATATCGGCCGAGCCACCAAAGGTTGTCGCGATGCCCGAACAGATCTCGTGAATGCGCTTCTCGGCCAGATCGCGCATCTCCTTGGACATGGTGCGCACGGTGCCCTTGATCTGCACCCGCTGCGGGATCACGTTGAACGCCTTGGACGATGTCTCGAACGAGGTGACCGAGACCACCACCTGATCGATCGGGTCGGCATTGCGGCTGGCGATGGTTTGGAGCGCCAGCACCGCCTGCGCGGTCATCACCGTGGTATCGACCGTCTGATGCGGCTTGGCCGCATGGCCGCCGCGCCCTTCGAAGGTGATGTCGAACTGGTCGGTGGCGGCAAAAAACGCGCCGGGACGGATTGCGAAACTGCCGACCGGGTGGCCAGGCCAGTTGTGCATGCCGTAAACCTCCTGGATGTTCCAGCGGTCCATCATGCCATCCTCGCACATCTCGCGCCCACCGCCGCCGCCCTCTTCGGCAGGCTGGAAGATCACCACCACGGTGCCGTCGAAATTGCGGGTCTCGGACAGGTACTTGGCCGCACCCAAGAGCATCGCGGTATGGCCGTCATGGCCGCAGGCATGCATGGCATTCGGCGTCTTCGAGGCATAGTCGAGCCCGGTCTGCTCGTGGATCGGCAGCGCGTCCATATCGGCGCGTAGTCCGATCACCTTGCCCTTGCTGTCGCTCTTGCCCTTGATCACCCCGACCACGCCGGTGCGGCCGATGCCGGTCACAACCTCGTCACAGCCGAACTCTTGCAGCTTTTCGGCAACCAGCGCACTGGTCCGGTGGGTTTCAAACAGGATTTCCGGGTTTTCATGAATATCCCGGCGCCATTCGGTGATCTCGGATTGCAATTCTGCAAAGCGGTTCTTGACGGGCATAATGGTTCCTCTTGCGTCACATCAGGGGTTAAGCGGCATCCGCTGCTCGGCCAGCGTGGCGAACCAGCTGCACCCGGCGGGAATGGCCGCGTCGTTGAATTCATAGGCGGGATGGTGCAGATCGGCACTGTCCCCATTGCCCAGAAAGATGAAGGCACCGGGGCGTTCGGCCAGCATGTCGGCGAAATCCTCGCCGCCCATCACAGGGTCGATGTCGGTTCTGATCCGGCCACCGACCTCCTGTGCCGCCGCCGCCGCATATGCCATATGGGTCGGCGGGTTTATCGTCGCCGGCACCAGCTCCATATAGTTCAACTCCGCGCGCGCGCCATGCGCCTCGGCGGTGGCGGTGGCGACCGCTTCAATCCGGCTGCGGATCAGGCTTTGCACCTCGGGGTGCAGGTAACGCACCGTGCCCTTGATCAGCGCATTGTCGGCGATCACGTTATGGGCGTCACTGTCTGTGCGCAGCGAACACACCGACAACACCGCCGGTTTCAGCGGATCGACATTGCGCGCCACCACCTGTTGCAGGGCCACGGTCAGCTGTGCAGCGGCCAGCGTGGCATCCGCCGTCAGATGCGGCATCGCCCCATGCCCGCCCCGGCCCTGCACCCGGATTTCAAAGAAATCCGTGGCCGCCATCAACGGGCCTTCGCGCAGTGCGAACTCTCCGACCGGCAGGCCCGGCCAGTTGTGCAGACCATAGACCTCGTTCACGCCGTACCGGTCCATCACGCCATCGACCAGCATCGCCTTGGCGCCGCCACCGCCCTCTTCGGCGGGTTGGAACAGCAGCACCACGGTGCCATCGAAATTGCGGGTCTCGGCCAGGTATTGCGCCGCCCCCAGCAGCATCGCGGTATGGCCGTCATGGCCGCAGGCATGCATCTTGCCCGCATGGGTCGAGGCATGCGGCAGCCCGGTCGCCTCGGCAATCGGCAGCGCATCCATATCGGCGCGGAACGCCATCACCCGGCCCGAGCCGCTTTCGCGCCCGTGAATGACACCCACAACCCCGGTCTGCCCGACCCCGGTTTCCACCATGTCGCAACCAAAGGTGCGCAGCCGCTCGGCCACCAGCGCACTGGTGCGATGTTCCTCGAACCGGATCTCGGGATGGGCATGGATATCGCGGCGCCATTCGGCGATCTGATCCTGCAATTCGGCAAATCGGTTCTTGACCGGCATAGTCTTAGTCCTTCTCAGGCAGCAGGCATGCGGCGTTCGACCATTTCGGCGAACCAGCTGCATCCGGCGGGTATGATCTCGTCGTTGAAATTGTATTCCGGGTGGTGCAATCCGGCGCTTGGGCCATTTCCGATCATGATGAACGCCCCCGGACGTGCCTCCAGCATGAAAGAGAAATCCTCGCCGCCCATCACCATGGCCGCCTCGCCGCAGCCGCCCGAGACCAGTTCGGCCACCTCGGCGGCATGGCGGGTCTGTTCCTCGGCATTCACCGTCACCGGCACGCCGCGTTCGTAATTCACCTCGGCCTTGCCGCCAAAGGTGGCGGCAATTCCCTGAACCACCTCGCCAAGACGCCGTTCGATCAAATCGCGCATCTCCCCCGAATGGGTGCGCACCGTACCCCGGATGGTGGCCGCCTGCGGGATCACGTTGAACGCCTTCGACGAGGTCTCGACCGAGGTCACCGACAGAACCGCTTGCAGGATCGGGTCGGTATTGCGCGACACCACCGTTTGCAGCGCCACGATCATCTGCGACAGCATCACCGTTGTATCGACCGTATCATGTGGCTTGGCCGCATGGCCGCCGCGTCCTTCGAGATGGATCTCGAACGTATCCGCCGCAGCCAGCAGCGGCCCGGGGCGGATCTTGAACAGACCGGCGGCCAGGCCCGGATTGTTGTGCATGGCATAGACCTCCTGCACCCCGAACCGGTCCATCATGCCGTCCTTGACCATCGCCTCGGCGCCATTGCCGCCCTCTTCGGCGGGCTGAAAGATCACCACCGCCGTGCCGTCGAAGTTCCGGGTCTCGGCCAGATACTTGGCCGCGCCCAGCAGCATCGCGGTATGGCCGTCATGACCGCAGGCATGCATGGCACCGGGAATGTCCGAGGCATAATCGAGCCCCGTCTGTTCCTGCATCGGCAGCGCGTCCATATCGGCGCGCAATCCCACGACGCGGCCCGCCGTGTCGCTCTTGCCCCGGATCACACCGACAACGCCAGTACGCCCGATGCCGGTCACCACCTCGTCACAGCCAAACGACCGCAGCTTGTCCGCCACCATGGCAGAGGTCCGGTGCGTCTCGTACAGGATCTCCGGGTGCCTGTGGATGTCGCGCCGCCATTCGGTGATTTCGGCATGCATTTCGGCAAGGCGGTTCTTGATCGGCATCCTGTGTCTTCCTGTCTGTTCGGCCCGCTCAGGCGGCGGGCATGCGTCGTTCGACGATCTCGGCAAACCAGCTGCACCCGACCGGGATCGCCTCGTCATCAAAGTTATAGGCCGGATGGTGGCATTGCGCGGTGTCACCGTTACCAAGGAACATATAGGCGCCGGGCCGCTGTTCCAGCATGTACGAGAAATCTTCGCTGGGCATGATCGGCGGCGTGTCCTCATCCACGTTGCCCGACACCGCGCGCGCGGCCTCGATTGCGTGTTGGGTTTCGGCGTCGGAGTTTATCGTCACCGGATAGCCGGGGGCCCAGTTCACCTCGGCCGTTGCCCCATAGGCGCTGGCGATGTCGGTCGCCACACGGCGCACCCGGTCCTCGGCAATGGCGCGGTATGCGCTGTCCAGCGTCCGCACCGTGCCCGTCATCCGGACCGTATGCGCAATGATGTTCGACGCGTCGCTATCGGTCTTGAACGTGCCCACGGTCAGAACTACCGATTTCAACGGATCGATATTGCGCGACACGATGGAATGCAGCGATACCACGATCTGCGAGGCGACAAGCGTCGTGTCAATCGCATCATGCGGCGAGGCGGCATGCCCGCCCTTGCCCGTCACCACGATCTCGAAATCATCGGACGAGGCCATCAGCGGCCCGGGCCGGATGGCGAAAGTCCCCACAGGAATGCCGGGCGCGTTATGCATGCCGTAGACTTCCTGGATACCCCAACGGTCCATCAACCCGTCGTCGCACATCGCCTTGCCGCCCGCGCCGCCCTCTTCGGCGGGCTGAAAGATCAGCACGACCGTGCCATCGAAATTGCGCGTCTCGGCCAGGTATTTTGCCGCGCCCAAGAGCATCGCCGTATGCCCGTCATGGCCGCAGGCATGCATCTTGCCCGGTACGGTCGAGGCATAGTCGAGCCCGGTGATCTCGGTGATCGGCAGCGCATCCATGTCGGCGCGCAGGCCAATCACCCGCCCCTTGCTGTCGCTTCTGCCCTTGATCGTCGCCACCACGCCGGTCTTGCCGACCCCTGTAGTGATGTCGCCGATCCCGAACTCCTTCAGGCGTTCGACAACGAAACCCGCGGTTTCATGCACATCGTACATAAGCTCGGGGTTCGCATGTAGATGACGCCGCCATCCGGTGATCTCGGGATGCAGATCGGCAAGTCGGTTCTTTATCGGCATATCTGTCTCTCCTGCTGTTCTGCGACAAGCATTAGGCGGCCAAACGGTCGATCAGGCGGCGCATGAACGCATGTCCGGCTTCGAACTGCGCCACGGATATGAACTCGTTCGCCTGATGCGCCTGGGCGATGTCGCCCGGCCCACAGACCACGGCGGAATATCCCGCTTCCTGGAACTGACCCGCCTCGGTGCCATAGCTGACCACATGGCCGGCGTTGTCACCGGTCAGGGCGCGGGCAAGCCCCTCGGCCTCGCCTTCTTGCTCGGGCACCAGCCCCGGCACACCAAACCGGGTTTCCACATCAATGCGGGTCTCCGGGTGAATGGCCTGCATCGCCTGCTCCACCTCGGCGATACGGCCCAAGATGCGGCTCCGCCAGTCTTCATGCGGCTGGTCGGGGACCGCCCGGAACCCCAGATCGAACCGGCACTGGCGCGCGGTGATGTTCTGCGCGGTGCCGCCCTCGATCAATCCCGTGTGCAAGGTGGTAAACGGCGGATCGAACCTCGCCGCCACATCCGACGGCGCGCGCGAGGCTTCCGCCGCGTTCACCTCGTTGGCCCATTGGATTACCCGCGCGGCCTCCATCACCGCGCTGACGCCGGTATGCATGATCGAGCTATGCACTTCGTGCCCCCAGACCTCGATGCGAAAGGTCTGTCCGCCCTTGTGACCGGTCACCGCCTGCATCATCGACGGCTCGCCCACGATCACCGCGCTGCCCTTGGGCAGCAGCTTCTGCATCTCGGCAATCATCGGCGGCGCCCCGGTGCAGCCAAGCTCCTCGTCGAAACTCAGCGCCAGCTGCAACGGGCGCTGCAACCCGCGATGGTGCCCCTCGACCAGCGCCCAGATCGCCAGCGCGTCAAAGCCCTTCATATCGCAGGTGCCGCGCCCGAAATACTTGCCGTCCCGCTCGACCACGGTGAACGGGTCGCTGTCCCAGTCCTGCCCGTCGACCGGCACCACGTCGCTATGCCCCGACAGAACAACCGCCCCCTCGACACGGGGGCCGGCATGCGCCATCAGCGCGGCCTTGTGCGGCTGTTCAGGGTCAATCCAGCAGTGGGTCTCGATCCCATGGCCCGTAAGATAGTCCTCAAGCCAATCCACCAGCGGCAGATTGGTGTCCCGGCTGACGGTCGGGAAAGACACAAGCTTGGTCATGATCGCCAGCGGTGATAATCGCGCGGCCATTTTCTTCACCCAATCAGTAACCGCTGTCCGTGGTCAGCACATAGTGACCCGGCTCGACCTCGTCATAACGCGACGGTTCCGGCACATAGCCGATCGGGTGGATCGGCGACGGGATCGGCTTGAAGTTCAGATCCTTCTCCGACTTCCGCTTTCTGGGATCGGCAATGGGAACCGCCTTCATCAAGGCCTGCGTATAGGGATGCTGCGGGTTCTCGAACACCCGCTCGCGCGTACCCAGCTCGACGATCCGGCCCAGATACATGACACCGACATTGTGGCTGACCCGTTCCACCACCGCCATATCATGGCTGATGAACAGATAGCTGAGGCCAAGATCGGCCTGCAATTCCATCATCAGGTTCAGCACCTGCGCCTGCACCGACACATCGAGCGCCGACACCGCCTCGTCCGCGACGATCAGCTTGGGGTTCAGCGCCAGCGCCCGGGCGATTGCGATCCGCTGCCGCTGACCGCCGGACATCTCATGCGGGTAACGACGCATGAAACTGCGCGGCAACTGCACCCGGTCGAACAGCGAGGCAACCCGGTCCACCAGCTCCGAGCCGCTGGCAACACCATAGTTGCGCATCGGTTCGGCCACCTGCTCCAGCAACTGCATCTGCGGATTGAGCGAGGCGAACGGGTCCTGGAAGATCATCTGCATGTCCAGCCGCGCCTTGCGCAGCCCCGACTGGTCGAGCTTCACCACATCGACGCCGTCCAGATTGATCTCGCCCGCCATGGGTTCGACCAGACGCAAAATGGATCGCCCGGCGGATGATTTACCACAGCCCGATTCGCCCACAAGGCTCAGCGTCTGCCCCTTGTTGAGCGTAAAGGACACGTCCTCGACCGCGTGGACATTGGCAATCGTGCGGCGAAAGAACCCGCCCTTGACCGCGAAACGGGTTGTCAGCCCTTTGACCCGCAGCAGCGGCTTGTCGGTACCCAGGATCGGCTCGATCTTCTGATCCGCAACCCCCATCAGCTTCATCGGCTCGGGCGCGGCCTTGCCCCGCATTTCGCCCAGCTTCGGCACCGCCGCCAGCAGGGCCTTGGTATACTCGTGCTGCGGGTTCTCGAAGATTTCCTCGACGGTGCCTTCCTCGACCTTGTTGCCCCGAAACATGACTACCACGCGGTCCGCCATCTGGGCGACCACCGCCATGTCGTGGGTGATGAACATCACCGCCGTTCCGGTCTCGCGCTTGAGACGGTCCATCAATGCCAGGATCTCGGCCTGGATGGTCACGTCCAGCGCAGTCGTGGGTTCGTCCGCGATCAGCAGGCGCGGTCGGCACGCCATCGCCATGGCGATCACCACCCGTTGGCGCATCCCGCCGGACAATTCATGTGGATACTGTTTCAGTCGCCGCTCCGGTTCGGGAATGCGCACCTCTCTCAACAGTTCCAAGGCGCGTTTTTCCGCATCGGCCTGGCTGAGGCCGCGATGCACCCGCAGCCCCTCGGTCAATTGCCGGCCCACCGTGAAAACAGGGTTCAGCGCCGTCATCGGCTCCTGAAAGATCATTCCGATCTCGTTGCCCCGGATGTCGCGCATCAGGTCCTGGTCGACCTTGGCCAGATCCACTTCGCCCCCGTCGCGGCGATCAAACAAAAGCTGTCCACCGGCGATATCACCACCACCGAATTCGACAAGCCGCATCAGAGACAGCGACGAGACGGATTTGCCGGACCCTGATTCGCCGACGATGCACACGGTCTCGCCGGGACGCACCTCGAACGACACGTCTTCGACCCCCACAACCGGGCCATCCTTGGTCTGAAATTCGACTCTCAGTTTTCTGATCTGGGCAATAGGCTGATCCAGCACGCGCGCGCTCCCTTTGGTCGCCTTATGTTTTTGTTTGCCAAACGCTACGGCTGTCGCTGGCAAAGAGTCAAACGCATTGACCGTTTTCCCAACGGCAAGGCTTGCATTTTTTCAAAACTCTGTTTCGATACGCGACGTAACCGTTGTGGGGGAAGCAAACGACATTCGCGTAACGCGAGCTGTTTTTGGAATAACTTCCAATATCTTACGCCCAGAACGGCAACACTAGAACCGCAGATCATGCGGAATAATCATGACACATCCGTGTCCAACAAGGAGTGTAAAATGAAGATCAAAACCCTACTTATGGGTGCGATTGCCTGCACCGCATTGGCCCCCGCGGCCTTTGCCGAGCGCGGCACCGACGGCAATGTCAGCATCATCTACTGGCAGGCCCCTTCGATCCTGAACCCGTTCCTGTCGGGCGGCACCAAGGACGTTGAATCGGCGTCGCTGGTCATCGAACCGCTGGCCCGCTACGACGAAAACGGCGGCATGGTGCCCTTCCTGGCCTCCGAGATTCCGACCGTCGAGAATGGCGGCGTCAGCGCCGATCTGACCTCGATCACCTGGAAGATCGCGCCCGGCATCAAGTGGTCGGATGGCAGCGCCTTTACCGCCCATGACGTGAAATTCACCGCCGACTACTGCATGCATCCCGAAGGCGGCTGCGCGCAGCTCACCAAGTTCGAGGGCGTGACCTCGGTCGAGGCGCTCGATGACATGACCGTCAAGGTCACGTTCGACAAGCCGACCCCGTTCCCCTATGGCCCCTTCGTGGGTGGCGAAAGCCCGATCATCCAGAAGGCCCAGTTCGAGAACTGCATGGGCGCCAAGGCCCCCGAATGCACCACCGAGAACTTTGGCCCGATCGGCACCGGCCCCTTTGTCGTCACCGAGTTCAAGCCGAACGACGTGATCACCATGAAGGCCAACGACAACTATCGTGACCCGGCCAAACCGGCCTTTGCCACGCTGACCTTCAAGGGCGGCGGCGATGCCACTGCGGCCGGTCGCGCCGTGATGGAAACCGGCGAGTTCGACTACGCCTGGAACCTGCAACTGGCGCCCGAGGTGATCCAGCAGATGCAGGCCGGTGGCAAGGGTACCCCGGTCGCGGGCTTCGGTCCGCTGGTCGAGCGTATCATGCTGAACCAGACCAACCCCTCGCCCGACCTGCCCGAAGGCGAGCGTTCGACCGCCAAGCATCCGCATCCCTTCCTTCAGGATCCGGCTGTCTACAAGGCAATGTCGATGGCCATCGACCGGCCGCTGCTGGTTGAGATCGGCTATGGTCAGGCCGGCAAGGTCACCTGCAACTGGGTCCCGGCGCCTGCTGCCGTGAACTCGGACACCTTCACCTGCGACACTCAGGACATCGAAGGCGCCAAGAAGCTGCTGGATGATGCCGGCATCGTCGACAGCGACGGCGACGGCGTCCGCGAAAAGGACGGCGTGCCGCTGAAAGTGGTCTATCAGACCTCGACCAACGCCGTGCGTCAGGACTTCCAGGCTCTGATCAAGGAGTGGTGGGCCGAGATCGGTATCGAATCCGAACTGCGCAACATCAACGCATCGGTTTTCTTCGGTGGGGACCCGGGCTCGCCCGACACCTTCCAGAAGTTCTATGCCGACGTGGAAATGTACGCCAACACCTTCAACGGCACCGACCCGCAGTCGTACCTGGCCAACGGCCTGTGCGACAAGGCGCCCAAGCCGGAAAGCCAGTGGCAGGGTGAGAACATCAGCCGCTTCTGCAACGAAGAGTACGACGCGCTGCATGCCGAGCTGACCAAGACCGCCGGTGCCGATGCACGTGCGGAAATTGCCAAGCGCCTGAACGACATCATGGTCGAAAACGGCGGCATGATCCCGCTGGTGCATCGTGGCCGTCTGTCGGCTCATTCCAACACGCTGGGCGGCGTCGTCCTGAACGTGTGGGACAGCGAGCTGTGGAACGTAGCCGACTGGCACCGCATCAAGTAAGGCCAACACATTCCTGCCGCGTCCCGATCCATGATCGGGGCGCGGCAATTGGCATCTGACCCAACAAAAAGACTCGTAAACAAAGGCGCACCTGAATGCTGACCTTCACCATCCGCCGTCTGGTTCTGGCAATCCCGACGCTTTTGTTCATCAGTCTTGTCATCTTCCTGCTGCTGGAACTCGCCCCGGGCGACCCGATGGCCCAGGTGCCGCTGACGGTTCCGCCCGAGGTCAAGGAAAAGATGCGCGAGGCGCTCGGCCTCGGCCAGCCGATGCATATCCGGTTCTGGAAATGGATCGTGCAGTTCTTCTGGATCGAGCCGCAGGTGCTGATCGACTATTACTTCGGCACATCCTTCTCCGAGGGCAAGTTGCGGGTGATCTCGTGGCAGACCCGCTCGCCGGTGATGGATATCGTGGTGCAACGCATCCCGCAGACCCTGTGGGTGGTCGGCACGGCCTATGTGGTGGCCATCATCATCGCCCTGCCCATCGGTATCTATTCCGCCTACCGGCAATACAGCTGGTTCGACCAGCTCGGCACCTTTGTCTCGATGGTGGGCTTCTCGGTGCCGCCTTTCTTCTCGGGCGTGCTGGTGATCGTGATCTTCTCGGTACAGCTGGGCTGGTTCCCGTCCATCTATGACACAACCCATGTGGTCAACAGTTGGGACAGTTTCGTCTATCAGCTCAAACAGATGATCATGCCGGTCATGGTTCTGGCCTTGCAGATCACCGCGCAGCTTTCCCGCTTCATGCGCGCCTCGATGCTGGACAACCTGAACCAGGACTATGTCCGCACCGCCCGCGCCAAGGGGCTCAGCGAATATGTCGTCGTGATGGTTCACGTGCTGCGGAACTCGATGATCCCGGTGGTGACCGTGATTGCGCTGGGCATCCCGTCGATCTTTGGCGGCGCCATCATCACCGAGCAGGTGTTCAAGGTGAACGGCATCGGCCAACTGCTGATCGGCGCGCTCCAGGCCAATGACCTGCCGATGGTTCAGACGCTGACCTTTATCTTTGCCGTGCTGATCGTCCTCTTCAACCTGATCGCCGACGTTCTTTACGGCATCCTTGACCCGCGGATCCGCTATGACTGAGTTGAGCCAACCCCAACCCACCAAACCGCCGCGCAGCCAGTGGTTCGACGTGTGGGACCAGTTCAAGCACCACAAGGGTGCCATGATAGGGGCGACCCTGTTCTTCCTGATCGTGGCCGCTGTGTATCTTGGTCCTTACCTTTGGGATATCGACCCAACCAAGACCGCGATCCGGGAACGCAACCAGGGGCCCAGCCTGGCCCACCCCTTTGGCACCGATCAGCTGGGGCGCGACCTGCTGGCCCGGATGATGGCGGGCGGCGCGACCTCGGTTTCGGTGGGGATCACCGCGATGTTGCTGTCGTTGTTCCTCGGCTCGTTCGTGGGTGTCCTAGCCGGGTTTTTCCGCAAGCTCGACGGACCGCTGATGCGCCTGACCGACCTGTTCCTCGCCCTGCCCCTGCTGCCGCTGCTGCTGGTCATGATGCTGCTGTTCCGCGAGCCGTTGAACGCGGCCTTCGGCCTGGAGCGGGGGATATTCATCCTTATCGTGTCGGCCATCGGCATTACCTCATGGATGCCCACCGCGCGGATCGTGCGCGGCGATGTGCTGGCGCTGAAAGAGCGTGAATTCGTGCTCGCGGCCCGCTCGATCGGCACCACGAACACGCGGCTGATCACTCGGCATATCCTGCCCAACGTGCTGTCGCCGATCATGGTGTCGGCCACGCTGGGCATCGCCACCGCGATCATCACCGAAAGCGCGCTCAGCTTCCTGGGCCTGGGCTTCCCGCCCGACTTCCCGACCTGGGGGCGGTTGTTGTTCGATGGCGTCGACTATCTGCAACAATTCCCCGAACGGGTGATCTGGCCCGGTATGGCGATCTCGCTGACCGTGCTCAGCGTCAACTATCTGGGCGATGGTCTGCGCGACGCGCTCGACCCGCGCATCCGGGGCCGCTGAGGCGAAAAAAGAACAAAGAACAGGCCGCTCCGATCAGGAGCGGCCTTTTTGTTTCGCCCAACCAGAATGGCCGGAATAGCATCTTCGATGCCCCCCTTCATTCAGGACAGTATCCCGCCCCTGAACACCAGAACACATTCGGATACGCTTGATTGTCACCGCTTACCGCTTCATCTGGGAAAATATTCTCAATTCCCCGTGAGGCTTCCATGTTCGAGTCCCTTGGTTTCGAAGAGACCACCGCAAAAGAGATCAGCGTTCTTCTGGGCCTGACCCTGGGCGTCCTGTTTGGCCTCCTGGCCGAGCGGACGCGGTTCTGTTTCCGCCGCGCCGTAGTGGGCGAGGATGCGCGTCAGGCCGCCGGTGTCTGGTTCACCGCACTCGCCGTTGCGATCCTGGGTACTCAGGCCGCCGTGGCGGTCGGGCTGATCGGCTTTGCCGACCATCGCCTGCTCGCCTCGGACCTGCCGATTCTGGCGGTGGTGCTCGGCGGGCTGATGTTCGGCGCCGGCATGGTGCTGACACGCGGCTGCGTCTCGCGTCTGACCGTGCTGGGCGGCACCGGCAACCTGCGGGCGCTGACGGTGCTTTTGGTCTTTGCCGTGGTGGCCCATGCGATGCTCAAGGGCGTGCTGGCGCCGCTGCGCACCAGCCTTGGCGCTGTGACCGTCGATCTGGGCGAGACCGTATCGCTGGCGGCCCTGCCCGGGGGTGCTGCGCTCTGGACCGCCGCGCTGGCGCTGGCCGCGCTGCTGATCGCCGCGCGCTCGGGCAATCGGGCGCTCCCCTTGCTGGGCGCGGCCCTGATCGGCCTGCTGGTGCCGCTGGGCTGGGTCGGCACCGGCTATGTCCTCTTTGACGAGTTTGACCCCATCGCGATGGAGAGCCTCTCCTTCACCGCCCCTGCCGCCGACACGCTGTTCTACACCATCGCCTCGACCTCGATCGCGCCCGGTTTCGGCACCGGGCTGGTGGGCGGCGTTCTGCTCGGCGCGCTCGTGGCAGCGCTGCTGTTCGGCAGCTTCCGCTGGCAGAGCTTTGACAGCCCGCGCCAGACCGGTCGCTATCTGGCCGGGGCCGCGCTGATGGGCATGGGCGGCGTGCTGGCGGGCGGCTGCACCCTGGGCGCCGGTCTGGCCGGTGTCCCCACGCTCAGCCTCGCCGCGATCCTTGCGCTCGCCGCTGTCGCGCTGGGGGCCAGGCTGACCGATGCAATCATTCGAGGCGCCGACGGATTCGCCGCACCGACCACCACACGCCCGCCACAACCGGCAGAGTGACAGCAGCGGTCAGCATCCCCTTGCTGACCCCCAAGCCGGTCAAAGGATAGAGCAGGTACCCCGCCAGCGACACCGCGTAATAGCTGATCGCCACCACTGACAGCCCCTCGACCGTGTGTTGCAGGCGCAGGGCCATGTCGGCGCGGCGGTCCATGCTTTCCAGCAGCGCCTGGTTCTGGGCGCTGCGTTCCACATCGACCCGGGTGCGCAGCAGGTCGCCTGCCCGGATCGCCCGATCCGACAACCGCTTCAACCGCTGTTCGGTAGATTTCACCGTCCGCATCGCGGGCTCGTACCGGCGCAGCATGAAATCGGCAAAAGTCTGGCGCCCGCCAAACCGCTCCTCGCGCAGCGACTGGATGCGCTGCCCGACAATCGCCTCATAGGCCCCGGTCGCGCCGAAGCGGAACTCGGACCGCGCCGCCATGGTTTCCAGCTCGGCCGAGGTGGACAGGAGCAGCGGCAACAGCTCCTCGGCCCGGTGGTTGTCGTCCGACATCTCAACCGTCAGCTCGGTCAGCCGCGCGTCAAGCTGGCCCAGCTGCGGCGCCAGATCCTTGATCCGGGCAAACCCCAGCATCGACATCGCCTTATAGGTCTCGATCTCGCATAATCGCTGGATCACCCGCCCGATCCGGCGCTCGCCGGTGTCCGGCGCAACAAAGATGGCAAAGCGCATATGCCCCGCCGGGTCGATGCGAAAATCGCCCGCCGCAACCGCCGCACGATCCAGCACATGCGCCACGGCCAGGCTTTCGGGCACGAACCAGTCGGCCAAAAGCTCGCGGATCTCATCTTCCGATGGCCTTTCGACCACCCGCACCAGGGCGGATGTCACCCGCTGCCCCGGTGCGGCATGCAGCCAGTCGGGCGGAAACACCTCGAAATCCACCGGGTTGAAGGCCCGCTCGCTGACCCCGTTGGCAAAGGCGGTATAGGTCACGAACTCGGTATGGCTTTCCCATTTCAGCCAATGCCGCCCGATCTGCCCGGCGTAATGGGTCGCATCCGGTTGCGGGTGCGGCGCGCCGTGACGGTCAAGCAGGTCGATCAGATGCGCCCGGTCCAGGTTGCGATCCCGCGCGGCGGCGACGCCCGGTTGCTTGATGGCCAGATAGGCCACGGTACAGGGCGCGTCCGAGACGGGAAACGGACGTGCATGCAACTCGTTGGCCAGCGCAAAGCGCAAGGGATGGTCCTGAATGGGCGTCATAGGGGGCTCCGGTTTCCGCGCACTATATCCGCTCACAGACAAACGGCAAATATTTATTTATTTCAGCTAGTTACGGGATACATTGGCATACATCCCGCCGCTCGGGCGCAAAACCCGCCGCGCGGCGGAGGCCCAGAAACGAAAAGGGGCGCCGCATGGACACCCCTTTCCCCAATTGTTTGAGCCGGGTCAGTCGATCATCGGCAACAGCTTGTCCAGCGACTGTTTCGCGTCGCCATAGAACATGCGCGTGTTCTCCTTGTAGAACAGCGGGTTCTCGATGCCCGAATAGCCGGTGCCCTGTCCGCGCTTGGAGACAAACACCTGTTTCGCCTTCCAGCATTCCAGAACCGGCATTCCGGCGATGGGGCTGTTGGGGTCTTCCTGCGCGGCCGGGTTCACGATGTCGTTCGAACCGATCACGATGGCCACATCGGTATCGGGGAAGTCCTCGTTGATCTCGTCCATTTCCAGCACGATGTCATAAGGCACCTTGGCCTCGGCCAGCAGCACGTTCATATGCCCGGGCAGACGGCCCGCCACCGGGTGGATGGCGAAACGTACGTTCTTGCCCTTGGCGCGCAGCTTGCGGGTCAGTTCGCTGACCGATTGCTGCGCCTGCGCCACCGCCATGCCATAGCCGGGGATGATGACGACACTGTCGGCATCGTTCAGCGCCGCGGCCACGCCCTCGGCGTCGATGGCGATCTGTTCGCCTTCGACCTCCATCGCCGGACCCGTAGTGCCGCCAAAGCCGCCCAGGATCACCGAGATGAACGAGCGGTTCATCGCCTTGCACATGATATAGGACAGGATCGCACCGCTTGAGCCCACCAGCGCGCCAACCACGATCAGCAGGTCGTTGCCGAGGCTGAAACCGATGGCCGCCGCCGCCCAGCCCGAATAGCTGTTCAGCATCGACACCACCACCGGCATGTCGGCGCCGCCGATGCCCATGATCAGGTGATAGCCGATGAAGAAGGCCGCCAGCGTCATTATCAGGAGCGGCAGGAAACCACCCGAGTTGAAGTACCAGATCAGACAGATCAGCGACAGCGCCGCCGCACCGGCGTTCAGCATATGACCGCCCGGCAGCTTGGTCGCGGCCGAGGTGACCTTGCCCGCCAGCTTGCCATAGGCGACCACCGAACCGGTAAAGGTCACCGCCCCGATGAAGATGCCCAGGAACAGCTCAACCCGCAGAATGTTCTGCTCGACCGGGCTCTTATGCGCCAATAGCGCGGCAAAGCCTTCCAGACCGTGACGCGCCTCTTCGCTCATCGACAGGACATTGACCAGTTCGAAATGCGCGTTGAAGCCCACGAACACGGCGGCCAGACCGACGAGGCTGTGCATCGCGGCGACCAGCTGCGGCATCTCGGTCATCTGTACGCGCTTGGCGACATAAGTGCCGATGATGCCGCCCGCCGCGATCAGGACCAGCGACAGCAGCCACAGGCCCGCACCGGGGCCGATCAGCGTGGCGAAAACCGCCAGGCCCATACCGGCGATGCCGTACCAGACGGCGCGCTTGGCGCTTTCCTGGCCCGACAGGCCGCCCAGCGAAAGGATGAAGAGAACAGCCGCAACGACATAGGCGGCAGTGGTGAATCCGAATTCCATTGCCCGCTACTCCTTACGATTTCTGGAACATGGCGAGCATGCGCCGGGTGACGAGGAAGCCGCCGAAGATGTTGATCCCGGCCATGAAGACCGACAGGCCGGCCAGCAGGATCACCAGGAACGACCCCGACCCGATCTGCATCAGTGCGCCCAGGATGATGATCGACGAAATGGCGTTGGTCACGGCCATCAGCGGCGTGTGCAGCGAATGCGAGACGTTCCAGATCACCTGGAAGCCGACGAACACCGCCAGCACAAAGACGATGAAGTGCTGCATGAAGCTGGCCGGAGCGACAAGGCCCACCAGCAGCAGCAGCAGCCCCCCCACGGTCAACAGTGTCACCTGGTTCTTGGTCTGCGCCTTGAAGGCCGCAACCTCCTGCGCGCGCTTCTCCTCGGGGGTCAGCTCTTTCGGCTTTTCCTTGGACTTGGCCGCAATCGCCTGAACCTTTGGCGGTGGCGGCGGGAAGGTGATGCCCCCCTCGAACGTCACCGTGGCGCCCCGGATCACGTCGTCTTCCATGTTGTGGTTGATCTGGCCGTCCTTTTCGGGGGTCAGATCGGTCATCATGTGACGGATGTTGGTGGCATAAAGCGTCGAGGCCTGCGCCGCCATGCGGCTGGGGAAATCGGTATACCCGATGATGGTGACGCCGTTTTCGGTAACGATCTTCTCGTCCTTGACGGTCAGCTTGCAGTTGCCGCCCTTTTCCGCCGCAAGGTCCACGATGACCGAGCCGGGCTTCATTGCCGCGACCATGTCCTCGGTCCACAGCTCCGGTGCCTCGCGGTTGGGGATCAGCGCGGTGGTGATGACGATGTCCATCTCAGGCGCCAGCTCGCGGAACTTGGCCAGCTGAGCGGCGGCGAATTCCGGGGACGAGACCGAGGCATAACCGCCGGTGGCCGCGCCATCCTGCTGCTCTTCCTCGAAATCGAGATAGACGAACTCGGCGCCCATCGACTCGACCTGTTCGGCCACTTCGGGCCGCACGTCGAACGCATAGGTGATCGCGCCCAGCGAGGTCGAGGTGCCGATAGCGGCCAGACCGGCCACACCGGCGCCGACGATCAGCACCTTGGCTGGCGGCACCTTGCCCGCCGCCGTCACCTGACCGGTGAAGAAGCGGCCAAAGTTGTTGCCCGCCTCGATCACCGCGCGGTAGCCCGCGATATTGGCCATCGACGACAGCGCATCCATCTTCTGGGCACGGCTGATGCGCGGCACCATCTCCATGGCGATCACATTGGCGCCCTTGGACTTGGCCGCCGCCATCCCCTCTTCGTTCCCGGCCGGGTTGAAGAAAGAGATCAGCGTCTTGCCCTTGCTCAGCCGCTTCAGCTCGGTCGCATCGGGCTGGCGTACCTTGGCGACGATATCGACCTCTTTCCACAGCGCCGCCGCGGTCTTGATGATCTGAACGCCCGCCGCCTCATACAGCGCGTCCGAGAAACCCGCGGCCGCACCGGCCCCGCTCTCGATCGCACAGTCGTAGCCCAGCTTCTGCAACTGCACAGCGGAATCCGGTGTCATCGCGACGCGGTTCTCGCCCTCGAAAATTTCCTTTGGTGTACCTATTTTCACCAGTCAGGTCCCCCTATTCGGCCCGGAGATCGGACGCGTCACGGTTAGGTTTGCAAAGCAAACATGTATCTTGCGCAATTTTATTTCGCAAGCGCAGCATGCGCGACGTTAGGTCCAGTCCTGTCATGTCCTATATCCAACGCCGCGTTTTCTGTTCGTATCGGGCAAAATCCGCCCGGAATTGCCGTCGGAGGCGATTTTCCTCCGGCACGATGAAGCGTTTTTCCAGCAGCCAGACAAAGACCGGCACCAGAACCAGCGAGAGCACCGCGTCGAGATGCAGAATCACACCGGTCAGAATCAGCACGTCACCCAGATAGATCGGGTTGCGGCTGCGTTTGTAGATGCCGCTCTGCACCATGGCCGACGGCGCCCGATGCGGAATGATGGTGGTGCGATGGCGGCGAAATTCGACCGCTGCCAGCAACAGGAGCACCACCCCGCCCCCAATCAGCAGACCGGCGATCAGGTCGCTCAGTCCGCTGTCCAGCGACAGGCCGAAAGAGAAGTAGCGCTGCTGAACCCAGGCCATGGCAATGAAGGCCGCCAGCCATATCGGCGGCAGGTCAATGCGTTGCATGGCCGTTCCTTTCCGGGCATCCGCCCGAACATCCCCAAGCGTTCATGGCGCACCTCTACCCGGTTGCGACAGAATTTGCAAAAAAACCGACCGCCCTGCGACAATAAGGGAGACGGCGGCGGCAGTCCTGCCACAGCCCAGGTCAACGTTCCTGTTTTTTACCCCATATCGGAACGAATGTTCCGCCCCTTACTCCCATTCCATCTCGGCAAAGACGCGGCCTGCGTTCTTGGTCGCCAGTTCCTCGAACGTGTCCAGATTGCGCCAGCGTTCCTGATCCACGTAATAGGCACCCGCCAGATCGCCGCCCTCCTCGATATGGGCTCCAATCTTTTCGCGCAGGTCCGTTAGATAGTCATAGGTATAGCGCCGCACCTGATCCAGGTTGGTCGGATGGCCATGGCCCGGGATCACATAGGTGGGGGCCAACGGCTCCATCTTGGTCTCCCAGGTCTCCAGCCAGCAACTGGAGCAGGTATGTTCAAAGATCGGCAGCATCCGCTCGTGAAAGGCGATGTCGCCCGCGATCAGGATCTTCCATTCGGGGATCCAGACCTGGATATCGCCCGGATCATGCGCCGGGCCCATATGCATCACCTCGATCGCCACACCGCCCAGTGTCAGGTCGTACCGATCCTCGAAGGTCACATTGGCATGTTCCACCCGCGTGCCCTCGGCCCGGTCTCCATTGTACCGCTCCATCCCCATCAGGATGAAATCGCCGTTCTGGGTGGTTTCCTCTACCGCGTCCACATGGGCCAGAACATCGACCCCCAGATCGCGCCAATAGCTGTTGCCCAACATGGCATGGCCCTGCCCGTTCTCGTTGATGACCAGAACCACGGGCCGGTCGGTGACCTTCTTGATCTCGTCATGCAAGGCGGCGGCCAGTCGGGCCGAGGCCCCGGCATTGATCACCACCACGCCCTCATCCGTCACGATAAAGGACAGGTTGTTGTTGTGCCCGGCATTCTCATAGGTCGGCGGCGCGGTGGCGCCGATGGCCGAGAACACATGCGGGATGACCTCGACCGGTTTCGAATATAGCTCGGATTGCGGGTACTGATCGGCGATATCCTCGCTCGCTCCGGCGGCACCGGCCGCCAGAATAAACAACACTCCCGAAATTCTCTGCATGGCAATCTCCTCCGCATGATTCATTCATATTTGTGCATAAGACGAAACGGAACGATACGGAACGTCTTGTCACAGGGCTGCGCGGAATTAGTCTGACGTCAAGACAGGGAGAACGCACAATGAGCTTGCAGGGAAAACATGCGCTGGTCACCGGCGGCGGCACCGGGATCGGTCTGGCGATTGCCCGCGCGCTCGCGGATCAAGGGGCGGTCGTCACGATCACCGGACGGCGGGCCGAGGTGCTGGATCAGGTAGCAGGCGACCGGATGTTCGGACTTGCAATGGATGTGCGTCACGGAGAAGAGGTCGTCACCGGCATCGCCCGCGCAGTCGAGGCGCGCGGCCCGGTGCAGATCTGCGTCGCCAATGCCGGTATCGCGGTCGGCAGGACCCTGCAAAAGACCGATATGGATTTCTGGCGCGATATCATGGCGACCAATCTCGATGGTGCCTTTCTGACCATCCGCGAAAGCCTGCGCTCGATGCTGGAAACCGATTGGGGCCGGGTGATCTCCGTCGCCTCCATCGCCGGTTTGCGCGGCGCACCCGGCGCGGGCGCCTATTCCGCCTCGAAACACGGCATGATCGGTCTGACGCGAACCTATTCCGAGGAGTTCATGGGAACCCCCTATACTTTCAACGCACTTTGCCCGGGTTATGTCGACACACCCATCGTCGAGCGCAACACCGCCTCTATCTCGCAACGCACCGGGCTGGGCGCCGAGGATGCGCTGAAACTGATGGTGAACCAGAACCGCCACAAACGTCTCATCGAACCCGAAGAGGTCGCCGCAGCGGCCCTCTGGCTGGTCGGCCCCGGCTCGCAAAGCATCAACGGCCAGTGCATCGAAATCGCGGGCGGCCAGACCTGACCGGGTTATCAATTATTGTGATGCCGCGCATCGGATTCCCGATATCAACCGGTGCGCGGCGGCCAAATGTACAAAGAAAACAAGGCCGCCGCAGCCTTTTACAAAACGGTCAATACCCCTGCTGGCGGGTGTCCGATTTAAACAAAAGCTGGACTTGCGGCGGTACAAGACGTATCTCCTCACGAATATGCTTTAGGCTTAAAATATCCATGTGAGGCCACCATGACCGACTTTGCCGCCACCAAAGCGATGTTCGATCTGCCCGAGGGCGTTCTGTATCTCGATGGGAACTCGCTGGGCCCCCTGCCCAAGGCAGCCGCCGGTAAGGTCAGCGACATGATGACCGCCGAATGGGGTCAGATGCTGATCACCGGCTGGAACAAGGCCGGATGGATGGCCCTGCCGACCGAGCTGGGCGACCGGATCGGTCGCCTCATCGGCGCGGAACCCGGCCATGTGGTGATGGGTGACACGCTTTCTATCAAGGTTTATCAAGCAGTTGCCTCGGCCCTGGAGCTGAACCCCGGACGCAAGGTGGTGCTCTCCGACAACGGAAACTTCCCTACCGATCTCTACATGGTCGACGGGTTGCTGCGCTCGCTGGGCGACGGATATGAGCTGCGCGTGGTCGACCCCGAAACGGTCGAGGACGCCATCACCGAAGAGATCGCGGTCCTTATGCTGACCGAGGTCGACTATCGCACCGGCCGCAAGCACGATATGAAGGCGCTTACCGCCAAGGCCCATGCCAATGGCGTTCTGACAGTCTGGGACCTTGCCCATTCCGCAGGAGCCCTTCCCGTAGACCTGGCCGGTTGCAATGCCGATTTCGCGGTGGGCTGCACGTACAAATACCTCAACGGCGGCCCCGGCGCCCCCGCCTTCATCTATGTCGCCCCCCGTCACGCAGACACTGCGCGACCGGCGTTGTCCGGCTGGCTGGGGCACGAGGCCCCCTTTGCGTTTGACCTCGATTACCGCCCGGGCTCAGGGATCGAGCGGATGCGGGTCGGCACCCCGCCAGTGATCCAGCTGACGGCGCTCTCGGCCGCGATGGACATCTGGGACATGGCGGAAATGGCCGATATCCGCAGGAAATCGGTTGAACTGACCGAACTTTTCATCGCCGAGGTCGAAGCCGCCTGCCCCGATCTGACGCTCGCCAGCCCTCGTGATGCCGACCTGCGCGGCAGCCAGGTCTCGTTCCGCTTTGCCGATGGCTATGCCGCGATGCAGGCCCTGATCGCACGCGGCGTGATCGGCGATTTCCGCGCGCCCGACATCATGCGGTTCGGTTTCACCCCGCTTTACATTGACGAAGGAGACGTGCGCGCCGCTGTCGATATGCTAGCCGACGTGATGAACAACCGCCTATGGGACCGGCCTGAATACAAGGTCCGCGCCCGCGTCACCTAGGCCGTCAACCCCGCCGCGACCAGCGCCGCAAGTTGTGCGGCGCGCGCGGTATAGCGCGCGTAATCGGGCGCGGTCATCTTGATCCCCTTGAGAGCGGCGGCAATCGTCGCCGCAACCTCTGCCGGATCGTCAGACAACCGGATGCGGCCCGCATCGCTCTCGCGTTGCAGCCAGTCGGCGTAAACCCGTTGCAGCCCGGCCTCTCCCGCCTCGACAACGTCAGGGGCGGTCGAAGTTCCCGCGTCGAGAAGCTCCATTCCATGTGGTGAGTTCAACAAGGCGGCCACACCTTCCCCCTGTGCGGCAACGGCCGCTTGCAACAGGGTTTCCACCGGTGCGTCGGCGTTCAACGCCGCGCTCAGGGCCTGCGTCTTGGTCGTGTAATGCATCTCGACAAGGCTGCGAAAGATCGCTTCTTTGTTCTTGTAATAAAGGTACACCGCCGGACGCGACATCTTTGCGCCGCGCGCTATGTCATCCATCGAGGTCTTGCGAAACCCATAGGTCGCAAAAACCTGCCAGGCCGACTCGAGGATCGCCTTTACCTTTGGATCAATATCCGCGTCTTTCATGTCCATGAACTGACAGAAGTTCCAGATTTTGTCAATTGACACTGTGACAAATAATGACCACTTTGTCAGAACCGAAACTCAGAAACGAGGCGACCATGGCAACCTCCCTGACGATCAACGGCAAGGCACACCAGGTGGACCTGCCCGACGATGTTCCCCTGCTTTGGGTGCTTCGCGACGAGATCGGGCTGACCGGAACCAAGTTCGGCTGCGGCGTCGCCGCTTGTGGCGCTTGTACCGTTCATATCGACGGCGAGGCGGTGCGCAGTTGCCAGGTCGCGCTTGGCGATGTCTGGGGGTCGGTCACCACGATCGAAGGTCTGGGCAGCCCCGAGGCAATGACCGCGATTCAGCAGGCCTGGGTTGACCATCAAGTGGCGCAGTGCGGCTATTGCCAGTCTGGCCAGATCATGCAGGCCGCCGCCCTTTTGGCAGAGAACCCCGCCCCCAGCGACGCCGAGATCGACGAGGCCATGCAGGGCAACCTATGCCGCTGCGGAACATATCCACGCATTCGCGCCGCCATTCACACGGCCGCCGACAAACTGAAGGAGGCCTGATCCATGGCAAGTATCGGCAAGATCGCCCGCCGCACCTTTCTGATCGGATCGGCCGCCATCGTCGGCGGCGTGGCGTTTGGCGCCTATTACGTCTCGCGCCCCGCCCCCAACCCGTTGAAGCCTGGCCCAGGCGAGGCGGCGCTCAACCCCTTTGTGCTGATCAACCAGCAGGGCGTCACGCTCTTTGCGCCACGCGCCGAGATGGGTCAGGGGGTAATGACCACCTGGGCCGCCCTGATCGCCGAGGATCTGGATGTCGAACTGGATCAGGTCAAGGTCCTGCATGGTCCAGCAGCGGTGGCATACTACAACACCGCTCTGATGGGAGAGGCGCTGCCGGGCAAAGGATATGATCAATCCGACTTCATGCATGGTCTGGCAGAAACGCTGGGGGTCGTCGGCAAGCTGATCGGCGCTCAGGTGACTGGTGGCTCCACCTCAATGGTGGACGGGTTCGAACGGATGCGCGAAGCGGGGGCCGCGGCCCGGGAAACCCTGAAAGAGGCAGCCGCCAAGTGTTTGGGCGTGCCCCGCGACCGGCTCTCGACCAAGGCCGGCAAGGTTATCGCGCCGGATGGAACCGAGATCGCATACACCGAACTTGCCGAAGAGGCCGCCCGGCTCGACCCGGTCGAAGGCGCACTGCGCAGCCCGTCCGACTGGCGCCTGCTGGGGCGCAACCAGCCGCGCCTCGATATGGTGGGCAAATCTACCGGAACCGCCGAGTTCGGGATCGACGTCCGCCTTCCCGGAATGAAGTTTGCCAGCCTGCGCATGTCCCCGCGATTGGGCGGGGGCATGAAGTCCTTTGACGACAGCGCGGCGATTGCCATGCCCGGCGTGGAACAGGTCGTAGATCTTGTCACAGGCGTTGCGGTTGTGGCCAACAACACCTGGCTGGCGATGCAGGCGCTCGACATGATTGCGATCGAGTGGGAAGACGCGCCCTATCCGCCCGACTCGGAACAAATCTTCGAAACCATCGCCGCCGCGTTCGAAGGCGAGGCCAACTCGACGCTGCGCGATGACGGCGATATCTCTGCCGTGCCCGCGGGCAGCACAATAGTCGAAGCGGAGTACCGCATCCCCTATCTGGCACATGCAACCATGGAGCCGATGAACGCGACTGCGCTGTTCACGGGTGACCGGTTGCAGGTCTGGAGCGGCAACCAGGCGCCCGTGTTTGTGCAGAACCACTGCGCAACCGCCGTTGGGCTGGAGCCCGAGCAGGTCGAGATTCACACGACTTACATGGGTGGCGGATTTGGCCGGCGCGGCGAAGTCGACTTTTCTGTTCTGGCCGCGCGTGTCGCGCGGGAACTGGAGGGGGTGCCGGTTCAGGTGACCTGGTCGCGCGAAGAGGACATGCGCCACGACTTTTACCGTCCCGGCGCCATCGCCCGGTTCCGTGGTGCGGTGCAGGATGGAAAGGCGATCATGGTCGATGGCAGTATCGCCGCGCAATCCTGCGCGCAGCAAGGCGTTGACCGTTGGTTGGGTCTGCCTGCGGCAGGTCCCGACAAGGCAACCGTGGACGCGGCCTTTAATGCCCCCTACGCGATCCCCAACTTCCGCGTTCGGGGCTATCTCGCGGAAATGGCAATCCCCGTCGGGTTCTGGCGATCTGTCGGCGCATCGATGAACGGGTTCTTTTTCGACACGTTCATCGACGAAATGGCCAATGCTGCCGGACAGGACCCGCTGGTTTTCCGGCTGGAGCTTGCCCGTGCCGAATGGTCCCCCGCTGCCGCCGTACTGGAAGCGGTGCGTGACATGTCCGGCTGGACCGGCAAGACACCCGAAGGTGTTGGACGTGGTGTCGGGTTCACCTATTCTTTTGGCACACCAGTCGCTCAGGTTGTCGAGGTCGTGGCCGAGGACGCGGGCATTCGAATCGCTAGGGCATGGATTGCTGCGGACGTAGGTCTGGCGCTGGATCCGGGCACGGTCGAGGCGCAGCTTGTCGGCGGAATGATTTATGGCCTGTCAGCAGCCTGTTTTGGTAAGATTACGTTCTCAGACGGCGAAGTCGAACAGATGAACTTTCCCGACTATGAGGCAGTTCGGATGCACAACACGCCCACCTTCGATGTTCGAATTCTGGAAACAAAGAACCGGCTCAGCGGTGTGGGCGAACCTGGAACACCTCCGGCGATGCCGGCACTTGGCAACGCCTTGTTCGATCTTACCGGCAAGAGGGTACGTAGCCTTCCCATGTCAGAACATTTCGACCTTCTGACCTGATCCAAACCCACACAGACAGATAACCCGCGCCCAGTAGCGCGGGTTTTTCGTCCACAATTTTAACACAAATGTTTCTCAATCCGCCTCAATCCGAACGTTGAAGCGTCAATGTCCTCACCTAGAAATGACGATGGCGGGACCGGCCAGCTCCGATTCCAACGCAATGACAAGGTGAGGCAAGCGCAGGCCAGCGCGGAAGGTGGAACAAATGCCCAGCGGTTATCTCGTCACGCTCGGTACCGATCAGGATCTGTCACTTGCCGCCAGTATCGGCGGTGCGCTGACCAGTTTCACTACCGATCAGTTGATTGGGGCTGGCGAGTGGGCCTGGGCGGGCACAGTAGGCGGCACCACCTACTATAACGAATTGGAATCCGGCCAGTATTACCTGGCCACCGATGGAAACTTGTATTTCGTTCCAGATTTGGGCGCAGTCAGCACCTTGTCGGGAGCCGAGGCCGTTTCGGCCCCCTATTTTTCACCATTCAACAAGGTTCAAGGAACAAGCGGCAGCGACCTAATCGACGACACCTACGTTGATAACAACGGAAACTCGGTCGACAGCGGCGAAGGGACGGGACCGGGAGGTCATGGTGACCAAGTTTACGCGAACAAGGGCGACGACACCGTCGACGCCGGGTTGGGTGACGATCTGGTCTATGGTGGATCAGGAAATGACGATATCCAAGGCGGCGACGGAAACGATCTGCTTTATGGCGACGGTCAGAGCGGCAATACCGAATCTCTGAACTGGTATGCAGAGGGGACCGACGGTACCGACCTGTCGGCAGGGTTCACGCAGTCGACCGGACAAATCGACGTGACTGTCAGCTTCAGCGACGATGGTAACAACAACCCACTGTTTCAGGTCGATACGGGCGAAGAAACCTATGTAGAGGCAGGTGAAGCACAATCGAACCACTCTTCGCTCTATCTTTTCGGCAACGGGCGTGGCGCCACCTCTACCACGACGATTGAATTTGCGGCGGGAGCGAATAGCGATGTCGAGGATGAAGTCGAAAACGTGGTCTTTCGTATCAACGATATCGACTGGGCCAACCGCAATCACCGCGACATTCTTCAGGTCAATGCCTATGATGCCGACGGAAATGCTGTCGCTGTGACCCTGACGCCGACAGGAACAGGAACAAATCCCGATACCGTATCCGGCAACACAATCACCGCAGGCAGCCAATCAGATAGTGCTCTTGACGAGTCAGGATCAGTATTGGTCGAGATCGCTGGGCCCGTCCAATCCATCGAAATCATCTACGAAAACTCGCTCAACGGGACCCAAGCAATCTGGGTCAGCGATATTTACTTCGACACCAGAATCCCGCCAGAAGGTAACGACACCATCGATGGCGGCAGCGGCAACGACACAATCTTCGGCCAGGGCGGTGATGACTCGCTGCTTGGCGGCGAAGGCAACGACGAACTCGGCGGCGATGACGGATCAGATACTCTGTCCGGTGGCGCAGGGGACGACCAGCTGAATGGCGGTCAAGGACCGGATTTGATCTTTGGTGGCGGCGGTCAGGACACCGTCACAGCATCGCACGGCGACACCCTAGATGGCGGCGATGGCGACGACTTGTTCGTTCTAACCGATCTTGGGGAAACCGGTGGCGGCAGTATCGAAATCGTTGGTGGCGAAGGCGATGAAACGAGTGGTGACACACTCGACCTTGGCGGGGTCGTAGATCTCAGCACCATCAACCTCACGACAAACTTGCCAGGAGAAAAAGCGGGAACCGTCGAACTTTTGGACGGCACCCTGGTCACTTTCTCCAATATCGAGAGCATCATCTGCTTCACACCTGGTACACTGATAGCCACTGCGCATGGGCCGCGCCCCATCGAGAGTTTGCAAACTGGGGATATGATCGTGACTCGCGACAACGGGCTGCAACCGCTGCGCTGGATCGGCAGCCGCACCGTCGCCGCCCATGGCAAGCTCGCGCCGATCCTGTTGGATTCGAGTCTTTTGCGAGGGGCGACTGCACCTTTGCTGGTCTCTCCGCAACACAAATTGCTCTGGTCAGGATCGCGCGCCCAGATGTACTTCGGCGAGCCCGAAGTTCTGGTCGCGGCCAGTCACCTGCTTGAAAACCCTGCCGCGACCCGAGTCGAAGGCGGCCATGTAACTTACATCCACCTCATGCTGGACCGGCACGAGATCATTTATGCCAACGCCGCCGCCACCGAAAGTTTCTATCCCGGCGACGAAGGTCTCTCGGCCCTCAGCGATTGCGCCCGTGAAGAGATGTTCTATCTGTTTCCCGAATTGCGCAGCCACAATGGCGCATTCGGCGCCACCGCCCGGCCCTGCCTCAAGGCGCACGAAGCGCTCATCCTGGCCGCCTGATCTCGCGTTTTACGCAGACTTCTGCATGGCGGGTCTGGATCGGCCATCGGCCCAGGCGCGCACCGCGTCACCAAATGCCGTGAACAGCGGCCGCGACACCGGGTCGTTCGCGGCATCCCACTCGGGATGCCATTGAACCGACAGGGTAAAGCCCGGCGCGTCCTTGACATAGATCGCCTCGGGGGTTCCGTCAGGCGCTACGCCATCGACAACCACGCGGCAGCCCGGACACTTGATCCCCTGGCCATGCAGGGTGTTCGTCATAACTTCGCTGGCGCCGAAAATACGGTGGAAAACACCCCCCTCGTTGACAGTGACCACATGCCGAAGGGCGAACTTCTCCTCCAGCGTGCCATCCGGAGGCATCCGGTGGTTCATCCGCCCGGGCAGATCGCGTATCTCTGGATGCAATGTCCCGCCCAGCGCAACGTTGACCTCCTGAAAGCCCCGGCAGATGCCCAGAAAGGGTTGCCCGCGATCGACACAGGCCCGCACCAGCGGCAAGACAATGGCGTCCCGCGCCCGGTCGAATTGCCCGTGCGCCTCGGTTTCATCCTCGCCATATTCCTCGGGGTGCACGTTTGGCCGCCCCCCCGTCAGTAGGAAGCCGTCGCAAGTTTCCAGCAACTCCTCCACAGAAACAAACCGGGGATCCGCCGGGATCAGCAGCGGCAGGCATCCCGCCACATTCGCCACGGCGTCCGAATTCATCGTCCCCCCTGCATGGGTCGGATACTGATCGTTAAGCAGATAGGAATTTCCGATGATCCCAACAACAGGCCGCGCCATGTTTCCCCTCTTGTCACATGCCTTATGCAAAGGTTATCCCGCGCTCCAGCGGCCCGCAACAGCAACAGCAGGCCAACAAGGGCGCAACCCCCTGTTCAAATGCGCACAATCGCCGCGCTGCCTCAGATTTCACCAGCCAGACCGGCGGCCTCGATCCCGGCCATCGCCGCAATCGCATCATTGTCCGAGCTGTCGCCCGTCACGCCCACCGCCCCGATCACCGCGCCTTTCTTGTCCCGGACCAGCACGCCGCCCGGCACCGGGATCACCTTGCCGCCATAGACGCCGTTGACCGCCGCCATGAAATAGGCCTGCGCCTCGGCGCGCGCCATCTGCGCGGTTCCCGCCATGCCCAGCATGACCGATCCATAGGCCTTGCCCTGAGCTATGCCGAACCGGCCCGGCGCCGCCCCATCCTCGCGCTCGAACGCGATCACATGGCCGCCCGCATCCAGAACCACCACCGACAGCGGCTTGAGCTGCATCTCGCGGCCCTTCTCCAGAGCCTTGCGAATGATCATCCGCGCACGCCGCAAACTGATTGCCATCTTTCCGCTCCCTGTTTCTTTCTGGTTGAAAATACTCTCGGGGGAGCGCGAGGGGGCAGACAGCCCCCTCGCTCCCGCATTCTCAATCACGCACCAAGGCTGGCCTTCAGCTCCAGCCGCCGCGCATGCAGCACCGGCTCGGTATAACCCGAAGGCTGCACCCGCCCCTTGAACACCAGATCGCAGGCCGCCTGAAAGGCGATGCCGTCAAACCCCGGCGCCATCGGGCGATAGGCCGGATCGTCCACGTTCTGGTCATCGACCACCGCCGCCATCTTGCGCATCGCCGCCATCACATCTTGCGCATCCACAACACCATGGTGTAGCCAGTTGGCGATATGCTGGGCCGAGATACGGCAGGTGGCGCGGTCCTCCATCAGGCCCACGTTGTTGATGTCGGGCACCTTGGAACAGCCAACGCCCTGATCGACCCAGCGCACAACATAGCCCAGAATGCCCTGCGCGTTGTTCTCGACCTCGCGGCGGATCTGCTCGGGCGACCACTTGCGGAAACTGGCCAGCGGGATTTCCAGGATGCCGTCCACATGCGCCCGTCGCCCGCCCGCGCGCAGCGCGGCCTGCACCGCAAAGACATCGACCTTGTGATAGTGCAGCGCATGCAGGGTGGCCGCCGTCGGGCTGGGCACCCAGGCGCAGTTGGCGCCCGCCTTGGGGTGTTCGATCTTGGTCTCGATCATCGCCGCCATCCGGTCGGGCATCGCCCACATGCCCTTGCCGATCTGGGCCTTGCCCGACAGGCCACAGTCCAGCCCGATATCGACATTGAGGTTTTCGTAAGCTGTGATCCAAGACTTGCGCTTGATGAAATCCTTGCGGCTGAACGGCCCCGCCTCCATCGAGGTATGGATCTCGTCGCCGGTCCGGTCGAGAAAGCCTGTGTTGATGAAGCAGACCCGCGATTTGGCGGCGCGGATACATTCCTTGAGATTGACGCTGGTGCGTCGCTCCTCGTCCATGATGCCGATCTTGACCGTGTTGCGTGGCAGGCCGAGAATATCCTCGACCATGTCGAAGATCTCGACGGCATAACCCACCTCTTCCGGCCCATGCATCTTGGGCTTGACCACATAGACCGAACCTGAGACGGAGTTGCCGCCATCCCGTTTCAGGTCATGCATGGCGATCAGCGTGGTGCAAAGGGCATCCATCAGACCCTCGCCAATCTCGCCGCCCTCGCCGTCCAGAACCGCCGGGTTGGTCATCAGGTGACCGACATTGCGCACCAGCATCAGCGCCCGGCCCTTGACCGTCAGGTCGGAACCATCCGGCGCGGTATAGCTGCGGTCGGCGTTCAGCGCTCGGGTGAACGTCCCGCCGCCCTTGCTGACTTCCTCCGTCAGGTCCCCGCGCATCAGGCCCAGCCAGTTGGAATAGGCCAACACCTTGTCTTCGGCATCGACGCAGGCAACCGAATCCTCGCAGTCCATAATGGCCGATACGGCGCTTTCCATGACCACATCCGCCAGTCCGGCCTGATCGCGACTGCCTACGGGATGCGTGCGGTCGAACACCAGTTCCACATGCAGACCGTTGTTGCTCAGCAACACCGCTGATGGCGCCTTGGGATGACCGCGGAAGCCGACAAATTTCTCAGGATTCGCCAACGGCTGGTCATCAACCAGAAGCGCCCCGTCATGCACGTGGTAACGATGCGCGTCGGCGTGGCTGGTCCCCTTGATTGGAAACGCCTCGTCCAGGAACACCCGCGCCCGCGCCACAACCCTTGCGCCGCGACCCCGGTCGTACCCACCGGCAGGGGCCGGACCACCCATGGCATCGGTGCCGTAGAAAGCGTCGTACAGGCTGCCCCAGCGGGCATTGGCCGCGTTCAGAGCATAGCGCGCGTTGGTTATTGGCACCACTAGCTGCGGGCCAGGAACGGTTGCGATCTCGGGGTCGACATTCGCTGTTTCGATCTCGAACGCCTCGCCCTCGGGCAAGAGATAGCCGATCTCGCTCAGAAACGCCTTATAGGCCTCATGGTCGTGCGGCTGATCGCGGTGGGCAATATGCCATGCGTCGATGCGGGCCTGAAGATCCTCGCGTTTGGCCAGGAGCGCCCGGTTCTTCGGCCCCAGTTCGGTCACCATCCGCGCCAGACCTGTCCAAAAGGTCTCCGCCGTCACACCGGTTCCAGGCAATGCCCTATCTTCCACAAAAGCGGCCAGTTCCCCCGCCACCTGCAACCCGCTCCGATCAACCCTGCCCGCCATGCGCAGCCCTCCAGCCTCAAAATTCGTGTGCAACCGTATGCCGGTTCCAATTAGAACGAAAGTTTCCGATAGGCAACAATTCGGTAAATCTATTTGACCAATTACCAAGGTATATTCTCTACTCCGCCCACGGGGCGACCACGTCCGGGACAGGCGCATGGCTTGCGCCCCCTTCGCGTTCTTCCTAACGTCGCGAACAATCCGTTACAGACCGAGGTTCCAATGCGCGACGCCGCCCCCGCCACCATCTATCTCAAAGACTACGCCCCATTCGGTTTTGTGGCGGACGCGGTTCACCTGACCTTCGACCTCGATCCGCATCGGACCCGGGTCAGCGCGCGGATCGAGTTTCGCCCGAACCCCGAAACCAGCGACCGCACCTTCTTCCTGCACGGCGAAAAACTTCGCCTGATCCGGGCCGCCATCGATGGTGTCGAGGTCGAACCGGATCTCACCGATACCGGCCTGACCTGCGCCGTCCCCGATGCGCCCTTTGTCTGGGAAGCCGAGGTAGAGATCGACCCGGGCGCGAATACCGCGCTCGAAGGTCTTTATCTGTCTAACGGCATGTATTGCACCCAGTGCGAGGCCGAAGGGTTCCGCAAGATCACCTATTATCCCGACCGCCCCGATGTGATGAGCACCTTTACCGTGCGTATCAACGGCCCACACCCGGTGCTGCTGTCCAACGGAAACCCAGGGGCAAGCGGCGAGGGTTTTGCAGAATGGCATGACCCCTGGCCGAAACCGGCCTATCTCTTTGCGTTGGTAGCCGGAGATTTGGTAGCCCATTCCGACAACTTCACCACCGTCTCGGGTCGCGAGGTTGACCTGAACCTCTGGGTCCGCCCCGGGGACGAGGGCAAATGCGCCTTTGGCATGGAGGCGCTGAAGAAATCCATGCGCTGGGACGAAGAGGTCTATGGCCGCGAATACGATCTGGACGTGTTCAACATTGTCGCGGTCGACGATTTCAACATGGGCGCGATGGAGAACAAGGGGCTCAACATCTTCAACTCGGCCGCCGTGCTGGCCAGCCCCGAGACCTCGACCGACGACAATTTCGAACGGATCGAGGCGATCATCGCGCATGAGTATTTCCACAACTGGACCGGCAACCGCATCACCTGCCGCGACTGGTTCCAGCTCTGTCTCAAGGAAGGGCTGACCGTGTTCCGCGATGCCCAATTCACCTCGGATATGCGCAGCGCGCCGGTCAAGCGCATCCGCGACGTGATCGAATTGCGCGCCCGCCAGTTCCCCGAGGATCAGGGCCCGCTCAGCCATCCGGTGCGGCCCGAGAGCTTTCAGGAGATCAACAACTTCTACACCGCCACCGTATACGAAAAGGGTGCCGAGGTGATCGGCATGCTCAAACGGCTGGTAGGCGACCGGGCCTATGCCGAGGCGCTGGACCTCTATTTCGCCCGCCATGACGGACAGGCCTGCACCATCGAGGACTGGCTCAAGGTGTTTGAGGATGTCACGGGGCGCGACCTGTCGCAGTTCAAGCGCTGGTACAGCCAGGCCGGAACGCCGCGCATCACGGTCGAGGAAGATTGGCGTGATGGCACCTATACCCTGACCCTGTCCCAAACGACACCGTCCACCCCCGATCAGGCGGACAAGCTGCCACAGGTGATCCCGGTGGCGGTGGGCCTTCTGGGGCCGAATGGCGACGAGGTGCGGCCGACTCAGGTGCTGGAATTCACGCGTGCACGCCAAAGTTTCACCTTCGATGGGCTGGCCGCCCGCCCGGTACCGTCGATCCTGCGCGAATTCTCGGCCCCCGTGGTACTAGAACGCGAGACGACAGCCGCCGAACGCGCCTTTCTCTTGGCCCATGACACCGATCCGTTCAACCGTTGGGAAGCGGGCCGCACCCTGGCCGAGGAATGCCTGTTGGCGATGATCACCAAAGGGGCCGCGCCGGATGCCGACTACCTGAACGGTTTGCTGGCGGTGGTGCGCGACGACACGCTGGACCCGGCCTATCGCGCGCTCATGCTCGGCCTGCCCAGCCAGTCGGAACTGGCCGCAACCCTGCACCGGTGCGGCGTGACCCCGGACCCGCAGGCGATCTGGGACGCGACCGAAACGCTGCGCCAGTCCACCGCCCAGCACCTGCAAGACCTGCTGCCGCGCCTGCGCGCGGAAACGCAGGTGGATCAGCCCTTTGCCCCGGATGCCGAGCAATCGGGCAAGCGCGCACTTGGTGGCGCGGCGCTGGCTCTGCTCACGCGTCTCGACGGCGGCGCGCAGGCAACAAACGACTATGGCCGGGCCGATAACATGACCCTGCAACTTTCGGCCCTGTCCTGCCTGCTCAAGGCGGGCAAGGGACAGGCGGAACTGGCAGCCTTCTATGACCAATGGCAGCATGACCGGCTGGTGATAGACAAGTGGTTCGGGTTGCAGGTGGGCCTTTCTGCCCCGGAAAATGTGGCGGAAACCGCACGCGCCTTGACTAGGCACGCGGATTTCAACTGGAAAAACCCCAACCGGTTCCGCGCCCTGTTTGGCCCGTTGGCCATGCATCACGCGGGCTTCCATTATTCCGGCGGTGCCGCATACGAGATGCTGGCCGACTGGTTGATCCGGCTCGACCCGGTGAACCCGCAGACCACGGCGCGCATGTGTTCCGCCTTCCAGACCTGGCGGCGGTATGATGCAGACCGGCAGGCGCTGATCGGGGCCCAGCTCGACCGCATTCTTGCCCAATCCGGCCTGAGTCGCGACACAACCGAAATGCTGACCCGCATCAAAGGAGCCTGAGCCATGCGCAAGACCCTTCTCATCACCGGTGCCAGTGCCGGTATCGGCGCAGCGACCGCCCGTCTGGCCGCCGCCCGCGGCTATGATCTGGCGCTGAACTATCGCAGCGACCACGCCGGGGCTGAGGCCGTGGCCGAAGCCGCGCGCGCGGCCGGTGCGCAGGTCATCCTCTGCCCGGCCGATGTCGCCGACCCCGAGCAGATCGAACAGATGTACGCCGCCGTCGACGCGGCCTTTTCCCGGCTTGATGCGCTGGTCAACAACGCCGGGATCGTCGACATGACAGCCAAGGTCACCGACTTGACCCATGCCCGCCTGCGTCGCATGTTCGACGTCAACGTGATCGGTGCCATCCTGGTCGCCAAAGAGGCTGTTCTGCGCATGCAGGCTCATGGTCAGGGCGGCGCCATCGTCAACATTTCCTCAGCCGCCGCGCGGCTGGGCTCGGCCAATCAATATGTGGATTATGCCGCCTCCAAAGCCGCAATCGACACGTTCACCAAGGGATTGGGCGACGAGGTTGCTGGCCAGAACATCCGCGTGAACGCCATCCGGCCCGGCCTGATCGAAACCGAGTTGCACGGCAAGGGCGGCGAGCCGGACCGGGCCCAGCGTCTGGCGCACATGGTACCAATGAAACGTACAGGATCGGCTGAGGAAGTTGCCGAGGCCATTCTTTATCTCTTGTCGGATGCGGCCTCCTACATCACCTCGACCACGCTCGACGCCACCGGCGGACGGTGACCGCGCCCATCCGATACGTTCGCCATGCCCGCTGCCCCCGCAATATCGCTATCGTCATTGCGGTCTGGGCGGGTCTGGCGGCGTTTGTTCTGCTTTTCGACGCAGCCTGGTGGTTGATTGCAATTTTTGCCCTGCCCACCCTGCCTCTGATCTGGGAGATCGCCACCGACCGCCAGTCCGGGTTGGAGATGAACGACACCCATCTCAATTGGTTCTCCGGTCGCATGAGCGGCACTACCGGTCTGAACGAGATCGAACAGGTCCGCTTGGATACCCGCTGGGATTTCTCGGTTCGCACCACGCTGTGTCTCAGATCGGGCCAGCGCGTACGCCTACCCCAGGAATGCACTCCGCCACATCGCGCCTTCGAAGAGGTGCTGACCCACCGAGGGTTGACTATCATTCGGCACCATTTCGGACGCTTTTAGCGGATTGATGCCAAGACATGGGCAATCCCTGAGAGTGCCTCAAAACCTGTCCCGAAACACCCAGACTGAGCCATGTTTGTGCCGCAAATCAGCGTCACCTTGAAGGTATAAACAATACCAAGGCTGGTCGTTAAAGAGTATGCTGCATCTCGCTCGCACGTTTCTGAGTACCTTGCCGAACCTGGCCGCGCGTCGTTCGCGTCGCGCGGTCAGTTTTCTGGCATCGTCAGCGGCAACCGAAGCAGGCCGCCTTGAGGACTCGCTATCCATCCCCATCGCCGAACACAGCCGTGATGAAATTGCATGTCGCGAGGCTCGCTTGCGTGGTCAATTTCTGGCCAGACAGGACCGCTGGACCGAGTTGAGCGCAGAAATGCGCGCTGCGGATGCGGAACGCGCCCGAACCAGCGGCGGTACCCCGATCGCCGATCTTCTGGCCTTTGGCGCGCGCTGCGATGTGGTGAACGCCCTCGAAGAGGCGTTGGAAGACAACAGCCGCAAGTCGAACCTGCCTCTGACCGCAGGTATTCGCGGGCTGGAGTTTGTCCTTCAGGATCACCCGGACGACCCCTATATTGCACTGATCGTGGCCCTTGCACATATCGACATGGCGTGGATCTGGAGAGGACCTGTCCGGGACACGATCATTCCCAAACTGAACAAGCAGAAATGTGCAGCCCATTTTGATCGCGCAGGTACCATTCTGGCGCGTTGGTGCAGCCTCGAATTGAACAGTCCGATCCTTCAGGCGGCCTGTTGCTCGATGTTGGCTGGTCGCAAAGCACAGGAGCGCTATGTCGCGGATTCTTACGAGGACTTGATCGACCTCGACCCCCGGAACCCGCGTCACATGCGGGCCTTGGGCAACCACTTGCTTCCACGCTGGTTCGGGTCGTACCAAGACCTGGAACTCGAAGCACGCCGCACCGCCGCACGGACCCAGGATATCTGGGGCGCGGGTGGGTATACTTGGGTCTGTTTTGACGCCATCGCATTGGACGAAAATGCCTGTGCCCGGGTCGACGTCGACTTCTTTGTCGACGGGCTGCACGACATCGTCGCCGCCCGCCCCGAGCAGGAGATGGTTAACCTACTAGCCGCTTATTGCGCAGTGACCCTGCGCGCGGGATACGGGCTGAATGAAGCCTCTGATATGCCCCGTGTCCAGATCTGCCAGGCGACAGAATGGCTTGTCCGCGATCATCTGACCGAGGTGCACCCGTTGATCTGGGCCCATGCAGCCGACGGCTTTGCCAACAACATGCGGGTGACTTCGCCCGGTCGGTTCGCGGCACGGGGACGGGCCGACGCGCTGCAAGTGATCGCGGACCTATTCCGCGATGAGATCGGGCGCGGAAACCGTGTGGTGTTTACCCCGGATGGCCCGCAACTGCACGGGGCCTAAACGCCAACCGTTTTACAGACACTGCGAGAAATCACAGTAGACAGGCCGCCAACCCAGCGCGGCCAGCCGAGACGCAGCCAGTCTCTGATCCAGCATTGGCCCGAATGCGCTGTCGCCATAACGTGTCGTGGCCTCGGAGCGGTCGAGCACCCGGATGTGCGCTTCCTGTCCGGCAATGGCGCGCGCGATCTCGCCCACCGGTCGGCCCGGTTCGGCGGTGGCGAGGAACTGACCGCCCTGCCCCGGCATTTCCGCCAGCAGCAGATAGGCCTGTGCCAGATCATCGGCATGCACCAGCGGCCAGCGGATCGCCGGATCCCCCAGGACCTCGACCTCGGGCGCACGGAACCGCGCCAGCATGCCGCCGCCGTCGCTGTCATAGACCACGCCGGGATGCAGCACCGCCAGATCAGTGACCTCGCTGGCCTCCAGCATTGCAACGGTGTCGAGCATCCAGCCCCAGGGCGTGACGGGGTCAAACGGCGCGGTTTCATCCCTGACCTGCCCGCCGGTATCTCCGTAAAGCCATATGCCGCCTGTATAAATCAGGCGCGGGCGCTGTCCGGTGTCACGCGACGCCATGACCAGCGCCTCCATCGCGGCACGGTCGACCGGCCCCATGTCAGGGCCAAAGGTAGCGGCAGCATGAACAATGGCATCCGCCGCAACCGCCTCTGCCGCCCAGCCCTCGGGCAAGCGCAGATCGCCATAACAGACCTGCGCCCCGTCGCCCCGAACCTGCGCGGCCGCTTGGTCGGACCGGGCCAGCCCGGTCACCTGATGCCCCGCCGCCACGCCCGCGCGCAGCACCGCGCCCCCGACCAACCCGCTGGCCCCTGTCACAAACAGCCTCAATTTGGTGCCTCCTATCTGGATTCGTCCCAACCTGCCGCCTCAACCATGGTTGAGATCAAGCCCCTTTCCCCTTGCCCCCTTGCCCAACGCCGCGTGCGGGCCTAGAAGGCGGTTTGTACCAAGCGGACAAGAGGCACACCCATGCTGGACCTGACCTTCGAGACCCCCAAACCCAAGACCATCGCCGGTGCCAAGCACGACTGGGAGCTGGTGATCGGCATGGAGGTGCACGCTCAGGTCGCGTCGCAGGCGAAACTGTTCTCGGGCGCCTCGACCGCCTTTGGCGCCGAGCCCAATTCCAACGTCTCGTTCGTGGATGCGGCGATGCCGGGCATGCTGCCGGTGATCAACGAATTCTGCGTCGAACAGGCGGTGCGCACGGGGCTGGGGCTGAAGGCAGAGATCAACCTGAAATCCGCCTTTGACCGCAAGAACTATTTCTATCCCGACCTGCCGCAGGGATACCAGATTTCCCAGCTTTATCAGCCTATTGTGGGCGAAGGCGAAGTGCTGGTCGAGATGGGCGACGGCACCGCGCGCCGGGTCCGGATCGAACGCATCCACATGGAGCAGGACGCGGGCAAGTCGATCCATGACATGGATCCCAACATGTCCTTTGTCGACCTGAACCGCACCGGCGTCTGCCTGATGGAGATCGTCAGCCGCCCCGATATCCGTGGCCCCGAAGAGGCCGCCGCCTATATCGCCAAACTGCGCCAGATTCTGCGCTATCTGGGGACCTGCGACGGCAACATGCAGAACGGCAACCTGCGGGCCGATGTGAACGTGTCGATCTGCCGCCCGGGCGCCTATGAGAAGTATCAGGAAACACAGGACTTTTCGCACCTGGGCACGCGCTGCGAGATCAAGAACATGAACTCGATGCGGTTCATCCAGGCGGCCATCGAATACGAGGCGCGACGCCAGATCGCCATTGTCGAAGCGGGCGGCAAGGTGGATCAGGAAACCCGGCTGTATGACCCGGACAAGAACGAGACCCGCTCGATGCGGTCCAAGGAAGAGGCGCATGATTACCGCTACTTCCCCGATCCCGACTTGTTGCCGCTGGAGATCGAGCAGGCCTGGGTCGACAATATCGCGGCCAGCCTGCCCGAACTGCCAGACGACAAAAAGGCGCGTTTCATCAAGGGCTTCGGCCTGACCGACTATGACGCCTCGGTGCTGACCGCCGAGGTGGAATCGGCCGCTTATTTCGAGGAAGTGGCCAAGGGGCGCAACGGCAAGCTGGCGGCCAACTGGGTCATCAACGAGCTGTTCGGACGGCTGAAGAAAGAAGACCACGACATCACCGACAGCCCGGTCAGCCCGGCGCAGTTGGGTGGTATCATCGACCTGATCGCATCCGACGCAATCTCGGGCAAGATCGCCAAGGATCTGTTCGAAATCGTCTATACCGAAGGCGGCGATCCTGCTGAAATCGTTGAGAAACGCGGCATGAAACAGGTCACCGACACCGGCGCAATCGAGGCCGCATTGGACGAGATCATCGCCGCCAACCCGGCGCAGGTGGAAAAGGCCAAGGTGAACCCGAAACTGGCGGGCTGGTTCGTGGGTCAGGTGATGAAGGCGACCGGTGGCAAGGCCAATCCGGGTGTCGTCAACCAGATGGTTTCAAAGAAACTGAATGGGTGACACACCCGCGCGGCAGCATGATCCAAGGGATTGTGCGAGAGCGCGCCAAGGCGGTCAACGATCTGGTCGCGGCCAAGCTGGGCCTGTGATCTGTACAGGGTTTTGACCGTTTTGTACCCGGCCCAAACCCCGGATTGACCGTTTTGTACCGGAGTTCAAGGGCGCCCTCGGGCGCCCTTTTCAATCGCAAGTGGCGGACCTCTGCCAGCCATAAGACGCAACAGGCGGCACCCGGCCGCCCAATCGTTGCAAGGGCGCAAGCCTGAGCACAGTGCCCCCGACCGACCCTCTGGCCAATGCGCCCCGAGCTTGGTTATAAGCGGCGCACGTCATCCGAGAGGCTTCTGCATGATCCGCTATGAATACAAGGTCGTTCCCGCCCCCACCCGCGGCACCAAGGCCAAGGGGGTCAAGACGCCCGAGGGGCGGTTCACGCTGTCGGTGGAAAGCCTCTTGAACCAGATGGGCACCGAGGGCTGGGAGTATCAGCGCGCCGAGCTGTTGCCCAGCGAGGAGCGGACCGGGCTGACAGGGTCGGTCACCAAGTGGCGCAATGTGCTGGTGTTTCGCCGGGCGCTGGCCGAGGGCGCGGTCGCCCCGGTGGTCGAGGTTGAGGCCGAAGCTGAGGCGACGGCCGAACCCGAAACCCCGGAGCAGGAAAAGGCGGATGACGGCACCCCGCGCGCCCGTCCGATCCCCGGCCCGGACGCGATGAAGGAGCAGTTGCGCGCCCCTGCCCCGATCTCCTCGCCGGTGAAGGACCCGCCGCTGCGGGTGGTCAAATCGGAGACCGACGAGGACTGACCCCGCGCCTCATGTACCGATGTCGAGCGCCAGCGCATGGATGCGCGGCACGATGTCGCCCAGCGCCGCATGCACCGCACGGTGCCGCGCCACCCGGCCCATGCCGGCAAAACCGGCGGCGCGGATATGGACCGAGAAATGGCTTTCGCCGCCTTCCCTGTAGCCCGCATGGCCGCGATGACCTTCGCTGTCGTCGCTGATTTCCAGTTCGGTTGGGGCAAAGGCGGCCTCCAGGCGCGCGCGCATCTCCTCGGCGATGGGCATCGGCATAACTCCTCTTTTGGTCTGGTCCTGTGCTGTTTTCCGCCCGGCGCCGGATATTTTTACCGCCGCCCTCTTCTATCTGTCGGCACATAGACTAAACTCCTGCCTCCGAGTCGAGAAGCATCAGCGAAAGGGCCCGAGATGAGCAAGCCAGATCCGTTCGGATTCGATATGTCCGTCTCTTCCGCAAAGAAGAAGAACCCGCGCGGACGGCGGGGCATGTCGGGCGCATCCGAAACTTCGGTCCGGGTTTGCGAGCACGAGGGCTGCACCGAGGCGGGCAAGTTCCGCGCGCCCAAAGCCCCGGATGTGCTGGACGACTATTTCTGGTTCTGCCAGCAGCATGTACGCGAGTATAACCAGAAGTGGAACTTCTTCGACGGCACCACCGAGGCCGAGATGAACGCGCAGATGTCCAAGGACAAGGTCTGGGAGCGCAAGACCCGGCCGATGGGCGACCCCGAGTCCCGCGCCTGGGCGCGGCTGGGGATCGAGGACCCGCATCAGGTGCTGGGCGCCAACGCGACGCAGAACCCCGGTCGGGCGGCCGCGGGCGGTCGCAAGCTGCCGCCGACCGAACGGCGCGCGATCGAGATCCTGGAGGCCAAGGACAGCTGGACCAAGGCCGAGGTGCGCGGGGCGTACAAGAAGCTGATCAAGGTGCTGCACCCGGACATGAACGGCGGCGACCGCAGCCAGGAAGACCAGTTGCAGGAAGTGGTCTGGGCCTGGGACCAGATCAAGGACAGCCGGAACTTCAAGTGATTGGCGACGAGTGACGCATGCTTCGGCAGTCCTTGCCGCTCACAGCCTTTTGGCTTCTTTTTGGCTACAAATACTCGTATCCCCCGTCGCATCCAAGGTTACCGGTGTCCTCATTAGTCCGGACGTGACCGCGAGGCGGACTTCGGTCGGAGCGAGGGGGCTGTCTGCCCCCTCGCGCTCCCCCGAGAGTATTTTCAACCAGAAAGAAACAGGGGGCAGGATCAGCTGCGGATGTAGCGGGTCATCTCACCCGGATCCGGGTGGTAATCCCATTCGGTGCCGTTTGCGGCCATGGCAGCGTTGACCACCTGTTTCTGCGCCAGCCGCGCCCAGATATCCCTCTCGATGGCGTCGAGGTCGAAGCGGTCGGAGATGAGGGCGGCCAGTTCGGCTTCGATAGTAGCCGCTTGCGGCGCTCCCGCCAGGTTCTCCCATTCGCCGGGATCGGTGACGAGGTTGAAGAGCTGGGGGCCTGAGCGGTGGCAGTAGAGGTATTTCCAGGGGCCTTTGCGGATCATGAAGCTGGGGCGCATGATGCCTTCGCCGTGATATTCCGAGATCACCGGCACCTCGCCCAGCGCCTCGCCGCGCAGGGCAGGCATCAGCGAGCGGCCCTCCATCGGGCGGGCGGGGGTGGAGCCAACCAGATCCAGGAAGGTCGCGGGCAGATCGATCAGCGATACCGGCGTGTCGATACGGCGGTGTCCGGAGCCGGGATGGTCGATGATCAGCGGGATGCGGGCGGACCATTCATAGTGGCTGCGTTTCTGGATCAGGCCCTTTTCGCCCAGCATCTCGCCATGGTCCGAGGTCAGGATCACCATCGTGGTGTCGCGCAGACCCTGTTCATCAAGCACGTCCAGCAGTTCGCCCAGCTTGTCGTCGATGTAATGGGCAAGCGCGGCAAAGCCGCGCCGCATGGCAAGCAGGTCCGTTTCGTTGCGGATGCTTTTGCGGTCGAGCCCGTACCAGCGCAGGAAGGCGCGGTCGAAGTCGGAATAGCGCGCGTCCATGTCCGCCGGGTAATGCGGCAGCGGCAGGTCTGCGTTCTTGTACATCTCCCAGTATTTGCGCGGCACGATATAGGGCGGGTGCGGGTTGGTGTAGGAGACCGTGAGCATGAACGGGCGGTCGGGCGCGTGGCGCAGGTATTCGAGCGCGCGGAAATGGGTTTCCTCGTCATATTGCAGCTCGGCGCTCCAGCCCGGGCCGATGTTCCGGGCCTGGTACTGGGGGGCGAAGTCGAAGGCCATCGCCGTGGGGTCGTTTTCATCGAGAAGCGGGTAAGACCAGAGGAAGCCCGAGGGGTAGATGTCGGTGTTGAGGCGGCGGCGGAAGCCGTGCAGCTGGTCGGCGCCGATGAAATGCATCTTGCCCGAGAGCACGGTGTCGTAGCCCGCATTGGTCAGGTAATGGGCGAAGGTCGGGATGAAGCTGTGATAGGGGTCGCCATTGTCGTAGCAGCCGGTGGTCGAGGTATGCAGCCCGGTCATGAAACACGACCGTGCGGGCACGCAGATCGGGCTGGGCGTATAGGCGGTGGTGAAATTCACCGCCCGGTCGGCCAGCGCCTTCATGTGTCTGGTGCGCGCGATCGGGTGACCGCAGGCCTCGAGCATGAAGGGGGTCATCTGGTCGGCCATGACCACAAGGATGTTCGGGGGGCGATGTGACATGATGGGCCGTGTCCTGTGCAAGGGCATTGCCGGAACGCTAAGGGCGGCGCGCGGGCCTGTAAATCGGGAAAGGCCGGGCGAGCGGGCGGCGGGCTGGAGCATGTCTGTTACATTCGGCTGTTACCCCGGATCGCGGCCGCGACGGGAAGTGGGCGGCCAATGTTCAACCCGTTGATGGATGGTTCACGGATGATCCCCGATTTTGCCCTGATGTTGCACGATATCTCCCTGTCTCTAGCGCTTGGCGGTGCGCTGGCGCTGGCCGCTTATCTGGCGCAGAGCCTGCGCCGCCCGGACTGGGGCCTGTGGCCCGCCGCCAGGGGTTGGCGGCACCATGCCGCCTTTGGCCTGTTCCGGCTCTTTTGCGGCGCGACCGTCGTGTTCGCCCTGTCCGAGGTCTGGGTGGGTGGCTGGGGCCATTGGCTGCGCTATGCGGTTGGCGTACCGCTGATGCTGGCGGCGTTCGGCGTGACGCTGTGGGGGTACAGGTTTCTGGGCATCGACAACACCTATTGCGAGAGCGGCGGGCTGGTCACCGGCGGCATCTATGCCTATTCGCGCAACCCGCAATATGTGACCTCGGTCCTGGCCACGGTGGGCTTGGGCATTGCCAGCGGTTCGGTTCTGACTCTGGTTCTGGCGGGCGGACTGTTCGCGCTCTACTTCCTGTTCGTGCTGAACGAGGAGCGCTGGTTGCTCGACGGCTATGGGACCGCGTTCCGCGACTATATAGCCAGAACGCCCCGGTTCCTGGACGGGCGCAGCCTGGACCGGATGCGGGACGCCCTACTGGACTGACCGGAGCCCGCAAAGACGAAGGGCGCGGCCTGGTGGCCGCGCCCCTTTGACGTTGTCAAGGATCGAGCGCCTTAGCCGCCCTGGTTGGTTTGCAGGGTCTTGAGCACCTGGTCGATGGAGAAGCTCGCCGGTTCCTGACGAGGCGGGAAGTCCTTGAACGTGCCAAGGAACTGCGCCACGAAGGCCTGTGCGGGCACCAGCAGATAGGCCCGTTCCAGCCGCCATTGCGAATAGCCGATGGATTCGTGTTCGGCCCGCTCGAACGGATCGGAGTAGAGGTTCATCACCTTGGGCAGCCGCAGGAAGGTCAGCGGTTCTTGCCAGACGTCGAACCCATGGGCGCGCTGTTCGGCAAAGACCACCTTCCACTGGTCATAGCGCATGTTCACCAGATCGCCGCCGTCGGAGAAATAGAAGAACTCGCGCCGCGGCCCCTTGTCGGCCTCGCCGCGGAAGTAGGGCATGAAGTCGTAGCCGTCGAGATGCACCGGTTCGTTGCCCTCGCCGAACGGGGCCTCGGTCAGCATCCGCTCTTTCATGTCGCCATCGCCCAGCGCCGACATGAAGGTCGGGAACCAGTCGAGGTGGCTGATGATCTGGTTCGACTTGCGCCCCGGCTCGATCACGCCGGGCCATTTGATCATCATGGGCACGCGGTAGCCGCCTTCCCAGTTGTCGTTCTTTTCGCCGCGGAACGGCGTGGTGCCGCCATCGGGCCAGGAGAAGACCTCGGCGCCGTTGTCGGTGGAGTACATCACCACCGTATTGTCGGCGATGCCCAGTTCCTCGAGCTTGTCGAGCATCTGGCCAACCATCTTGTCATGTTCGACCATGCCATCGGGGTAGACACCCAACCCGGTGACGCCCTGGCTCTCTTCCTTGAGATGAGTAAAGATGTGCATCCGGGTGGTGTTGTACCAGAGGAAAAACGGCTTCTCCTCGTCATGCGCGCGCTGCATGAAGTCGAGCGCGCCTGCGGTGACCTCTTCGTCGATGGTCTCCATCCGCTTCTTGGTGAGCGGGCCGGTGTCTTCGATCGTGCCGTCGACATTGGACTTGATCACGCCGCGCGGGCCGAATTTTTCCTTGAACGCGGGATCCTTGGGATAGTCCTCGTTCTCGGGCTCTTCCTCGGCGTTGAGGTGGTAGAGGTTGCCGAAGAACTCGTCGAACCCGTGGTTCGTGGGCAGGTGTTCGTCAAGGTCGCCCAGGTGGTTCTTGCCGTACTGGCCGGTCATGTAGCCCTTGGACCGCATGTATTCGGCGATGGTGGGATCCTTCTCGCTCATCCCCTCCTTGGCGCCGGGCAGGCCGACCTTCAACAGGCCGGTGCGAAAGCCCGACTGACCGGTGACAAAGGAGGCGCGGCCGGCGGTGCAGGACTGTTCGCCATAGCCATGGGTGAACAGCATGCCGTCATTGGCGATGCGGTCGATATTGGGGGTCTCGTATCCCATCATGCCCTGGTTGTAGGCCGAGATATTCCAATACCCGACATCGTCGCCCCAGATGATGAGAAAATTCAATGGCTTGTCTTGGGCGGCGGCGATGTTTCCGGTCATCGATATGCCCGCGCACATCAACGCAACGGACGCCGTTCCCCTTATTTTCTTAAATACTTTAGTAGCAAGCATCGGAATCTCCCCTTTCTGTGTTGGTTTTCCGCTGCAATTCGTGTTCGCGATAGTAAGCCTTTTGCGGAAAGATGCTTAGCATTTTCGGCCAAAATCGATAACCTTGTCACATGGCAAGAGCCGCAGACGGATCGTCATCGGCGCGGGGGATTGAAATGAACCGTCTCGACCTTGTGTATGCTCCAGCATTGAGCCCGGTCTTTGGAGCGGCCGCCCTGCCCAACAGTCTGCTGGAACGCATTGCGGAGAAGGCCGGGCTTCCTGGCAGTATCGTGGACGATCCGAAAGGGTTCGTTCCGCTCTATGCGACCGAGTTGTTTCTGGATCTGGTTCAGCGAGAAAGGGGACAGGACACCTTTCTGTTCGACAGCCTTTCCATGGACCCGAGTGAGCGAAGCCAGGCGCAATCCGTTGTGGGGGTGCCCCTGCCAGAAGGCTTCACCAGCAAGGAAGCGTTGGAAGTCATGACCCAAACCTTCAACGGGCATGTTACCGGTGCCCGTTTCTCCAGCGAGATACAGGGGGGGCGGATCTGGGTGCTGCGCACCACCGCGGCAACCGAGTGGTCCGATGTGTGGTCGGTGCTGCAATACAACTTGAGCATCATGCTGGCAGGCGTACGAAGGACTTTGAAGTCCGATGTACGACCAGTCTGCCTGCGGTTGCCGGCGCGCTTCAGCTCGGAGCATTTGCCAGAGATCCTGGACCTGCCGGTTGAGCTGGACGCAGGCCATTTCGGTCTCGCTTTCGATCTTTGCGACGTCATCCTTGCGGATCGTATGTTAGGTCAGACCTCGACCTCGACCTCGACCTCGACCTCGAAAGCGGTCACAGTGGCGAACCCGCTAACCAACAATCTGATGGCTGCGCTTTCGGAATGCATGAACGAGTTCGTGATCTCATCTCCCAACTGTTGTTCGGCAGATCGGGTAGCCAACGCATTTGGGTTAAGTACCCGCAGTTACCGGCGAAAGTTGGCAGCGATCGGCACGAGCCACGCACAGTTGCTGTCGAATGCACGGCTAGAGATTGCGTACACGATGCTGTCGGGGCGATCCCAAAGCATTACCGAAATCGCCTATGAGCTGGGTTATGGCAATCCAGGCGACTTTACCCGCTTCTTCAAAGGGCGGGTCGGCTGTACGCCGATGCAATACAAGCAGATGCATGCAATGGCGTAGTGACACCCGGTCAACCTGTCGCGAAGCGCCGCCGCGTTCTGGCGCAAAAAGCGCCCGCCGGGGCGCTTTTCGCCTTTCCCTTGCGGCTGGCGGCGATATGTTGCACCACGATCAGATCGGGCCCGGAGCGCGCGCGGGCCAAGCGACAAGGACGAAGGCATGGCTGACGGAATGACCGATATCAACGCAAAACCCACCGAAGAGATTTCCGTCCGCGAAGTCTTTGGCATCGACACACCGATGGTGGTCAAGGGATTTGCCGAGCGCAGCGACCGGGTGCCAGAGGTCGACCCGACCTACAAATTCGACCCCGATACCACGCTGGCGATCCTGGCGGGGTTTGCCCATAACCGTCGCGTGATGATCCAGGGCTATCACGGCACCGGCAAGTCGACCCATATCGAACAGGTTGCGGCGCGGCTGAACTGGCCCTGTGTGCGCGTCAACCTCGACAGCCATATCAGCCGGATCGACCTGATCGGCAAGGATGCGATCAAGCTGCGCGACGGCAAGCAGGTGACCGAGTTCCACGAGGGCATCCTGCCCTGGGCGCTGCGCAACCCGGTGGCCATCGTGTTCGACGAATACGACGCGGGCCGCGCCGACGTGATGTTCGTGATCCAGCGGGTGCTGGAGCATGACGGCAAGCTGACCCTGCTGGACCAGAACGAGATCATCACGCCGAACAAGTATTTCCGCCTGTTCGCCACCTCGAACACGGTGGGTCTGGGCGATACCACCGGGCTCTATCACGGCACCCAGCAGATCAACCAGGCCCAGATGGACCGCTGGTCGCTGGTGGCGACGCTGAACTATCTCAGCCATGACGCAGAAACCGCGATCGTGCTGTCGAAAGCGCCGCATTACAACACAGAGAAGGGCCGCAAGACCATCAGCCAGATGGTGACCGTGGCCGACCTGACCCGGACCGCGTTCATGAACGGGGATCTGTCGACCGTGATGTCGCCCCGGACGGTGATCAACTGGGCGCAGAACGCCGAGATCTTCCGCAATGTGGGCTATGCCTTCCGCCTGTCCTTCCTGAACAAGTGCGACGAGCTGGAGCGCCAGACGGTGGCCGAGTTCTATCAGCGCTGTTTCGACGAGGAACTGCCCGAAAGCGCGGCCAGCGCGAGCCTGGGGTGATCCGGGCGGCCGCCATAACCGCCCCGCGGCCCGCGACGGGCCGCGACCGCCTGACACCAGGACCGAAGTGACATGAGCAAACCGACCGACAACCCCGCCGATCCGTTCAAGAAGGCGCTGGCCGAGGCGACCAAGGTCATGGCGCATGACCCGGAGCTGACGGTCAGCTATTCGGTCGACCCCTCGGGCGTCAGTGGCGATACCATGCGCCTGCCGCAGGTCAGCCGCCGGCTGACCCGCGACGAGGTGCTGCTGGCGCGCGGCACGGCGGATGCGCTGGCGCTTTATCGCCGTTATCACGATGACGCGACCCACAACCGCTATGCCCCGCCGGGCGACATGGCGCGCGATCTGTACGAGGCGATGGAAACCGCCCGCTGCGAGGCGATGGGCGCCCGCGACATGCCCGGCACCGCGTCCAACATCGACGTCAAGATCACCCACGAGGCGCTGCGGCGCGGCTATGACCAGTGCAAGCAGCCTTCGGAAGCACCGCTGGCTGTGGCGGCGGGCTATCTGGTGCGACATCTGGCGACCGGGCGCGACCTGCCCGCGGCGGCGGCCAATGTGATGAACCTGTGGCGCGGCTTTATCGAGGAACAGGCCGGCGGCACGCTGGAGAACCTGAACGATATCCTGTCCAACCAGACCGAGTTTGCCAAATTCGCCCGCCAGGTGATCAAGGATCTGGGCTATGGCGACCAGCTGGGCGATGACCCGGACGAGATGGACGAGGATCAGGAGGATCAGGCCGAGGACGACGCCGACGAGCAGCCCGATCCCGACAGCACCGGCCAGGACGATCAGGACGAGCAGGACGCCGACGCCGATCCCGAGCAGAGCCAGGAGCAGCAGCAGGACGAAAGCCAGGCCCAGGTCTCGATGGACGAGCTGGCCGACGAGGAGCTGGCCGAAGAAACCGAAATGCCCGATGGCGAGGCGCCGCTGGAGCCGCCCCCGCCGCCGCCAGCCTCCGAGGCCGATCCGAACTACAAGGTCTATCTGGATACCCATGACGAGGAGATCGCCGCCGAGGAGCTGGCCGAACCCGCCGAGCTGGAGCGGCTGCGCGCCTATCTCGACCAGCAGCTGGAGCCGCTGAAAGGCGCGGTGTCGCGCCTTGCCAACAAGCTGCAACGCCGCCTTCAGGCACAGCAGAACCGCAGCTGGGAGTTCGACCGCGAGGAGGGCATCCTGGATGCAGGCCGTCTGGCGCGGGTTGTGGCCAACCCGACCACGCCGCTCAGCTTCAAGGTGGAAAAGGATACCGAGTTCCGCGACACGGTGGTGACGCTGCTCTTGGACAACTCCGGCTCGATGCGGGGGCGCCCGATCTCGATCGCGGCGATCTGTGCCGATGTGCTGGCGCGCACGCTGGAGCGGTGCAACGTCAAGGTCGAGATCCTGGGCTTTACCACCCGCGCCTGGAAGGGCGGACAGGCGCGCGAGGCCTGGCTGAACGAGGGCCGCCCGCAGCAGCCCGGCCGCCTGAACGACCTGCGCCACATCATCTACAAGGCCGCCGATGCGCCGATGCGGCGCACAAGGCAAAACCTGGGCCTGATGATGAAAGAGGGGCTGCTCAAGGAAAACATTGACGGCGAGGCGCTGGAATGGGCGCACCGGCGGATGGTGGCGCGGCGTGAGCAGCGCAAGATCCTTATGGTGATCTCGGACGGGGCGCCGGTGGATGATTCCACCCTGAGCGTGAACCCGGCGAATTACCTGGAAAAACACCTGCGCGACGTGATCGCCATGGTGGAAAAGCGCAAGCAGGTCGAGCTGCTGGCCATCGGTATCGGCCATGACGTGACGCGCTATTACCAGCGCGCGGTAACGATCACCGATGTGGAACAACTGGCGGGCGCGATGACCGAGCAACTGGCGGCGCTCTTTGACAGCGACCCGCGCGCGCGCGCGCGGGTGATGGGGATCAAACGCGCGAGCTGATCCCGGGCGGAGGCGTTTGCCGCAGGTGCGGACGCCTCCGGCGGGAGTATTTGCGACCAGAAAGAAGCGCGAGTTTTTCTGCTTCTTTCTGGTTGGAAATACTCCGGGGGGTCTGGGGGGCAGAGCCCCCCAGCTTGTGGCCTCAAGAGACCTTCGCTCCCTGCCAGAAGGCGAAGTAGCGGAACAGCCGGTTTGCAAGCTCGGACGTCGGATGGCGTCGGCGTATAACCAGCCGGGTTGCGGCCCTTTCTTCTTGCGAGAGGGGCTGCAGATGGGTCGGGCGATGGATCATCAGCGCGGTATCGGTATGCAGGATCATGTCGGGTCTCCTTTGTATGACCCCAGCATGGCAGGACCGGACACGCGGCGCTTTCAGACAGTGCTGAGAAACCCTTGGGAAACGCCTTATTTTCACTCTGGACTTGCCGAAACTTGCAAAGCCGGGTGTTAATTCGCCATGCGATATGTCTTTTCCGACTGCGTCCTGGATGCCCAGCGGCACGTTCTGCTGCGGGGCGGCGCGCCTGTTGCACTTGAACCGCAGGTGTTCGACCTGCTGCACCTGTTGGTGCGCAATCCCGGGCGGCTGGTGAGCCGCGACGAGATCCTGGCCGAGGTCTGGAACGGGCGGATTGTCTCGGAAAGCGCGATCAGCGCCCGCATCGCGGCGGTGCGCAAGGCGGTGGGCGATGACGGCAAGGCACAACGGATCATTCAGACGGTCACCCGGCGGGGATTGCAGATGGTGGCGGAGGTTGTAGAGCACTCCGACGACACCGGCTCTGCGGCTGGGTTAGAGCGGACCGAAGAGCCGCGCATTCGTTACACCACACTGCCCACGGGGCACTCGTTGGCTTACTCGGTTTCGGGCACCGGCCCTCCAGTGATCCTGATCGGTCAGACCCGCTCGGACATTGCCGCAGAATGGCGCTTGCCATTCGAACGCCACCGGTTCGAAGCCTTGTCGCGTAAGAATACGCTGATCCGGTTCGACACCATCGGAGCGGGGCAATCAGATCCCCGGCCTGATCGTTCGGCGATCAATGAGCAAGCCGACGATATCCTGCACCTTGCCGACGCTCTGCGGCTGGATCAGTTCGCGCTTTATTCCCAATCCGGCGGCTGTTCCCAGGCCATTTACATTGCGGCGCAATATCCCGACCGCGTCACCCGCCTTGCCATGATGGGCGCCTATGCCGAGGGGCGCGCCGTGCGCGACAGCGCGGATGGCAAGGAGGCCGAACCCTTGCAAGCCATGTTGCACACCGCGCGGTCTCGGTCGGATAGCACCTTCTTCGAAGCCTTCCTGCTGGCGTATCAGCCCGAAGGACCGCTGGACTCTGTCCGGGCCTATGCCCGGATGATGCTGGACTCGGCGTCCAAGGACCATGACCTGCGCCATCGCGACGTGATCAATCATCATTCCAGCCTTCAATTCCTGCCCCGGATCACTTGTCCGACACTGATACTGCATTCCCGTTATGATGCGGTTCACCCATTGTCGGAAGCCCGCAAACTGGCCGCTGGCATAGCAGGCGCCGAAATGGTGGTGCTCGAGTGCGCCAATCACGTTCCCTGGCAGGGCAATGCGGCCTATGATACCTACTTGGAAACGCTGATCAGGTTCCTTGCAACGGAGGCAAGCTAGACCTCCATGCGCTATGTTTTCGCCAATTGCCTGCTGGACACCGACGCACTGACGCTGATGCGGGACGCCCAAGAGGTCGACATAGAGCCGCAGGTGTTCGACCTGTTGCACCTGCTGGTGCGCAATCCCGGGCGGCTGGTGAGCCGCGACGAGATCCTGGCCGAGGTCTGGAACGGGCGAATTGTCTCGGAAAGCGCGATCAGCGCCCGCATCGCGGCGGCGCGCAAGGCGGTGGGCGATGACGGCAAGGCGCAACGGATCATTCAGACGGTCACCCGGCGGGGGCTGAAATTCGTGGCCGAGGTGACGGCGGACACGCCGCCTGCCCTGCCCCGGCCTGTCCCCATGGTCCAGCGCATCCGCTATACGCGCACAGCAGAGGGGAAGTCGCTGGCCTATGCCGTCATCGGGACCGGCCCGCCGGTGGTACGCGGCGGCTACAACACCACCGATCTGGAGGCGGAGTGGAACACGCCCTCGGAACGGGCGATGTTCGACGCGATTGCGGCACACCACAGCCTGCTGCGGTTCGATCCGATCGGGTTCGGGCGGTCGGACCGGGCGCTGGAGAAATTCTCGTTCGATACCCTGGCCGAGAACCTGAAACAGGCGGCGGATGCGGCCGGGTTCGACCGGTTCGCGCTTTACACCGAATCCGGCGGGGTGCAGGCGGCGCTGCGCTTTGCGGTGAAGTACCCCGAGCGGGTCAGCCGCCTGGCCATTGTCGGCGGCTATGCCGAGGGGCGCGGGCGGCGGAACCCTGAGCTGAAATCCGACGTGATGCACTCGCTGGTGACCGAGGGCTGGACCGCGCAGGAGATCAGCTTTGTCTCTGCCATGATGCTGAGCTATTTCCCCGAAGGTCCGCTGGAGGCGATCCACGACATGGCGCGCAACATGATCAACGCGGCGTCACGCGAGACCATGCTGAAGGTGCGGGCGGCGATCCACGATGTCACGCTGGTGCCGCTGTTGCCGCAGGTGCAATGCCCGACCCTGATCATCCATGCCCGGCATGACAATGTGCATCCGCTGTCCGAGGCGCAGAAACTGGCGGCGGGGATTCCGGGGGCCGAGCTGATGGTGCTGGAAACCGCCAATCATATCCCGATACCGGGCAACACGGTCTGGGACGAATATCAACGCGCGCTGCTGGGGTTTCTGGGCGAAGCGTAGACGCTATTCGCCCAACATCTCGTTGAATGGCTTGTATTTCGCGCCGTAGCAGGGTGATAGGAGGCCAGTGACGTTGCGGGTTTCCAGCACGGTCTTGCCATCGGCGCTGAGCGTCACCTCCCAATAGTCGCGGCCGATATATTTGCCGGTGGTGTTGCGGGCGTCCGAGGTGGCGCAAAGCTTGACGGTTTGACCATCGCTGGAAAGCGGCGAGACCTGCGCCTGGCCTGGGTTTGCCGGGTCGGTAAGTTGCTTGCCTATCGCCTCGGCGGCGCTGCGGCGGGCGGTTTCGGCGGTTGGGCGCTCCTCTTCCTGCGCGGCGAGCGGCAGGGCGAGGCAGGCAAGCAGAGGGAACAGGACAAGGCGGATCATGGCGGCATGATAGGGGATGGGGCGGGCATCTCAAGAGCCGCAGCGGCAGTGCTGGACATTTGCGCCGCTGCGCCGCACCTTTCGCCGCGAAGAATGAAGGAGGCCGCAGCATGTATCAGTCGTTCGAGGTGACCGCCCGCCCGGAACAGGGGCCGCCGCGGCTGGAGCGGTTGCGCACTGAGATGCGGGCCGAGGGGCTGAGCGGCTTTCTGGTGCCGCGCGCGGATGCGCATCAGGGCGAATATGTCGCCGCCCATGACGAGCGGCTGGCTTGGCTGACCGGGTTCACCGGCTCGGCCGGGTTCTGCGCCGCGCTGATGGATGTGGCGGGCGTGTTCATCGACGGGCGCTATCGCACCCAGGTCAAGGCGCAGGTGGCCGATGTCTATACGCCTGTGCCCTGGCCCGATGTGACGTTGACGGCGTGGTTGAAGGAGCAATTGCCCCAGGGCGGGCGCGTGGGGTTCGACCCCTGGCTGCATGCGGCGGGGCAGATTCGTTCGGCCGAGGCAGAGCTGGCGGGCAGCGGTATCGAGCTGGTGCGCTGCGACAACCTGGTGGACCGGATCTGGGAGGATCAGCCGCCGCCGCCGATGGAGCCGGTCAAGGCACATCCGCTGGAATTCGCGGGCGAAAGCGCGGCTGACAAGGCGGCGCGTCTGGCCGAGGAACTGCGCCGTGCGGGGCAGAAGGCGGCGGTGATCACCCTGCCCGATTCGATCATGTGGCTGTTGAACATTCGCGGCGCGGATATTCCGCGCAACCCGGTGGCGCATGGCTTTGCCATTCTGCATGACAACGGGCGGGTCGATCTGTTCATGGCGGCGGCCAAGCTTTCGGGGTTGGGTGACCACCTGGGGCCGACGGTGACGCAGCATGAGCCCGAGGCGTTTCTGGACGCGGTGGCGGCGCTCAGCGGACCGGTGCGGGTGGACCTGAACACGGTGCCGCAGATCGTGTCCGACCGGCTGGGCGACCGGCTGGCCGAGGGCGGCGATCCCTGCGCCCTGCCCAAGGCGCGCAAGAACGCCGCCGAGATCGCGGGCGCCGCCGAGGCGCATCTGCGCGACGGGGCGGCTATGGTCGAGCTGCTGACCTGGCTCGACGGGCAGGCGCCCGGCAGCCTGACCGAGACACGGGTGGTCAGTCGGCTGGAAGAGTGCCGCCGCCGTGACAACGCGCTTCAGGATATCAGTTTCGAGACCATCGCGGGCACCGGCCCCAATGGCGCGATCATGCATTACCGGGTGACCGAGGAGACCGACAGCCGTCTGGAAAACGGGCATCTTCTGGTGCTGGACAGCGGCGGGCAGTATCTGGACGGCACCACCGACATCACCCGCACCATCGCCATCGGCACCGTGGGGGACGAGGAGAAAGCCTGTTTCACCCGGGTGCTCAAGGGAATGATCGCCATGTCGATGCTGCGCTGGCCCGTGGGGCTGGCAGGGCGCGATATCGAATGTGTGGCGCGGCTGCCGCTGTGGCTCGCCGGGCAGGATTTCAACCACGGGGTCGGGCATGGCGTCGGCGCCTATCTGAGCGTGCATGAGGGGCCGCAGCGGCTGGCCCGTGTCAGCCATGTGCCGCTGGAACCCGGCATGATCCTGTCGAACGAGCCGGGATATTACCGCGAGGGCGCCTTTGGCATCCGCATCGAGAACCTGGTGGTGGTGGAAGAGGCCCCCACCCTGCCCGGCGGCGACGCGGAACGCGCGATGCTGCACTGGCGCACGCTGACCTTTGCCCCGATCGACCGGCGGCTGATCGTCGCGGAGATGCTGACGGGTGAGGAACGCCGCTGGCTGAACGACTATCATGCCGAAGTCGCGGCCCGGATCGGCCCGCGCGTCGGCGAGGACGCGCGCCGGTGGCTGGATGCCGCAACCGCACCGATTTGACCGACACGAAGATGTTACACCACGGGGGCAACAGAACCCCGCAGGAAAGATGGACAGGAAGGACCGAGAATGAGCGACCATATCACCATCCGCAAGGCACCGGGCAAGTGGAGCGTGCGCTCGGGCGGCGCGGTGCTGGGCGAAAGCGCAAATGCGCTGGAGCTGAGCGAGGGCGACTATGATCCGGTGATTTATTTCCCGCGCGAGGATATCGCCATGGCGTTCCTCGACCGCTCGGACAAGACCACCCATTGCCCGCACAAGGGCGACGCGAGCTATTACTCGATCGTCAACCGCTCGTCCGTGACCAAGGACGCGGTCTGGAGCTATGAAAACCCGCTGCCCGCGATGGAGCGGATCAAGGGCTTTCTGGCCTTTGTGGTGGGCGACAGCGTCAAGGTCGAGCAGATCTGAGGCGACCTGCCCATCGGTCAGTCGAGGTCAATCGGCAACCACCGCATCGACCTCGATCTCGACCAGCCATTCGGGGTTCACGAACCGGTTTATGGCCATGATCGTGTCCACGGGGCGCGTGTCGCGGCAGTATTCCTTGCGCGCCTCGATCGCCTGTTTCCAGTTGTCGATATCGGTCAGGATGACGCGCGTTCTGACGATGTCGTGCAGGCCGGAGCCGGCCTGTTCCAGCGCGGCCTTGATGATTTCGAAACACTGGCGCGTCTGGGCGTAGACATCGCCGATGCCGACCGTCTTGCCGTCCGGGCCCACCGGCGCCGTGCCTCCGACCGAGATATAGGGCCCCACCCTGACCGCGCGGCTGAAGCCGACGATCTCTTCCATCGGGTTACCATTCGAGATGAGTTGACGTTTGAAGGACATGGGCGCTCTCCTTGCTCGACCGCGAAGGCACTTTAGCATGAGCCTTGGTTTTCCGGTTCGGTAATCGTTCGGGGCAATGCGTCTTTTGATGGAATATGTTAACATGTTAAAGTACATTCCACGCAGACCGGCACGGACAGGAGCAGGCACATGACCCGGAACATCCTTTTCATCATGTTCGACCAGCTCAGGTGGGATTACCTGAGCTGTTACGGCCATCCGCATTTGCACACGCCCCATATCGACCGGCTGGCGGCGCGCGGCGTGCGGTTCGACCGCGCCTGTATCCAGTCGCCGATCTGCGGCTCTTCGCGGATGTCGACCTATACCGGTCGTTATGTGCATTCACACGGGGCGAGTTGGAACGGCATCCCGCTGAAAGTGGGCGAGATCACCATGGGCGATCACCTGCGCAAGGCAGGCATGGGCTGCTGGTTGGTGGGCAAAACCCATATGCGCGCCGATGCCGAGGGGATGGCCCGGCTGGGGCTGGAACCCGACAGCCTGATCGGGGCGCGGGTCGCCGAATGCGGGTTCGACGTGTTCGAGCGTGACGACGGCATGTTACCCGAGGGGCCGGATGGCGCCTATGACCCGGACGGGGCCAAGACCTATAACGAATGGCTGCGCGACAAGGGCTATGACAGCGACAACCCCTGGCACGATTTTGCCAATTCGGGGCTGGATGCCGAGGGCAACGTGCTGTCGGGCTGGTTCCTGAAGAATTCTCCCGAGGCGGCCAATATCGCCGAAGAGGATAGCGAGACCCCCTATCTGACCGGGCGCGGCATCGAATTCATGCAGCAGGCCGAAGGGCCATGGTGCTGTCACCTGAGCTATATCAAGCCGCACTGGCCCTATATCGTGCCCGAGCCCTACTCCAGCCTGTACGGGCCGGAGCATGTGCTGCCGGTGGTGCGCTCGGAGGCCGAGCGGCAGAATGCGCATCCGGTGCTGAAGGCATTCATGGACACCAAGATCGGCCAGACGTTCTCGAGGCAGGATGTGCGCGAGGCGGTGATCCCTGCCTATATGGGACTGATCAAGCAGGCCGATGACCAGATGGGGCGGCTGTTTGCCTGGCTGGAAGAGACCGGGCGCGACAAGGATACGGTGATCGTGCTGACCAGCGACCATGGCGATTTCCTGGGCGATCACTGGATGGGGGAAAAGACGTTTTTCCACGATACCTCGACCCGCGTTCCCCTGATCATCTACGACCCCAGCCCCGAGGCGGACACGACGCGCGGCACGGTCTGTGAGGCGCTGGTGGAATCGATCGACCTGGCGCCGACCTTTGTCGAAATTGCCGGTGGCGAGGTGGCGGGACACATCCTGGAGGGTGAGAGCCTGATGCCGATCCTGCGGGGCGAGCGTGCGGGCACGCTGCGCGACTATGTGATCTGCGAATACGACTATTCCGGCTCGCCGCTGGCCAAGCTGCTGGGCGTGTCGGTGCGCGACGCGGTGATGTTCATGATCGCCGATACGCGCTGGAAGCTGATCCATTGCGAGGGCGGGTTCCGCCCGCTGCTCTTCGATCTGAAGAACGATCCGCAGGAACTGGTGGACCTGGGCGAGAGCGAGGCGCACGGGGACGTGATCGCGGGCATGTATGACAAGCTGTTCCAATGGGCGCGGCGGCCATCGCAGCGTACCACACGGTCAGAGGCACAGCTGATCGAGATGCGCGGCAAATCGGGCCGGCGTGGCATCGTGCTGGGCGTCTATGACGAGAACGACACCCCACTGGACCTGACCGTGAAGTACCGCGGCCGCACGGCGAAACCCTGGCAGGAGATCGCCAAGCCGAAGGGTTGATTACGGCACGCACCCGACTGAAAAACATGCGACAGAAACGCGAATTTGGAGTACCCTATCCTATCCGTAGTTCGCATGTTTCGAGGGGGAAGATACATGGCGCTGGAAGTCATCGGGGCTGGATTCGGCCGCACGGGTACCAATTCACTAAGACTGGCGTTGCAACACCTGGGCTTTGGCCCCTGCCACCACATGTTCGAGGTACGCGACAATCCCGAACAACTGCCCGCCTGGGAGGCCGCCGCGCGGGGCGAGGCGGTGGACTGGGACGCGATGTTTCAGGGCTATCGGTCACAGGTCGACTGGCCCGGTGCGGCCTATTGGCGGCAACTGGCGGCGCATTACCCGGATGCCAAGGTGGTCCTGAGTGTGCGCGATCCGGATGCCTGGTTCGACAGCGTGCAGGCGACGATCGGGCCGTTCATGACAGTGATGCGCGGCAAGCACAGCAACGCTCACATGAACGCGATATCCGAGATGTGCGCCGATTTCATCGCGCGGGACATCTTTGACAACCGGCTGGACGACCGCGCCCATGCCACCGCCGTTTTTGCGGCGCATGTGGACGAGGTGCGCGACACCCTCCCGGCCGACCGGCTGCTGGTCTACGAGACCGGCAGCGGCTGGGGGCCGCTCTGTGATTTCCTGGGCGTCCCGGTGCCGGAGGAGCCCTATCCGAATACCAACAGCAGCAAGGAGTTCCGCGCACAGCAGGGCATCACGACCTGACACGCAGCGGATGAACTAGGCTGATCGGACCCTCGTTGGGCGAGTTGTTGACCTCAGTCCCGGGGCGCAAGGGGCCGGGTATGGGCGCCGAGGAGATAGCGGAACTCCTTGGCGGTCTTGCCGGTGTCGATCTTGCGGAACAGGTTGGTGACATAGCCGCGCGCCTGGCAGTCCGTGTCGCCGGTGATGTCAAAGGCCTCTTGCGCGACGCAGAAGGCAATATCCTCGTGATCGAACTCCCAGCCGTCGGCGGTGGCGGTGACATAGTAATAGCGGTTCTTGAGATCGCCGGTCAGCACGGTCAGGCATTGCCCCGGCTCGAAGATGTACCAGCCTTCGCTGACCCAATCGCCACCCTTCCTGTATCCAAGCGCCACCGATTGGGTGGCGGCGCTGTCGTTGCAGATCTCAAGCCCGGCCAGCGTTGCGGTGGGGGTGCTCAGCAGGAGGGCAAGAAGGGAAAGCTGGGGAAAAATGAAGTTGGTTTTCATGCCGCCAGCCTAGGGTCTGTTGAGATTCACTTTGAGTTCAGGAGAGCGGCGCAGGCATTGATGATTGCCGTAAAGCTGAGGTCTGT